>JAJDVJ010000008.1 GCA_022826205.1 Silicimonas sp. | reverse complement strand
ACCGGGCCAGCCTCAACAACATCGCGCTCGCGGTGGTCTTCGCCAACCGCCGCGAGGCGGAGAGCCTCGCCGAAACCCGGCGCCGGCTGCAGCTGGACCGCCGCGAGGCCCTCGACGCACTGACCCGGCCCTGAGACGCCGCAGCGTCCGGGACCCGCCGGAAAGCCGCCAGAAATCGAAAACGAATCATCCGGGGCCGGAAACGGTTCCCGCTTCGGCGCGCGGGCGGCTCCGCAGTCACGGAATCCGACCAGAACATGCAGATTCGGCATCCGTTCGCCAGCCTCACGAAAGTTCAGCCGAAGCGTGGGAAAGTCCTGAATCGCCGCCCTGCGGACGGATGCAGGCGGGCAACAAGGACCCGGAGCGCGCACGGACGTGACGCAGTCGCCGATGGCGCGGCGGTTCGCGGTCGCCGGACACGCACCGACAGGGAACGCCAGGCGTTCGATGCCGAGAGATTCCCATGAGATTCCACGCCGCTCCCGGCGTCGGCGCCGAACAAGATGCCCCTTGGGCAGCACGCTCCGCCGCGCAAGGGGAATCCCGATGCCCAAGAAGGCCGCGCCCCGGTCGGTGACGTCCAGATTGCGGGCCTGAGGGTCGTAGTACATCGCCGCCGAACGTGCTGAGCCCCCAGACGGCAGCTTCCGAGTGGACCGGCACCTAATCCCGCCGCACCGATCCAAAGTCGAGGCATTGGCTGAGTCGGACTTCCGCCGGCCTGCTTTGGAAAAGGCATCCTCTTCCGTCATCAATCGAACCCAATCACTTCTTCGTGTCGCCATATGTGTTCGTGACACGAAGGCACTGTCAGCTTGTGCATTGCCAACCGCCAAACTGACCCAATGCTCAAATTTTCCCTTTCAATTCGGTCCCTTGGATAGTAACATGGAATTAGTGTGCAAGCATTCACCTGTCATGCGTAAGATTACCATGGTCATTGATACAACAGCCGGTTTATCGACGATATAAACTCCTATGAACAAAAGCCCACCTTCTTTTTTTGCTCTTTCTTGGTCAAAGTTTTTATTTATTTTGTATCTTTTTTTGTTGCCTCTTTTCCAAAAGAATCGGCATCATCCCAAAATACTTGGCGTGGATTGATAGTCGCTCCTGAACAAAATTGTAGTCCATATGATCGAAAAGATTATTATTTTTCTGGATTATCCATTAAGCCTCAAGTAGTCGCCACATTTGGTTCGGTATACGATCCTTATTCCTTCAGGTATTATATGAGATCCAGTGATTTAGATATCGACCACATAGTTTCTCTATCTGAAGCTCATGAAAGTGGACTATGTGCAGAGAATATAGAGATACGAAGAGCATTTGCTAGTGACTTAGTCAATATTGCGTTGACATCTGAAATCACAAATAGAAAGGAAAAACGAGGATTTGATGCGACTGAATGGTTGCCGGAAAAAAATAAATGTTGGTTCGCACAGCGAATAGTTGATGTTCGAAGAAAATATAGATTGACAATTGACAAACAGGAAGCGAATGTGTTGGAAAGCGTACTGCGATCGTGCCAATCAACAAGTTTGGATTTTCCAAATCCGGGCGCGGCGAATGTTGGTCAAATACCAGTGACCCGTACTACTCTTCCGCAAGTTATTGACATTACACAGGTCAGTGGTTCTTCGTGGCGGGATCCACTTACAATCACGGTAGCAGGCATGGTGTTTGGAATGATTATAGCAGTTACAGGACTCATCTGGACAATGATTCCTAGCCGACATGTGCCTTATGCTTTTGCTATTCCGGGCGTAATTAATATTAAAACTAGCAGGCCCGGTGTGATTCCATTGGTACTTGGAGTTTTAATTGTGATGGTATCAATACAGTCCATAAATAACTATAATGAATACTCTTTGGATACAACTGTGTCGTTTCATCCTTTGACTTCGATAGCACGTTCGGAGAGTGCCATTGATCATGCAAGACCAAAAATGAACAACAAAGTGTCTGGATGGATTTTTCTAGGGCAAGCAAGCCAAACTGAGGGATGGAGTGTTACTTTGGAAGAGATAAGCGAAAGTTCAAGTTTAGTGGTCAGGCCAAAGCGGAATGTTCCGATTTGGAGCAATGTGTTTCGCACTCTAGATGGAACACTTTTAGGAATCATGTTCAGACGACAGAGGCCAGATAAAATCGGAGTGGCTGAGCAAGATTCCTGCTTTCGTATACAGGCTGGCGACTCGATAACAAAAACTAACTTAGGAGAGCTATGGATAAAGGTAGAACAGGCGCCGTGTTAGTAAATCACAAAAGAATAGATCAATAAGACAGTCGATTGCGTTGGCTAATAAAGTGCAGTAGTTCCCCGACTTTACCCGGTCCAAGTAGCAGTCAAACCTTGTTTCAGGGTCTTTCTCGTAATCGCCCGCCATCATGCTATCGACGCTCGCTGCTCCGTCGTTGAGCACCGTCACTTACTTCGGCCATTTACTGCTGTTTCTTGTCGTGATCTTGAAACTCAGGGTTGCCTCCTGCGTTTCCCGTCAGTGGATCTGTACTGGTGGCACCTCGCTTTCCTTCAGCGGTTGCTCGGCCCGCTGCTGCCTTGGCTACGCCAAGATGACGGAACTCTGGTCATTTCGGCTGTTCACCTCCTCAGATCGGCCGGGCCTAGCACTGGTTGTCGGATCGGATTCGCTAGGTTTGCGGATCACGGCTTGAAAATGGAAATAGGGTACCACGCGCCGCCAAGGGCGGCCCAATATTTGAAAATCAGGGTCAATCGACGCCGATGATAGCCAGAATTTGGATCTCTCGTGATTCCCATAGGAGTCCCATTGCCAGTTCATACCCCGGCACTTGGAATTGGGACCTAAGACAATATGGCTTATTTTCAATAAGGTAGGCTGGTTGCGGAGGTAGGATTTGAACCTACGACCTTCAGGATGGAGAGTTGCGGACTGCGATCAAGACTTACTGGTCGGGCAAATGGAAGGCGACCACATCAGGCCGTGGAGGGAAGGCTGGTCTGCAACCAATGACAACCTGCCAATGACCTGCAGGCCGTGCAAATTCTGGAAGGGCATGAAATGAGTGCGAACAAGAGCAGAGACTCAAGCGCGGGCGTGGTCGTCCGATCGAGAAGCCAACGGCGGATTCGCTCTCCGGCAAATCCGGCGGGGCACGATCAGCAAGGCACGGGCCCGCGGCAGAATCCAGATGCCGAGCATGACCAGACGGTTATCGGCGGGACAGTTCAGGAAACAGCAGCGTGGAGGGGAGCGCCACTCGATCCGTGGAAGCCAGCCGCTGAAGTGATCTCGACCGCACCTTGCCTTCCGGATTGAGTATGTCGAACTCCCTTTCGCGAACGAGTTTCAAAATGATCAGATCCAGATCAGAGAAGCGTGCTGCCGTCTGATTTGCGAACATGTGCCGCAAGGCATCAATGGTGACAGGGTGTTCGGACAACAGGCCAAACAGCTTGCTGGGAAGAGATTCCAGCAGACCTGTGAGCATCTGCTGTTCGTCGAGTTCACCGAACTGGAACAGAGGGAGAGCATTCGGGTCTTTCAACGCATCCCAGCCCAGCATGCCGAAATCCCCCGGGCCATAGTGCTGGAAGGTGTTCTGAAATTCCCAATGCCGCTGAATCATCACATCGCGCGCCGTTGGATGCTTTGAGAGATGGAGAAACCACAAGGCCCGCCTCGACTGTCGCGGCCGTATGAAGAAAGGCGTATCGTAGATTGCGCCGGTTGCTGTCCGAATGTGTCCGCGGAGCGTTCTTTGCAAAAGTGCCCTGCCACCGTTGCCGTCCCTATGCTGGACCAAGTCATGAAGCTGCGACTCCGTCAACTGGAGCGGCGACACCATTTGGGGAGTTTCCAGAGATTGCCCCAGAAAATTGACGAGGGCATCCGCCGCGAACGTGAGTATTACCTCGGCGGCGGGGAGCTCGCTGAAAATCCGGGCCACGAGTGCAAGCTCCACCTGCGAAAACCCTTTCTGGTCGAGAAGGAAAATTGCACGTCCCGCACGCGGCTGCCTCTGTCGAACCGAAGCAAGGATGCCCTCGATTTCGCTCTCAAAGAGTCCGTTTCTGACAATTATCCTGTTGTCTTCCACATCATGGCCACGCTCTCTGAGGACCTTTCGCAAATGGTCCGTGTGCGCCCTTTCCTTGTCCACGAAATAGAACTTGCAACTTGCGGGTGCGATTCTTGTATGGTTCACCTTTTGATTCCCTTCCGTTCTTCTGGCGAATCACGCGGCGAGCGCGATTTGCACGACTGGTCGGTTGTCATTGGCGCATTGCGGCGGTTTCCAGGCACCGCTGCGGTTCAGGCACGGTGCCACGGCGGCCCATGCCCGGTCGAAGCGTCCGGACTTGAGAAGCGACCGGAAGGTCAGGACGCCCTGGCCTCCGTCGCGTCCCCAGCTCTGTCCTGAGCGCTTCATCCGGGCCGTCACGAGAACCCTGTTCGCGGATTCCACGGCACCGGAACCGATCGCGAAGCCTGCGGCAGCGGCGTCCGCGTAGTTCATGCGGCGGCGGTTGCTGCGGAAATAGGCCAGCTCCTTCCGGATGTCCTCGGCTCCCGTCCCCTTCCTGAGCAGGTGGCGCATCGCGTCGATCACCTTGCCGGCGCCCCTGGGGTCGTGGCGCAGGACATGCCGCCACTTCTCGAACCACCCCGTGCCACTTGCCGTATCCGTGCCGAAGGCGGCGTCGACCGCAGCACTCAAATGCTGGGCCGCGTGCCAAAAATCCAGGAGGGTCACGTCGGGGCACAGGGAGTCCAGGAACGGCCAGTTGTCTTTCGCGCCGTCAGCGACCGCCGCAAGCTTCAGGTCCGGATTGAGGTCCAGCCAGTGGAACGCCTCGGCCATCAGCTGCGACTTCAGGCTCGTCTTGCCGGCTTCCGGGAGACGCCCGACGTACCGGCTCTCCAGCGTGTTTCCCTCGGCATCGACCAGCGCCACGACGCCGCACGACGCCTCGCGCCAACCAGCGTCCGTTGCCTTTCCGTCCGCCGTCTCGGCGTTCATGCGCATCATGACGCCGTCGAGCGAGACAAGGAGCGACACGGCCTCCGCAGGCATTTCCTCCTGCTCCCGGAGATCTTTCAGAAGCGCGCCGGAACACGCCTCGATGCAGGTTCCCGCCTCCCCGGAAAGCCGCACCAAGGACGCCGTCGAAGGCCCCTCGCCGCAGAGCCTCTTCCAGGCATCCTCGCTCTCGCGGGCCGTCAGGCTGCTCATCAGATACATCGACAGACCCGCTGCAGCCGGCGTCAGCCCGCCTGCCGTCAGGCCAAGGACGGCCTCGGCCGGAACCAGGGACGCGCCGGTCCCCGAGGGACGGTACCGCGACCGGAAAAAGTCGACCGGGCCGAACATCGTCATCGCGCGGCCCGGCGTGACCTCGGCCTTCCGGTACGTCCTGTCGTCGGCCTGCAGCGACGGCCCGTGGTCGTCCAGCGCCGCGAACGCGTCGGCCAGGACCGAACGGGCCATGCCGAAGACCATGTCGCGGACCGCGCCCTCGGCTTCCAGCGGGTCGTCCCGGTACAGGGCAGCGACGCTCTCGGCCAGGCCGACCTCGGCGGCCCTCTCGATCAGGGCAACGCCCGCCTTCGCCAGGCCGGCCCTGGCCGCCTCGACTGGCTTGATTCCGCAGTCGATGTTGGCAATCGGGGATTCAGGATGTAGGCTTTCCATCAGAGCGTTCCTTTCTTGCCCCGTTTCGGGGTTTTTGACGGTTTGCACCAGGAACGCTCTACCACACCTGCCGAAAAGGGGCAGGACTCCACCAGAAATGGAAAAGTCGCGGCCCGTACGGCGAATTTTCGCGGAATCCGCTGAATCAGGGGCCGTCGCCGCAATCGGCCTCGAAAATGTCTTGTGATTTCAGCGCACTAAAAAATCGTCATCCGCCATACGGAAATCGCACCCAACTTGCAGTTGATGTGAAGTTGCTTTCTTCGGTTCATGTTCAGCCTGACGTTCGCTTGATCGGCTTCCTCCAGCATGACAAGTGGTGTGCCCGACACCTCGGCGGCTCCGTCCAGAAAAAGTCCGCCGCCTGCGAATCCGTCAACAAGATCGAGCCTGAATTCCTCCCGTTGTGGACGGACGTTCAATCTATCGAAATACGCCCGAAGATAGCTGCGCAGGACTTTCAGTTTCGCCAAGCTATGTGGTTCTATGGATGGTGGAGGGTCGTCAGGATGCCATTCAAAGGGCACTTTCGTTCCTTTCAGTCAATTGTCCGGGCATTTCGTTATGCTTTATTCGCTTCAATTCGCTTCCACTGGCGTCTTGCGCAGCACACCCAGCTTTCGACGACTATGTTCTTCGATTTTGGCCAGAGGCGCATTCCGTTTCCACTGCAAGCTTCTTGGCATGGAGCGGTTCGCTACATTGTCAGTCGTTCGAGGATGGGGGCCGGAACGATCTGCCACGGGAAACCGTTCCATTCCTCCCCTTCGAGCAGCCGACCGTTGGATTTCGGTCTCGGGCCGCCCCATTGCTTGAAGAAGAACTCAACACCATCCCGATCGCATAAGTGCTTGATCCAGACGGCCCAATCCTCCTCCATGGGGCGGGCGTTCGGGCCACTTTCGCCACCGACAATTGCCCATGCGATTCTCGACAGGTCGACTTCGCCCACGTTGCCGAGCAACGGTTCGAAGGATATGAAGCGCGCCTCCGAGTTGACGTCCTTCAGGTGAGAGATCCGCTTCACGTGAGCTGAATTCTCGACAGACACGCCTAGCCAGATGTGCCGCGGAACGGGCTCCCCATCATAACGTGCCCTGACGTAGTTTCTCATTAGGGAACTCCGCTTGGTCAGCACCTGGAAGACATGCCAGTCGGCTCGCTCCATGACATCGAATACACGGTCGATGAAAGTGCGCGCGATTTCCTTATGGAACAGATCGCTCATCGAATTCACAAAAATCATGCGTGGCTCGCGCCACCGGACGGGTTGCTCTAGCCGTGACGGCCAGAGCCTCAGGTCGAAGCCCTGCTCGTAAGGATGGCCGGCCACGCCACGCCAACGCTCCGCGAAGCGCTCAGCGTAGCAGTTGTCGCAGCCGGGCCCGACCTTCGTGCAGCCAGTGACTGGATTCCATGTCGCATCTGTCCACTCGATCTCGGACTTCTGTGCCATTGCTCTGCCTCCGTATTTTCAGACAGGTAGCACGGCACGTTCGCGGCGGGCAATGAATGTCGAGGCGGGCAAGTCTGGTGGCAGAGTTCGGCTGAGTTCCGTTACTTGCACTTGCCACGGATTCACCAGTTGCCTCAGCGCAACTGTCTGCCGGAATCGATGCACTTGTGGCAGCCTGCCGCTCCGCACCCTTCCGCTCAGGCGTGCGTACCGGCACGGAGCGGGCGCCAAGGAGCGTCTGCGACCGAAAGGGAGAACCACATTGGACATCTATGGCATCGACTTCACGAGCAGTCCCGGCAGCAAGAAGCTGATCACCTGTCAACATTGCCGACTCGACGGGAACGACCTGCATGTACGAGAGCCGACCGCCTGGACTGAATTTGCGCAGCTCGAGGAAATGCTGGCCAGGCCCGGACCTTGGATCGCCGGCATTGAATTCCCGTTCGGTTTGCCGCGCCGGTTCGTGAATGATGTGGACTGGCCATCGGCATGGCAGGAATACGTGCTCCATGCCGAGAGCTTGGGCAAGGAGCGGTTCGAGGCGGTGCTCGAAGACTACAAGAGGGCCCGACCCGAAGGACAGATGGAACCCCGTCGCCGGACGGACGAACTGGCTGGAGCACTCTCTCCGCTGAAACTCCAATTTCAGCCGGTGGCGAAGATGTTCTTTCAAGGCGCACCCAGGCTGGTCGCCTCCGGAGTCGCGGTGCCGGGGCTTCAGGAAGGCGACTGCAATCGTACGGTAGTGGAGGCGTATCCGGGTGTGCTCGCGCGTTCAGTTACGAAAGATGCCTACAAACGCGACAGTCCAAAAGAGCAGACGGCCGAGCATCAAGACGCCCGATGCCGCATCCTGAACGCGCTGACCTCCGGCGAATTGAAGACGCGATACGGCATTGCCGTGGTTACCGACGTTGCAAAATGTGCCGAACTTGCCGAAGATCCAAAGGGTGACAGGCTCGACGCTCTGCTGTGCGCGGTACAGGCCGCCTGGGCCTGGATCAACCGCGACTGGCTGATCGGAAGTCCACGAATTGATCCGATGGAAGGCTGGATAGCCGACCCTCAGGTCTTTGGGCCACATCAAATTCAGATGCGCCGTCAACGATCACGACCAGACGACTTTGGCAGTTCGAGCTTCGATCCGCGTGCGGACGATGAACAAACCGAAGGCCCGAACGCTCTTCAGGGCGAATTCATCATGCTCCGCAAGCAGGCGATTCAGCTCCGTCAGACAATCAACACCTTCAAGGACCTGTTCGAATCCGGATCAGACACCAAACGGATTCTCGAAGACTCGGCCAATCTGTTCTTCGCCGATCTCAACACGATCATGCAGGAGTACATCATTCTTTTCGTCTGCCGCTTGACCGGGCCGGCGGAGTCCTTCCGCAAGGCCAACCTGTCCACTCAGCGCTTCACCATGCTGATGCACGACAACGGCTGCCTCACACCCGAAATCAAGGAGCTCGACTCCAGGCTGCGGGAATATGGCGAGATCCTGAAGCCCGCACGGGACAAGCTCATCGCCCACAGCGACTGGGAGACCCATGCAAACCCGACAATTCTTGGCCAGCACGAGGAAGAGCGAGCAGTGCAGTTCCTGGATGACCTTCAGGCGTATTTCGATGTTGCCGGCAAAGCCGTCGGCGTCGGACCATTGGACTTTCGGAACTCCTCAGCGCCCGGGGACGCCATCGATCTAGTAAAGCGCTTGCAACGGAACGAATGACGTGCGGCGAGGCGGATCCGGTTGCCGGAGACGCGGCCATGGCGAATTGGAGCACGGCTGCTCGCTCCCTTCCGCATGAAGCCGCAAATTCGGCAACAACGCCTGGTCGCAAACTCCAGATAGAGATCTTCAGGGCTACCTTGAATGGCAACCGGGTGGTACGTTGGTGAAACTTGGCAGCGGATTGGGGAGTTTCCTCCAAATGGTAGAGGGCGAGTTCAAGGTCAGGTCTCTCGAAGCGATCGACACCATCGGTCAGGATGCGGATGTTGGGGTAATTCGGGTCGCCGGAGCGCATCTCGAAGAGTTGGGCGGTCGGAACGCGCTGGTACGGGTGTGCGTGGTTCGGAACGGGCGAACAGTGAAGTCGCGTGTCCGGATCGTGAGGGCCAAGACGACCGAGCCGGCCTTGAAAAAAGACGAGATCGCCCTTCAGTATGATGATCGTCTGGCGCTTGGCATCAATCGTGCCGGCGAAATGGAGAGACTCGCGATCAAGAAAGTATGGCAATGGCCAGCGCTCGTGTGTTTCCTCCTGTTTCATACTTCGCCGTTGGTGAAGAAGGAGACCAGCTTTGCGGTTGCCTTGTTGATCCTGGGGGTGTTCGCAGGGTTCCTGTTGGGACTTCTCGTTCGGTGACGGTTTCGCGGCGGGGTCCGGAATTCTCCGGCGAAAAGAACAATGAGGGATGCAGCATTCGTGCGCGGAAGTCGTCAGCTCTCGGGAATAGCCGTCCGGGATGGCCCGGGCTGCTGACGGTTGCTCATTCGCGCCGACGAATTTGGGTCTCGCTAGGCGCTTGGAGCGATCTTCATTTCGAGATCCGGAAGCGCCTCCGCCAAAGAGCTGACTGTATCAAGTGTCTGACGACCCCATTGGTTGCTGAGTACGTGAGTCTTTCCGTCGCAAAAAAAAGGCCTAAAACTGGGTGCAACCTTGGGGCCTGAAAAAAGGCGGCTGGGCCTGAACCGATGCCCGCCGGTGACGACGCGAAGACGCATACAATTCATTGGAAGTCGCCTTTGCAACGGCGCAAGGGCGGCACTTGGGAATCTTCGAAAGTGACCCGTCACAGTTTTTCACTGCTCCCGGTGCCGGTGGGCTCTGGGATCGAAGTTATGGGCGTGCGCCCACATGCCGCGCTTCGCTTCGCGTGCCTCCCGCTCGACGTGCTTGTAGCGGTCGCCATAGGCAGCGATCGCATGCCCCTCCCGCACGAGCCATTCCCCAATGTCTCTGCCATTGCAGGTCACGGTGCCGAGAAGGCGCCCGAACTTGTCTACACTCTCGACCGAGACGTGGACGCGTTTGCCGCCGATTTCCTGAATGAGCGCGCTCTTCACGCGCTTCCCGTGCTTGAACCAGTAACCGTCATTGTGCTTGGCCTTCTGATCCCATTCGGGCGCATCAAGCCCGGCGATTCGCACTTCCTGCTGGGCTACCCGTATCCCGTCGCCGTCGGTCACATAAGCCTTGCCCGAGATTGTGCGGGCGGGGCTCTCGACCTGGCGGGCGCGCTGAGGCTTCGCGACGAATGACTTCCGGGAGGCCGCGCGGCGCTTCCTTCGTCCGGTACTTCTCGAATAGTACCCTCTCCGCTTCCGGCGAGAGCGTTTTCCGGAGGCGACCGCACGTAGGAAGCCGATCGTGGCAACGAGCGCGATCAACCACCACCAGTTCGCGAACAATTCGGGGGTCGTCTCCAACAGCATGTCTTACAAGCCAATCCTGCCCAAATGGGCCATCCCCCATTCTTATGTGTGCGTTTGCGGGGTAGTCAATTCATCCAGTTGTAGCGTGATCTGCCAATGCGGCATTGGTCTGGAAATTACGGGGTCACCACTTGCAGGCGTGCGGGTGCGGGTGTGAACTCAGTGACCGTCTCAAACCGTTGTCACAGCGCTCCATGAGTCTCGGCTGCCAACTGGTCAGGATGCCCGAAGACAAGGACGGGACAGTTGAACAGGTGTCAATGCCGCAAGGGAGATTTTGTTCAATAGGTACCGTGCATCGCCAAGAATGAGGATCGCGTGTCTGAACAGAGAACGGCTTTCGCCGCTGGAGTGTGGCTTCTCAGCGCAGCGACAAGGACCGCAACCCGTCACTTGATGCGGAACCGGTTCCGGATTGCCAGCAGCACGAGAAAGAGAAGTCCTGCAGCGACGACCGATTGCAGCACTCCCAGGAACGAAACCGCGCTTGGCTCCAGTGGCAGGCATGCGTCGCTTGCGCCAAACAGGGAATGACGGAACTCGCCAATCCGATCACCCAGGCCAGACAGTGCAGGCAGGTTTCGATGCAGGGACAGTCCTGCCGAGGCAATCCAGGGCTCCACAATTACCAAATGAGAACATGCACGGGCGAAATCCGCTTCAGCGCCCTTTTCCCGAAACGCAAGATAGACCAGGGAAAAGCCCGCCCACCAGAACGACCACCACAGAATGGGCCGGGACAGCGAGCGCCCGAAGTCGGAGAACAACTGGTAAAGCAAGCCAAACCAGAAATGCGCATGCCACGGCATGTCCGAAATCCAGCGTGACGCCAGGACCTCTTCGCGGAAGAACAGCATCTCCCGTTGATGGTCATGCCCCTGAGATGCGAGCCGCCTCAAGGATCGCCAACGTACAGCCGCCTCGCCCCGCTGCGCCTTCAGTTCCCCCCAATTTTCGCCTGCGCGTCCGTCTGGGCTTCCCTTCAACCGGTTCCATACGGACACGCGACCTATTCCCTTCGCGTTCGCCCGCTGAATGCGCACGTTGTCCAGACGTGGAGCCTCAGAAAACGTTGCCTGATTGAAGATCGGAACTCTCGAAAAGGAGGCACCAGCCATGGTAAACGCAGAACGCGCCTCCACGCCCTGAAAGCTGACTTCGCCATGGCATTCGATTCGGTCAAAGGTCGCATATCCGGCAAAGCACGAAGCCGAGAACGCCACACCACCCCGAAACGTGCAGTCTTCGAATCGCGCTCCCTTGTTGAATGTCGTGTCGTCGAATCGCACCACTTGATCGAAGGTTCCTTTCGCGAACCGCGCCTCTCCGTCGAAAGTTGCGTGCTCAAACCTGGTAACTCCCGTGAACCCTCCAAACGCGACATCGCCCTTGAACTGGACATTTGCAAATGTCGAGAGATCTTCAAATTTTGCATCTCGGAAATCTGCGCTTGCATTGAAGACCGAGAATTCGAATGTGGCACCGCCCTTGAACTTCGATTCAGCAAAAGAGACTTGGTCTCCGAAATCAATTTTGTGGAACATTGCATATTGGTGAAATGTCGTCTCCGTGATTATGACGAATTCGGAAAATGAGCAGTTGTTGAAATTAGCCATTCCAAAAAAGGCTGCATTTCTGAAATCGGCGATATCCTGGAAAACGGTCTTTCCGAACTGGGCATCGCCATTGAAGGAAGATCCTTCGAAATTAGCCGTGGTCATGAATGTTGTCTTTATGAAGCAAATCTCGTTGTCGAAAGTCGCATTCTTGAAATCGGCGGCACCATATACAGTTGCACCAATGAACCACGAGTTTCCCAGGAACCGGGATTCAGAGAAATCGGCACGGCCGGGAAACATGAAGCCTGAGAAGTTAGCGTTGCCGAATTCATGCGATGAGAAATCCGCCTGCGCTTCCGCCTTCCAGCCGTCGCTGTCATCTTGCCGTGCCGAAACGTCGGCGGCCCAGGCGTTCCACGCCTCCTTGCCTTTTTCGAACAGCCTTATGGACTCGTCCCTGTTCATCCTTCCAGGCATTTCCGGCACTTGTCTCGGCGCCTGTCTTCACGTGTGAAACCGGTCACGCTATTTCAGGTCCTTCGCATTCAGCGTGAGCATGTGCCGTAGGGCATCTTCCTGTGCAATGCACGTGTCCCACCCATAGGCCGACGCCACAGCGGCATCGAGAACGGCGTGCGCATCGTCGAGCCATTGAGGACGGACATTGTAAAGGTTTGTCAGCGTACGGGCCTTGAGCGCCTTTGCCGCCGCATCGTCGCGGGCGACGGCCCGCTTCGGAAAGCCAGAAACCGGCTCGTCCACCCATTCCACCCATTCGGGCGGGTTCAGCCAGCGATCGCGGAGTTCCACCAGTTGCCGCGCCGCGTCGCTGATCGCGATTGCGTGAGGATCGTCGGCGTAGTCGTCCGCGGGGATGTCGGGAGATAGCCCTTCCGGGAAGGGGAAGGTCTCGAAGGTGGTTGTCGGCGTGTAGCGTGGGCGGTCTTCCAGGCTGGTGCCGAGCCGCAACGACCACGCCTCGTGAAACCGGCTGTGCAGGATGCCGAAAGTCACGTCGTCGTCGCGGGCGATCACGATCAACTGATGGTCGGGACAAACGCCCGCGTCCAACCAGACGAACAGCCGATGCTTCGATACCGTCGGCGTTGCGATGAAGCGGGGCAGGCCATTGAGCGCGCGCCACATGCCCGGACGCGTCTCCCCGTGCCGCCACCAGAATATGCGGTGTCTCTTTCGCCGCCTTCCTAGGCGCACCGGCTTCACGTGCTCGACAACATGCGCGAACGGGGCTTCAAAAAGCGCCGCCTCGCCCTCACCCATGTCATCGCCAAAATCGACGATCCATTTACCCGCCGGACGCCGCGTCAGATCCATGCCATTCAACCTCGGCTTGAGGACGTCTCCGTTCGGACGACCGTTCGGATTGGCCGGAAGGCGGAGCCACTCTCGCGCCAGTTCGCCCGGAATGTCGAACGGGCCGTTCTTGTAGACTCCAAGGAACGCAACGGCGCGGTTTCGACCCAGCCGAGAAACTCGCGTCAGATCGATGCCGTCTTCAGTTAGGTCGGCTTGGACATGGGGCGCTGGTACCCCGTTGAGCGCGACAGGAAGACCCGTGTCACGTGGGCCGAAACACACCAGAGACACCCGAACCGCCGCGCCGTCAATCACCCATGGTTCGTCCGACCATGCGTCGAAAATGGAGCCGTCAGCGACGATACGGTCGAGGACGGGCCGGTTGTTGCCGCCCCGTATGGAGTTCGTGGCAACGAGGCCGGCGCGGGCAATGCTGCCCATGGTCGCCAAGGTCCCAGCCTTGGCAAACCAGTAGCAGACCAAATCGGCGGATGCGGGCACAGACGCTCTGTAGGTTTGGCGCAAGCGCTCGGTGTATTCGTGACCCAAGACTCCACGCATCACTCGGTCCCCGAGGAACGGCGGGTTTCCGATCACGACGTCGGCTTCAGGCCAGTCCGGCTCGCGTCCGTTCGGCGCGAGAATAGCGTCCCGGCATTCTATGGTGTCGAGCGGATCGAGTATGGGTTTGGCCCTGTAGCTGAACCCGTTGCGCCGCATCCACTGAATCTCGCCGATCCACACCGACACGCGGGCGAGCTCCGCCGCGTAGGCGTTGATTTCGATGCCCTTCACGTTTTCAGGGCCTACCTCCGGGAAGCCGCGTGCAAGTCCGAGCGCTTCCGCCTCAAGCTGCACGCGGTGCTCGATGTCCTTGAGCGCGCTCAGGGCCAGATAGAGGAAGTTGCCGGAACCGCAGGCGGGATCAAGCACTGTGAAGCTCCGCAACCGTTCGAGAAAGACTCGCAGCGCCTGATCCGCCTGCCGTCGCATCCGGGTGCGAGCCGCGCGCGACTTCGCCGCGCCGGCGCGCTCCAGAAGGGAGCCGATCCCGGCCTTCTCAGCCTCCCATTCCGCGAGCAACGGCTGGACGATCACCGGCTCGACGATCCGCATGATCTTGTCCCGGTCGGTGTAGTGCGCCCCTAGCTGTGAGCGCTTGCCGGGATCGAGGCCGCGCTCGAAGAGCGTCCCGAGAATTGACGGGTCTATTTCCGACCAGTCGAGCGCCGCCGCCTTGAGGGCCGTCTCGATCCCCTCACGGTCGAGCGGCAGTGCTGTGTCATCGTCGAACAGCCCGCCGTTGAACCATGCGACCGGTTCGAACCCGACGTCCCCGCCGGTCGTCATCGCGCCGAACAACTGCGATGCATAGTCCGCGAACCTGTCGGGGTCGCGCCGAGTGCGTTCCAGCATACGGGTGAACATGTTGCCGGGCAGCAATCCCACGTCCTCGGCGAACATGCAGAACACGAGGCGGTTGACGAAATGCGCTACCGTCTGCGCGTCATGGCCCGCGTCCCGCAACCCTTGCGCGAGTTGCGCGAAAGTCGCCGCAGCGCGTTCGGTCACCCCCTGCCGCGTCTCTCCAGGACGCAGCCGCTCCGGTTCCGACATCGCCCACTTGAGCCTGTCTCGCGTCGCGCCGTCGGAGAGATCATCGAGCGTGAACTCGTGCATCACGCTGACGCTGTTCGTCCAGTTGGTGCGGATGCGGAACCGCTCCATGTCCGAGACGATCAGGAGCGGCGGGTTCTCCAGGGCAAGCGCGTACTGCCGCAACTGGTCGAACGCCGTGTCGAGATTTGCCCGGCGACCCTTGTACTCCCAGGCGAAGCAGCCGCGCTTCCACACGTCGGCCCAGCCGTCGCCGCCGGTGTCCTTTCGCGCGCCGCGCTCGAAGCAGTACCGATCACCCGTCGGATCGGCTTCCGCAGGCGTCGGCTCGCCAAGCATCCGACACAGGTCGATGAAGTGCTCCTGCGCCGCCGAGCGCTCCTTCAACTCCGACGCCCGCCACTTGGCGATGAACGTGTCCGGCGTCATCGTGTCATCCGCCTCGTGGCCCCTCGAGCGTTTGCGCGTCCGAACGGCACGGTGGCATTCTGCGAGGGATGACTGCATCCCTTGCTCCCGTCACCCTCATGGTGCGACCGCGGTCGGCGGGCAGCATGCCAGACAGTGGGCATCGGTCGGGATTCGCGTGCAAGATGGTGGCCCATGACTGCACCGATAGCCTTGTGCGGACAGCCGCGCAATGTATCTGATGGCATATCGGCTTTCCGTTCCGGCAGTTTGTGGATCCCGGAATCGCAAGGATGCGCACCGCCAGGCCGATGGGTCTACGTACTGAACCGCTCGCGTGCCGCGCCAGCCACCGCTCTGCCACCTCCGCTTCAATTCGTGGGAGACTCAATTTCCGCAGCCCGGGAGCTCCGTTCGAATTCCGCGGTTCTCATGGAGCCCGTCGCCCACGCCCAGAATGCAGATGCCGAGAATGTCAATATCGGGATCGATCCGAACGCTGAGTTGATAGAGATCGATGGCGACGATGTCGGCACGACGGTCGAAGACACAAGCGACAGGTATCACCGCATCGCCTAAGAGCAACATTCATGGGTAAGGCAATGCGGGGTGGCTGCCGTGTGCGAATGTGCGCATCGCAAGCCCAATCTCGTTCCTGTGGCAATTTCGGTCCATCATGAACTGGTTGCACTCGGAGAAATCCCTTCTCGAATTGGGCTCAGCGCATGATTGACGAACGGATGTGAACGGATTCCCGCCTGATGGGTTTGGTCCACATTTGTGGCCAATCTGGCAATCCCTTGTTTCTCGGCCCGAGCGACCATGCCCGATCTGGAACCGACTCGCGAAACGGCTTGCAATCGCCAGCCAGCGGGCATAGGTTGCTGCACAAGAGAACCCATCGGACTGCCGCCCAGACAGGGATGTACGGGGTCCGATTATCACGACCCCAGGGACGCCTCGCGCGTCCCTGTGTTTTTGTGGAGTGAGGAGACATGCCCGCTGAAACCCCGGTTCAGGCTCCCCGCAATCGTGTGCGGGTGTTCGTAGATTTCTGGAACTACACGCTCTCAATGCAGAACGCCGACTCGGCGTTCCGCACGGACTGGGCGAGGCTCGGGCCGGTGCTTGCACGCGCCGCGGCCAAAGTCGTCGATGCTGCAACAGCGAGTGAGTATCAAGGGCTGAACTTCTATGGCTCCCATGACCCGACCAGCGAAGCGGACCGACGCCTTCACCGATGGGCGACGACGGTGGTGGACACCTTTCCCGGTGTGAGCGTGTCGATCGTGCCGCGCCAGCGGAAGCGCTCGCCGCCCGTGTGCCCTACCTGCCACAGTGCGATAGCTCAATGCCCCGCTTGCGGCGCCGGCATGCGGGGCACCGAAGAGAAGGGGGTCGACGTTCGAATGGCGACCGACATGATCAGTCTCGCTTGGGCAGACAACTACGACATCGCGGTTCTGGTCTCGTCTGATCGGGATTTCGTGCCGGTGGCCGAGTTTCTGGAGACGCGGGGCATCAAGGTCATCCACGGGGCGTTCCCGCCCAGAGGTGCGCAATTAACGGCGCGGTGCTGGGGAAGCGTGAATGTGGCTCGACTGCGCGAGGAATTTCGCTTCACCCGGCCAATGCGCAGCAACTGAATACGCGCAGAAGGCCAATTCCAGACTGCAATTTCTCGCAAAGACAAAATCTTGAAACGAATCAGATTGAGGCCGACATTTCCGGCGTGGGCGTGCCGATATATCCCTTTCCGCCGCCAGCCCATTCGAGGATGGTCCCGAGATCGCCGTGCAGCACGGCGTCCATTTCGGCCCGCTTTGTGCCGGGCGTGAGAACGATGCGGTCGATGAGGCTCCTGACGGCCGCCGCCGCGTTGCGGTCCCCCGGATGGTCCGGCGCCTCGGCGAGCCGCGCCACCCTGCGCCGATAGACTTCCGCAATGTTGGGGTTGATGTCCGGAAGGTCGGCGGGAACCGCCTAAAGCCGTTCGTTCAACTCGTCTTGGCGCGCCTCCAACTCGCGTAGCCGATCCACCATGCCGCGCATGTAGCCGCCGTCCGGGTGCCGCCAGCTCTCGCCTCCAAGTCCGCTGCGGGAAATCGCTCGTGCATGCTGCCGTGAAGTCGTGGCGCGTGCCGTCGACGTGCCGCGTAAGGCACCCCGCGGCCCGATCTCCTCGAGGAGCTGCGGCTCCTGACCAGCTACGAGATGGATTCCGACAACCGCCTCTGCCTGCTGCTGGTCGGGCTCGGCGAGATCCGCAAGCGGCTCGCCATGGGCGTGTGCGAGTCGCTGGCCCAGCGCCTGGTCATCCAGCTCGGACTCGGACATGTCCGGCTTGACGCCGAGATTGCGTCCCGCCCGATCCCAGTCTGACGAAGAGGAGGCATTCGGCCTTGCGGTCGGGAATTGCTGGAATGTCGGAAGCCTGTCGCCCGGTGCACGCG
>JAJDVJ010000118.1 GCA_022826205.1 Silicimonas sp. | reverse complement strand
GGCTTGGAGACCTCCCAGGTCCCGGTGAAGTGCTTCTGCATGTGCCATGGTTCTTCGACCCCGGGATGCCTTCTTCCGCCTCACCAATCCGGCTTGGAAGTGTTGCCTTCGACTACTTGAACGGTCTCGGCGCATCCGATTTAATACAAGTTTCGAGGCTCAATAGCCCGGCCCACGCATGCCGCTACCGACGCTTCGCCTGACACCTCGCAGTGTCCGGCGCACGGCTCGCGGTGAAAGTGGTGGTTGGCCTTTCCTTTCTACGGGACTTTCACCCGCTGCACGTTCTCCAGTTAGCCTGGCGCTCTCAAGATATGCATCCATCAAAAATTCAGGATAGACGTTTTGCAGGGACAGATTTGCAAACGCGAACGTGGACCACCGCCAGGCATTCGACTACTCTGCCCCGCGACACGCCCATGCGGATCCGCAACATGCTCACAAACACCAAGCACGCCGGGTATTTTCTGTACCACTCGATTGGCATGTACCCGGGCAAGGAGCAGGAACTCGCCGAGGTCGCCGCCGAGTTCGCCGAGGTCTGGGCCGCGCCGAATGACAAGCAATGGGGCTATGTGCTGCTGCGTCGGCAGGACTTCATCGACTACTGGCGACGCATCATAAACGTGCCCAAGGGCTCGGCAACCACCTGCGAGAGCGTGACCGATGGCATGCACAAGCTGGTGCGCTCGCTGCCTGAGGGAATGCTGCGCGGCAAGCGTGTGCTCGTGGCCGCGGACTGCTTTCCGTCAATTCATTTTCTGCTGGCGGGGTTGGCGCCGAAAATGGGCTTCACGCTCGACACGGTGCCGCTGAGCGAAGGCAAGGCTTGGGTCGAGGCGGAGGACTTCGCTGCCCGCTGGAGTCACAATGTCGGACTGGCGCTCCTCACCTGGGTCACCTCGACCGCCTCGGCACGGACCGACCTGGCGCCGTTGGTCGCGCATGGTCGGGAGATGGGCACCATGATCGGAGTCGACATCACCCAGGCCGCGGGGCTCATTCCCTTTGACGCGATGAACCCCAAGGTTGATTTCGTCGTTTCGACCAGCCTGAAATGGATGTGCGGCACACCCGGCGCCGGCATCCTCTACGTCGACAAGTCGCTGGCACTGGAACTCGAGCCCGACGGTCGAGGCTGGTTTTCGCAGAACAACCCGTTTTCCTGGGACATCGGCAAGTTCGAGTACGCCCCCGACATCCGTCGCTTCGATGGTGGCACCCCGGGGTCGATGGCTGCGATCGCCTCTCTGCCCGCCCTCAAGTGGCACGCAAGTCAGGATCACGCCGAAATGGCGGCCTGGAACCGGCGTCTCGTCGACAGGATCATTGCACGTGCAGATGATCTTGACCTGCCGCTGCATTCGCCACGCGAGGGCGACAAGCGCGGCGGCTCAGTCATGCTGCGCTTTCCGAACAAACCTGAGGCAGCAGCCGTGGTCGGCGCACTCGGGGTCGAGGGCTATGCAGTAGATTTCCGCGGACCCCTCGTCCGCCTTTCGCCGGGCAACATGACCGCGGCCGAGACCATCGACACCGTCTTCGACATCGCCGAGGCGGTGCTGACCCGCCGCAAGTCCCGCTTTGCCGCGACGGGCCCGCAGACAGGAGCCGACATGAACCCCACAGATCTATTGGGCCAGCTCGGCGCAATGCTGATGTCCGGCCAAGTGAAGATCGTCGACTGCACCGCCACTCTCGGTCCTGACACGCCGATCCTGCGTCTGCCGAAGGACTTCGCCAAGAACACGCCCAAGGTCGAAATTCACAAGATCAGCGAATATGATGCCGACGGGCCGTTCTTCGCCTGGAACTGGATGGTGCTTGGAGAGCACTCCGGCACCCATTTCGACGCGCCGCATCACTGGATTTCTGGCAAGGACTTCGAGGACGGCTATACCGACACGCTCGACGTCCAGCGCCTCGTTGCGCCGGTCAACGTGATCGACTGCTCCAAGGCGGTCGCCGAAGACCCAGACTTTCTGCTCACTGCCGAACACGTCAAGGCTTGGGAGGCGGAGCACGGAGAGATCAATCCGGGCGAATGGGTGGTGATGCGCACAGACTGGGACAAGCGCTCGCATGACGAGGAGTTCTTCCTGAACGAGGATCCCGATCCCCATGAAGACGGATCGCACAGCCCCGGCCCGACGACAGAATGCATCGACTACCTGCTTTCCAAGGGCATCGTCGGGTGGGGCGCGCAGTGCATCGGCACCGATGCCGGCATGGCGGGCAAGTTCTCGCCCCCCTATCCGGCACATAACTTCCTGCATCGCGACAACTGTTTCGGCCTCGCGTCGCTCGCAAATCTTGACCAGTTGCCGCCCAAGGGCGCGATCCTCATGGCAGCGCCCCTGAAAATTGAGCACGGCACCGGATCGCCCATCCGCGCCCTGGCGCTCGTTCCGCAGGTCTGACAGAGCATGGCCGAGCGCTCGTTCAAGGCTGAAGTCGAACACCTGCGCCTCGGTGCCGGCGAGACCTTCACTGGCGAGGGCATTCTGGCAATCACGAAGGCGCTGCTGGAATCCGGCGTGGGCTATGTCGGAGGCTATCAGGGTGCGCCGATCTCTCACCTGATGGACGTGCTGGCCGACGCGCAGGATCTCCTCGCCGAGCTCGGCGTCCGGTTTGAAGCCAATGCTTCCGAGGCCGCAGCAACTGCGATGCTGGCAGCTTCGGTCCACTACCCGATTCGTGGTGCCGTGACGTACAAGGGCCCTGTCGGGGTCAACGTCGCGTCAGACGCCCTGGCGAACCTGTCATCCTCGGGCGTGACCGGCGGTGCGCTGATTGTTCTTGGCGAGGACTACGGCGAGGGTTCCTCGATCATGCAGGAGCGCAGCCACGCCTTTGCGATGAAATCGCAGTTCTGGCTCCTGGACCCGCGCCCGAACCTGCCCTCGATCGTTCGGGCGGTGAAACAGGGGTTCGCGCTTTCCGAGGCGTCCAGCACGCCAGTGATGCTAATGGTGCGGATCCGGTCCTGCCATGTCACCGGCCAGTTCGAGACTGCAGATAACATCCCGCCACCGCTGACCGTCCGCGATGCGCTGGCAGAACCGCGAAAGGACTTTCGGCGCGTTGTGCTGCCGCCGATGTCCTATGCGCACGAGAAAGACAAGATCGAATGCCGCTGGCCAGCCGCAGAGGCCTTCATCGCCGAACAGACATTGAACGAGCGCTTCGGTCCCCGGCAGGGCAAGGTCGGCATCGTTCTTCAGGGCGGCATGTACAACGGTGTGATACGGACGCTGCAGCGGCTGGGTCTTGCCGACCTCTACGGCAAAACGGATGTGCCGCTCCATGTCCTGAATGTCACCTACCCATTGGTGCGAGCCGAGATGCTGGACTTTGCGCACGGCAAGGACGCGCTCCTTGTCGTCGAGGAAGGCCAGCCCGAATTCATCGAGCAATCCATTGGCTCCATGCTTTTCAGGGAAGGCGTCCGAACGCGCCTGATGGGCAAGGATGTCTTGCCGATGGCCGGCGAGTACACTGGTCAGGTGCTGCATGACGGCATGACCGCCTTCCTTCGCGAAACCGCCCCCGACCTGCTGCCCGGCCAGGTCCGTGCACCCAACCGGGATGCGCCCGAAATCCCGGACCTTTCGAAGACGGTCCCGGTCCGCCCGCCCGGTTTCTGCACCGGCTGCCCCGAACGCCCTATCTTTGCTGCACTGAAAATCGTCCAGCGGGAACTTGGTGAACACCAGATCACCGGTGATATCGGTTGCCATCTCTTCGCTTCGCTCCCGCCCTTCGAGATTGGCGGTTCGACAATGGGCTACGGCCTCGGCCCGGCATCGAATTCCGCCTTCGACGCCGGTGGCGAACGGCGGGCGATCTCGATCATCGGCGATG
This sequence comes from Silicimonas sp., assembly GCA_022826205.1. Taxonomy (GTDB): domain Bacteria; phylum Pseudomonadota; class Alphaproteobacteria; order Rhodobacterales; family Rhodobacteraceae; genus JAJEFO01. Next base: position 61,888 of record JAJDVJ010000118.1, on the reverse strand, counting down.
GCGGATTCTGGCATAACGGCCTCGCCTCGTCGATCGGCAACATGGTGTTCAATCGCGCCGACAGCGTCGCGGTGATCGTTGATAACTACTATTCAGCGGCCACAGGCGGGCAGGACGTGCCGTCGAGTCGCGCCAACAACCCGACCAAGGCAACGAACAACCCGATCAGCGCCGCCGTCCGGGGTGTTGGCGTGAAATGGGTCCGCGAAATCGATCACACCTACGATGTGCCTCGGATGTGCGAGATCTTTCGCGAGGCGCTGACCACTGATTATGACGGCCCGAAGGTCATAATCGCCTCCTCGGAATGCATGTTGAACCGCCAGCGCCGCGAGAAACCGCTCCAGCAAGAGGCCGTCAATGCGGGGAAGCGCATCGTTGCGCCTCGATTCGGCGTCGACGAAGACATCTGCACCGGCGACCACGCCTGCATCCGACTCTCGGGCTGCCCGTCGCTGTCACTCAAGAAGCTTGACGACCCTCTCCGCGACGATCCCGTGGCGCACATCGACCAGACATGCGTCGGTTGTGGAAATTGCGGCGAGGTGGCCGAGGCTGCCGTGCTCTGTCCAAGCTTCTACCGCGCCGACATTGTGCACAACCCAACCGGTTTCGAACACTGGCGCGCGGAACTGGCCGCACGGCTCATAGGCTGGCTGCAACACCGTCGGTCACGCAAATCGCTTTCCTTTGGAGGCGCGGAATGACGGTTCAGCAGCCCCTTCCTGCAGAGACGGACAAACCGGGCCCTGACGGCGTCATCAAGCTCGCGATCATGGCGGTGGGCGGCCAGGGCGGCGGGGTCTTGACCAGATGGATCGAAGCTCTCGCCCGAACGCAAGGCTACGCTTGCCAAGCAACCTCGGTCGCTGGCGTGGCACAGCGGACCGGTGCAACGATCTACTATGTCGAGATGGCCAGGACCGGAACCACGCAACCGGTCTTTGCCCTCGCACCCTCCTCTGGCGATGTCGACATCCTGATCGCCGCCGAAATGATGGAAGCCGGGCGCGCGATCGCGCGCGGCTTCGTGACCCCGGACAGAACGACACTCATCGCATCATCCCACAGGAAGCTCGCAATCTCGGAAAAGAGCGTGCCTGGCGACGGGACCGCCGATGCGACCGAAGTTCGCGCCGCGGCCGAAATCGCCGCCGCCCGGTTCATTTGTTTCGACATGGAGAAACTGGCTGTCGAAAGCGGCTCCGTAATTTCGGCCACACTCTTCGGCGCTCTGGCCGCTTCGGAATGCCTGCCCTTCGACAAGGGCGCCTTCGAGGACGCCATCCGATCCGGAAAGCGGGGAGTCAAGGCCAGCCTGCTCGCCTTCGACGCCGGATTCCACGCCTGCCGCAAAGGTGTGCAACTCACCGGCGTGCCAGAGCGGTCGCCATCCTCCTCAGGTGCCACCGGCCCTGCGCGTCTGCTCGACCGGTGGGCAAGCTTGACGAGACGCGTCGCCGAACTGCCGGAGCCTGCCCGGCCGATTGCAATGGCCGGGCTGCGCAAGGTGGTCGACTTCATGGATGCGGACTACGGAGAGGAGTACCTTGATCGTCTTGCACCATTTGCCGTCGCCGACTGCCTCGGCGGCGACGAGCTGACCAAGGCCGCAGCGAAGTACATTGCCAACGCCATGGCGTACGACGACGTGATCCGCGTGGCGGATCTCAAGACGCGCGCTTCCCGCAACGGCCGGATCGCTGCCGAGATAGGCACCGGACCACAACAGATACTGCATTTGACCGAATACATGCATCCCCGGGCGGAAGAGATCGTCGGGATGCTGCCTGCCGGAATGGGAACCCGAATCGCAGCGAGTCCCCGCGCCATGGCCCGCATTGACCGCTGGTTTGCCAAGGGCAGACGGTTGCGCTCGGACCGTCTGGGGCCGTTCCTTCTTCTCTACGCGCTCGGCGGGCTGAAAGGGTATCGCCGCAGAACACGACGCCATGCAGTCGAACAGGCGCATCTCGACAATTGGCTGTCACGTGCGGCCAGTGTTGCTGCCTCAGACCCCGCACTCGCCACCGAAATCCTCTGCTGCGGCAGGTTGATCAAAGGCTATTCTGACACCCACGCGCGCGGCCTGTCGAAATTCGACATGGTTCTCGGCATGGTGGATCGGTTCGCAGATCGCCCGGATGCAGCTAGCTGTACAAGGCGCCTTCGCGAAGCTGCGTTGCTGGATGAGGGCGGCGAGGCGCTCAGCGACGCCATCAGGACCATCGAGAGGGCGTAGAGCGCGGTCCATGCCGCCCCGCGCGCCGCGACCGAATTCGGCTCGGCCGAGAGTCTCAGCCCTGATCGGAAAAGGCGTCCCGCTCGCCATGTGCAATCGAACGGGACGTCCAGCGGATCGTGATGCCGTCGGCGCTCGCAAACAGAATCGTCGTCGTCTGCGCGGGAGCGGTGACAAGTGTCAATTTGGAATCCTTTTCGGCCATTGACCAAGTCTTGACTTCGTGCCGCCCCCAAATCGACCGCGGCCTCCAGGGACCGCCGGCACCGGGATCGACGAACAGCCCTCCCGTATGATCCGCAAACAGAGGATCAATCCATCCGCAACGGGATCAGGAGGCGCATTTCGCGAGGGCACATGGCGGAGGAGGTGGGATTCGAACCCACGGTACGCTTTCACGCACGCCGGTTTTCAAGACCGGTGCATTCGACCACTCTGCCACTCCTCCGACCTGGGCTTGGTATCGGGCGGCCCGTGATTCTGAAAGCCCCCGGGCGCTACTCTGTCCGGAATTCTGGAATGCCCTTTTCATGCAGAGGCACGATGGCTAAGCATAATGGGCAGTGCAGGCAAGAGTCAGACTCGGAAGCTTCGGGCTGGATGCGCCGCATGAGCCAAGGAAGAAATGCATGACGCGAGCGCCAGCACATTCCTCTTCGAGCGTCCCGGTCGGGACTGCCCGCCGAATTGGAATGCGGTTCCTCCAATTCCGGAATATGCGTGGCGAAAGGCAGGTCGCGAACCGCGTGTCAAGCGCCTGCCAAGCGCCAATGATCGAGAACCTGGATCTGCCGTGATCCAGTTCGAAGACACCAAACCGCGTGATTGCCTCACGGACCTGCCGACAAAGGAGACTCGCACCATGCTTCGACAGATTGCAGCCTTGCCTTTCGTCCTTGCCATGTCCGCCTTTGTCGCAGCGGCTGTTGCCGCGCAACCAGTGTACGAGACCCCCGCGAAAGCCGCACTCATCTACGATTTCGAGACCGACACGGTGCTCTTCGAAAGAGACGCGGACACGCCGAAGCCACCGGCGTCGATGTCAAAGCTGATGACGCTCTACATGGTCTTCGAGGCACTGAAGGAAGGACACATCGAGTTGGACACGACTTTCGCTGTGTCGACCAAGGCCCGCAACATGGGCGGCTCGACCATGTTTCTCGATGAAACCGACCGACCCACCGCCGAAGAACTGATCAAGGGCATCGTCGTCCAGTCCGGCAACGACGCGTGCGTGGTCGTGGCTGAAGGACTGGCCGGAACGGAAGAGGCATTTGCACAGCGGATGACGCTGCGGGGACGCGAAATCGGGCTCAAGGACTCGACCTTTGCCAATGCCAGTGGGTGGCCACATCCACAGCATCGGATGAGCCTCCGCGACCTGGTGAATCTGGCGGCGCTGCTGATCAAGGATTTTCCCGAGTATTACGGGTATTTCGCCATGGAGGAATTCGACTATGACGGCCGCTCGCCAGCCAACAGGTTCAACCGCAATCCGGTGCTGGGAACCGGTCTCGGAGCGGACGGGCTGAAGACCGGGCACACAGAGGAAACTGGCTACAGCCTTGTGGGATCCGCCGTCCAAGGCGGGCGGCGCTTGATCTTCGCCTTCACCGGTCTCGAAAGCGCGGCAGCACGCCGCCGTGAAGCAGAGGCAATGATAGTTTGGGGACTCCGCCAGTTCACCATCAAGGAGGTGGCTTCCAAAGGTGACATCATCGGCGAGATTCCAGTCTGGATGGGAAGTCAGTCCAGCGTCAATGCGGTTGCAGGCGATGACTTCCGCATGCCTTTCCCGACTGTTGGACAGGGCAGCGTCACAGTGCGCATCGAGTACCTCTCGCCGCTCGACGCCCCGATCGCCGAAGGCGCGCAGGTGGCAGAGCTCGTTGTTTCAATCCCGAGCATCCCGGAAAGGCGATTCCCGCTTGTCTCCGACCGCGAAGCGACCCGCGGCGGATTTGTGCCACGCGTGCGCGCATCGTCCTCCCTGCTGTTTGACATGGCCGTGGGGCAGGTGCAAAGCCTGCTGGAATGAACGCAGGACGCCTCATCACGTTTGAAGGCATGGACGGGTGCGGAAAGTCCACGCAAGCCCGGATTCTCGCCGAAAGCCTGGACTCCAAGGGTCTAGACGTTGTCCTGACACGTGAGCCAGGCGGCTCGCCCGGAGCGGAGGAAATCCGTCGGCTTCTGGTCGAAGGTCCTCCCGAGCGCTGGTCAGCCGAAACCGAGATTCTGCTCTTCACGGCCGCGAGGCGCGATCATCTGGAAAGGACCATTCGCCCAGCGCTCGACAGGGGCGCCACCGTGATCTCGGACCGGTTCGCAGACTCAACACGCGTGTATCAGGGTGCGGCTCGACCGGACCTGCGCACGCTCGTGGACCAGATCCACGACGCGGTGATCGGCAAGGATCCTGACCTGACATTCATTATCGACATGGAAACGGCCGAAGCTCTCAAGCGTGGCCTGGACCGCAATTCAGGCGAACACAGGTACGAGGAAATGGGGCAGAGCTTTCAGGATCGCGTGCGCCAAGGATTTCGTGCGCTCGCAAGCGACAATCCCAACCGATGTCACTTGATCGACGGCAATCGCGACGTCAATGCCATCGCACGTGACATCTCGCGGATTGCGGGCTGGAACCCATGAACGACGAAAGCCCCCCCGAAGCCGACCGTGCCGAGGGTGCGCCGCATCCGCGCGAAACCCTGCGGCTGTTCGGCCACAAGGATGCCGTAGCCGAGATCCTGGCGTCGCTTGGCAATGACAGAATGCACCATGCCTGGCTCCTGACCGGACCGCGCGGCGTAGGAAAGGCGACCTTGGCCTGGGCAATGGCGCGGATCCTGCTGGCGCGAACGAGCGGCGAGGCCGAGAAGAACGTTTCCGCTCCGACGGACCTGGACATGTCCGCAGATCATCCCGTTGCCCGCCGTGTCGCCGCACTGTCCGATCCCGGCTGCCTCCTGATCCGGCGTGCGTGGGACTCTGACCGCAAGCGCCTGAAGAACTGGATCACGGTCGACGAGATCCGGAGGCTCAACCGGTTTCTTGGCCTGACTGCCACCGATGGTGGATGCCGAGTCGTCATCGTGGACGCGGCTGACGACATGAACCTTTCCGCCGCAAACGCCCTCCTCAAGCTGCTGGAAGAGCCCCCGGGAAACACCGTTCTAATCCTGGTCAGCCACCAGCCGGCGCGATTGCTTCCCACGATCCGGTCGCGTTGCCGGATCATGAGGCTGCGAGAACTGGACGAAACCGATATGGATCTGGCTCTGTCCGAAGCCGGAATTGCTGCGGAAAGCGCCAGCGGCCTTCATGCCCTTGCACACGGTTCGGTCGGCGAAGCTGTCCGACTAATGAACGAAGGCGGCCTTGAACTCTACGGAGAGGTCATGGACGTGATCGCCACGGCACCATCCATGGACCGGGCCAAGTTGCTGAAGTTCGCTGAGATGGCGTCGGCACGCGGAGCCGAACGGCGATTCGATATGGCCGCAAGGTTGCTGGATCGGGCGCTAGCCCGCCTCGCGCGGACCGCCGCAGGAATGCTTCCAGATTCCGAGGTGACGCCAGGAGAGTTCGAAACGCTTACGCGGCTCGGCGCAAGCACCGGTCGCGCGCAAGCATGGGCAGAACTGCAGCAGGAACTGTCGGCCCGATTGACGCATGGCCGGGAAGTCAACATTGACCCGGCAAGCCTGATCACGGATGCATTCCTCCGGATCGAAGCAACTGCCGCCCTCTGACCCCGCGACCAAGTCGGGATCCAGGACCGACGACGATTCCCCCGGGTTGACGCCTTACCAGAACCTACCCATACGGAACCAATGTCACTTCCGGCCAGGATCACGGACAGCCATTGCCATCTTGATTTTCCCGAGTTCGACGGCGAGCTTGGCCGCGTCGTCGCTCGCGCTACCGACCGAGGCGTTCATCGCATGGTGACAATCTGCACGCGGATTGCTGCCGAACCTGCGATACGCGCTATCGCCGAGACTCATCCTCCTGTTTTTTACGCCGCCGGCATACATCCGATGTCAGTGGCCAAAGAGCCCATGGTGGATGCGGAAACCTTGGTCTCCCTTTCCGCCCATCCGAAATTCGTCGGCATCGGCGAGTCCGGCCTCGACTACCACTACACGCGGGACACCATTGCCTTGCAGCAAGAGAGCCTTCGCATTCATGTCGAGGCAGCGCGCCAGACCGGACTTCCGCTCGTGATACATGCCCGTGACGCGGACGAGGACATGGCGCGGATCCTTTCCGAGGAACACCGGGCGGGCGCATTCTCCTGCGTGATGCATTGCTTTTCCTCCGGACCTTCGCTCGCCGAGAGAGCTCTCGAACTCGGATTCTATCTTTCCATGTCTGGAATTGCGGCCTTTTCTGGAAGTGCCGCTCTTCGGCAAATTTTTGCTGCGGCGCCGATTGACCGGATTCTGCTGGAAACCGACGCGCCATACCTCGCCCCGCCGCCCAATCGAGGCAAGAGGAACGAACCTGCCTTCGTTGCCGACACGGCGCGCGTCGGTGCCGAGGTCTTCGGAATGGAATACAAGGAGTTTGCAGATCGAACGGAAGAGAATTTCGAGCGACTCTTTGCGAAGGCTGCCGCATGGCGGAGTTGACCTTCACCATTCTTGGGTGCGGCTCGTCAGGTGGCGTGCCCCGGATCGGGGGGCTCTGGGGCGATTGCGATCCCACGAACCCCAGAAACCGGCGTCGGCGGTGCTCGCTGCTGGTCGAACGGGTTGAAGACGATGCCAGGACAACGGTGCTGATCGACACGTCTCCCGACCTGCGGCAGCAATTGCTGGACGCCAATGTCGGTGATCTTGACGCGGTGATCTATACCCATGGCCATGCCGATCACGTGCACGGAATCGATGATCTGCGGCCCATCGTCTATGCACGGCGCTCGCGAATGCCCGTATGGGCAGACGGGCCAACGCAGGAGCGGCTGTATTCGGGCTTCGGCTACGCATTCACGCAACCGGAAGGTTCGCCGTACCCACCAATTCTCGAGATGCACACGATCAAGGGCAACGTGAATGTCGATGGCAGAGGCGGCAGGATCACGTTTCAGCCGGTCCGCGTGAGCCACGGCTCGATCGACGCGCTTGGGTTCAGGGTTGGCGACGTTGCCTACTTGCCTGACGTAGCCGCGATCAATGACGACGCTTGGGCGAATCTCGAAGGTCTGGACATCTGGGTCGTCGACGCGCTCCGTCGCGATCCTCACCCGACCCATGCACATCTCGAGCGCACGCTTGGCTGGATCGAACGCGCGGACCCCAAACGCGCCGTTCTCACCAACATGCACATCGACCTCGACTACGACACGCTGAATGCCGAGACTCCGGACAACGTAGAGCCGGCCTACGACGGCATGCGCCTTACCGCTTCCGGTTGAACCATGCAGGCACTTCTGGACGTTGTGATACCCGTCTTCCTGGTCATTGGAGCAGGGTACTTTGCCGTCTGGAAAGGCTTCTTCAGCGACAACGGGGTCGATGCCCTGATGAAGTTCACGCAGAACTTCGCGATCCCGTGCCTCCTGTTTAACGCGCTGTCCTCGATTGATCTCGACAAGGGATTCGACATCCCCCTGCTCTTCAGCTTCTACACGGGCGCGGCTTCGGGATTCCTGCTCGGGCTGGTTTTGGGGCGCCTGCTCATTGGGCGCCCGTGGCCAGATGCGGTCGCGATCGGTTTCTGTTGCATGTTCTCCAACTCGGTCCTGCTGGGCCTGCCTATCACCGAACTCGCCTATGGGGCTGATGCACTTGTCGGCAACTACGCAATCGTCGCCTTGCACGCGCCATTCTGCTACTTCGTGGGCGTCACGGCGATGGAAATCGTCCGTGGTGCCGGAATGTCGCCGGCGGGTACTTTCCTTCACGTCGGCAAGGCGATGTTCAACAACGCGCTCATCGTCGGCATCGTCCTGGGTCTCCTCGTCAACGTGTTCGGCATCGGTGTTCCAGGTGTTCTGTCAGACGCCATCAAACTCTTGTCCGGTGCTGCACTTCCTGCAGCCCTGTTCGGACTTGGCGGCGTCCTGGTGCGCTACAAGCCGGAAGGCGACCTGAAGGCCATCGCCCTGATCTGCATCGTGTCGCTGCTTGTCCATCCCGTGATCTCCTGGAGCATTGCATCCGCGACCGCGATTGACCGGGACGCGTTCCGTTCCGTCGTGTTGACCGCCGCGATGGCGCCGGGGGCAAACACGTACATTTTCGCAAACATGTACGGTACAGCAAAGCGCGCCGCCGCTTCGTCGGTCCTGTTCGGGACGGCCCTGTCGATCTTTACCGTTTGGCTTTGGATTCTCGTGTTGCCGTAGCGGCCATGGGCCGACCACTATTGAACACGGATCCGAGAATCCAGGTGACGGTCGATCCGACCCACCCTGCGGGCGATTGAATCTCGCGTTGGCTCAGTCGGTCCACAACGGGCAGTGCCAACCCCGACCCTAGGATGCGAAAAGGGAAAGCGCTCTTGGAATCGCGGAGTTGTCCGCAGACGGTCGCGTTCCAGCAGCTCATGGACAACATTCCGTTCAAGTCCCTGGTGATTCTCTCGTACGAGTGACCTTCTGAAGATTGGCCAGAACATCGACACCCTGGTCCTTCAGGAAATGCAGCATGTCGATGAAGATCCAGTTTTCGGCCAGTTTGTCGCCCTCGCGGCGATAAACATCGACTACGCGCATTTCGGCCAAGGCGTCATTTGCGGGGACGCCCATGTAGTCGCCAGTATTGCGCATTCTGAGACAGGGCCACCACATGACAGCGCTGAAATTGCCTTCTGCTGCGGTCACCTCTTCATGCAGGATGTCGACCGTGTCGAGCTTGTGTTCAAATGGGTCGGTATGGCCGCGTCGGTACCCGGCAAATCCCAAGCTTGCCCCGATGCCGGTCGGGCCGAACCAGTTCATGTCTTCGTGCCAGTACCGCCTGATGTGGTCGGCAGGAGAGGTGTAGGATTTCGCCAGGTCCGCCAACATCTCGTGCGTCAGCGCGAATGTCTTTTTGGTTGCCGCAGCGTCCTGCGGGCCGTCAAGCAGCCCGTCATGGGTGCGCGGCCCCGGTGACATCATGAAACCCCCGGTATGGTCTTGCAGCCAAGGGTTCAACCCGGCTTGGGTCATTGCGGCGAGGAGGTCCAGGAACTCGACCATCTCGGCGATCCTGTCGTCCTCGATCCGGTAGAAGGACACGTAAGGGACGTATGTGGCTTTCCCTGTTGCCGGGATGCCCAGCCAGTCTTGCGTGAAGTCGCCCAGCAGGTTGCCCATCTCGACAACCCAGAGACCTGATCGCCCCGGCAGGTTGTTGTGACCAGCGAGAAAGATGTCCTTGCGTCTTTGCAACAGCGACATGGCCGCTTTCAAGGGCGACCAGACGTGGTCTGCCACGCTGTCAGAACCCGTCAGAATATTGTAGGGGTGCACCCCGCGGTAGGCGAGGCCGTCCGCGGAATGTTCGCGAAAGGCCGCCCGCGTCGCCTCGCCCGATGCAGCAGCATCCAGGTCGCCGACAAACGTCCTGATCAGGGCCTTGGCACTTTGGATCTCGCTCATCTGTCCACCCTGCAGGATACACCGTCCTTCGAGAAGGGGAGGATTGCGGGGTCACCTGTTCCAAGCATCTTTGCCGTTTCCTCCTTTTGCAACAGATCGAGATGGTCTCCGTACCCTCGGTCTCGCGAAGGACAAATCGAATGGCTGGATTGACTAGTTCCTTGGCACAGCTCTTGCTTCTTTCGCGCTGTATATGTTTGAGAGTGGCCAATGAACCAGAAAGATCTCGAGACCGTGGATTGGCGTGCAATCCCCGCTCCAGTCGATGACGGATCGGCCAGCCACTTGGAAGGTCTGTCCATGCCGAGCGTGGCTCTGCCTTCGACACGTGGCGGCAAAGTGAATCTGGGACACCTGAGAGGCTGGAGCGTTCTGTACTTCTATCCGATGACCGGTCGACCGGACGTACCTCTGCCTGATGGTTGGGATGACATCCCCGGCGCAAGGGGCTGCACGCCGCAAGCCTGCTCATTTCGTGACCTGTCGCGGGAACTTGTCGATACGGGCGTGTCAGCCGTATTTGGGATTTCGACGCAGAGCACCCAATATCAACAGGAAGCGACGGACCGGCTCCACCTTCCATTCGCGTTGCTGTCGGACATGGAGCTGCAGTTGACGACCGCGCTTCGCCTTCCGACAATGGAAGTGGATGGCAAGCTGCTAATCAAGAGGCTGACTCTGATTCTGCACGACAAGCAGGTCAAGCGGGTGTTCTTTCCGGTCTTTCCGCCTGACAGGAATGCAGCGGATGTCTTGAACTTCATGGAGTCCGGCCAGCCATAGATCACGGTCACTGAAACGTCGCCGTAACGCTCAACCGAAGTCTCAATGCCTATGCTGAAGGTCAATCCTTCACTGGCTCACCTGCGTTAAGGCCCGGACTCATGATCACGATGATCTGACGCATGACTGCGGCAATTTCGATTTTGGTGTGTTGTTCGGCGCACCTTCAATCGGGCGGCAAATGAATGCTTGGCGAGATTGACATCCAATGGAGCCGACACGGCCATGGTGGGGCCTGCCCAAACATCCTTGTTCATTCCCATTTGGAGTCGTACGAGAAGCCTCCTATGAAGCGAAAGACACCCATGCGGCATTTCTGCTGGAAGACCTTACGCAGGCATCGACGAAGGCAACGCCCGCAAGACCGTCATGAACATCTGGATACATCACCTCCTGCGGAACGGAAGCGCCGCTTGCGGCAGCGCGGATGGCGATAGCAGCCTCCGAGTAGATGTTCGCAAAGCCTTCCAGATACCCCTCGGGATGGCCAGGCGGTGTGCGGGAGACCCGCGCCGCTTCAGAACCCGTACCGGCCCCGTTTCGACTCAGCAATCGCTTGGGTTCTCCCAGCGGCGCGCTCCAAAGATGGTTCGGATGTTCCTGCGCCCATTCGAGTCCGCCCTTGGTTCCGAACACTCTCAGGCGCAAGCCGTTTTCGTTGCCTGGTGCAACTTGGCTGCACCAAAGCATGCCGCGTGCGCCTCCCTTGAAACGCAAGAGGACATGTCCGTTGTCATCCAGGCGCCGACCTTCAACAAAGGTATGAAGATCTGCCGAAAGCGCTTCGAGCTTCAACCCGGTCACGAACTGAACGAGGTTGAAGCCGTGGGTGCCAATGTCTCCTGTCGAACCTCCCGCCCCGCTCTGGGCAGGATCGGTGCGCCAGCCCGCCTGCTTCTGGCCGCTTGATTCCAGGTCCTCGCTCAACCAGTCCTGCACGTATTCGACCTGCACCACGCGTATGTCACCGAGTTCGCCATTATCAACCATGGCACGCGCCTGCCGCACCATCGGATAGCCGGTGTAGTTATGGGTCAGGATGAACTTCACGCCCGCCTTCTCTGCGAGCTTGACCAGCTTCCTTGCGTCCTGCAGCGTCGAGGTCAGCGGCTTGTCGCAAATGACGTGAATGCGGCGTTTCAGGAATTCACGGGCTACCGGGTAGTGCATGTGGTTCGGCGTGACGATTGCGACAGCCTCTACCCCGTCCTTGAGGCGGGCTTCCCGCTTTGCCATAGAGAGGAAGTCATCGTAGACCCGTTTGGGGTCGAGACCCAGATCGGCGCCCGATGCCTGGCTCTTCGCGGCGGTGGCACTGAAACAGCCCGCCACCAGTTCATAATTGTCGTCGATGCGGCTGGCGATCCGGTGCACGGCACCGATAAAGGCGTCGCGCCCGCCTCCGACCATGCCAAGCCGGATACGCCGAGAACCGGTTTCCGAAATTCCGTCTATCGGCATGAGCATCTCCCAATCTTGGCCAGTCCCGCGCGCGAACTTAGCGCACAAAAGCCGAGACGGCGTCAATCAGATTCGCTTCATCAAGGGTGAGAAGAGCACCAGCTGCCCGCTCCGTCCCACGCATACGCAACTCGCATCACTTTCTGCCCGAAGCGGTCCGGGACTTCGACTGCAGTGACTAGCGATTTCCCGGACCGCTGCCGCATCTATTGAGCGTGTTGCGTTTTGATCCGACGCTGTTTAAGGCCGGGCCATGCCGCGATACGCGCTGAAAATCGAGTACGACGGACGTTCGTTTTCGGGCTGGCAGCGGCAGGCAACAGCGCCGTCAGTCCAGCAAGCCGTCGAACGCGCAATTGCGCAACTCGAACCTGAAGCCCCACCAATCGTGGGCGCCGGACGGACTGATGCCGGTGTTCACGCGTTGGGACAGGTCGCGCATTGCGACACCGCAAGAGACTGGGACCCCTTTCGGCTGTCCGAGGCCCTGAACCACCACCTGAAGCCGGATCCGGTAGCCGTCCTGGCTTGCAAGCAAGTCGATGACGACTGGCATGCCCGACATTCCGCCTTTGAACGGCGCTATCTCTATCGAGTTGTCATCCGTCGTGCACCTCTGGTGCATCACGCCCGGAAGGCGTGGCGCACGACGCATCCGCTCGACGTGGATGCCATGCGCAAAGGAGCCGAACATCTCGTTGGCAAGCACGATTTCACGACCTTTCGCTCGGTCATGTGCCAGGCAAAAAGCCCGGTGAAGACCCTGGACGAGATCAGCTTCGAGACACGTCCCTGCCCGGGCGGAACTGAATTGCGTGCAACCTTCCGAGCTCGCAGCTTCCTGCACCACCAGGTCCGCTCGATCATCGGGACCCTGGAGCGAGTGGGCGCCGGAGCCTGGACTCACGACGACGTCAAGGTGGCACTCGAGTCAGCGAACCGCGCTGCCTGCGGTCCGGTGGCGCCACCCGACGGCCTGTATCTTGACCGTGTCCGCTATGATCCGGAAGTCTTCTGAACCGACGTCTCAATGTAAGATTGCCGGTCGGCCTGCAGCGGAGGAAGCGCATGTTAGAACCCGTCAGCCTGATGACTGCTCTCTGATCAATGGCATGTCCATCCTAGGCGAGAACCGGAATCGTATACGCGCAAGCATGTCTGGATATCCGAATCAATCAGTGAACCACAGTTTCCCATGGATCGATCACGTGAACTCCGGTCGAAGAAAAGTCCGTCCTGTTGCGTGTGACCACCGACATGTCGTGCACCAACGCCGTTGCCGCAATCAATGCATCTCGCTCGCTTTTCCGGTCTGGAACATGCAGGCGCGCGCAGCGTCGCGCCACCATCGAGTCAATTGCCAGAATCCGCCCCTCAAATTCCGGAATCACACGGTTGTCCAACCAATTGCGAAGCAGCCTCCCTTGAATTCTGTCACGCCTCTCGATTCTCAGGACGCCGACTTCCAGTTCCATCAAACTGATCGCGGAGACATGCATGGTTTCGGCATTGCGTGCCGAAATCCACGCGACGACATGTTCATTGGCCCGGCCATCATCAGCCTTGCGAAGCTCTGAGACTACATTCGTGTCCAGCAGGAACATCAGGAAAGATCAACCTTGCGCGGCTGGATCGACGCGCGATGCGGCCTGAAATCGATGTCCGAGAGTCCGGGCATGGACAATGCTTCAACCAAGTTGCGCCCCTTGCCACGAAGGGCGTCGTACCGTTCGATCGACATAAGCACATGAGATGGCTTCCCGCGGTTCGTGATGATTACAGGTCCCTGCAGCGCCGCCCTCTTGGCACGACCTACATCCTGGTTGAACTCGCGGCTGGAAATCGTCTTGCCTGCCATACCTGCCTCCCCTGAATGTAGGTATATTGCTACATTTCGCATTCCCTGACAACCATCTGCATCGAATTCACGTCGACGACGACAATTTGCTCGAACCCGACAGCGCTCGGAAGGTCAGTCTCCATAGCAGTTGTCGGCAAGGTGATTGCAGCCAAGGCACCACAAGTTCGGCGAATTCCCGACATTGAACCAAGCAGAGGAAATGGCTCGGAGCAGCCCGCCCAAAGATCAGGCCGGTGATGCTCGGCCCTGCTGCCAGCCTCAGTCCCACTTCGCGACAGGCGGAAGGCTCATCAGGACCGCATTCGCATCATGGCCAGTTTCCAGGCCGAACTTCGTGCCCCGGTCATAGACGAGGTTGTACTCGACATAGAGACCGCGATGCCGAAGTTGAACGTCCTTATCCCGTTCGGACCACTCGGTCAGGCGGCGTCGCTCGACGATCGGCAAGTATGCCCCGAGAAAGGCGCGGCCAACGTCTTGGGTGAAGGCGAAGTCCGCGTCCCAGTCACCAGTGTTCCAGTCGTCGAAGAAGATTCCGCCGACGCCCCTTGGCCGACCACGATGCTTCACGAAGAAATACTCGTCCGCCCAGGCCTTAAGGCGCGGATGGATGTCGGCGCCGTGCGAGTCGCAGTGGGCCTTCTGCACCGCATGGAAGTCAGCCGTGTCCTCTTCATGCTCGATGCAGGGATTCAGGTCAGACCCGCCTCCAAACCACCAGGCGCCAGGCGTCCAGAACATGCGCGTGTTCATGTGAACTGACGGCACATGCGGGTTCTGCATGTGAGCAACAAGCGAAATGCCCGATGCCCAGAAACGTGGGTCCGCGTCCATTCCCGGCACGCCGCGTGCCGCCATGGCCGACTGCGCGCGCGTGCCGAGGGTCCCGTAGACGGTCGAGACATTCACGCCGACCTTCTCGAAGACCCGTCCCCCACGCATCACGCTCATGGTCCCGCCGCCCGCGTCAGAACCGTCATCCGATGCGCGCCTTGTTTCAGTGATCTCGAACCTACCGGCCGAAAGGTCCGAATTCGGACCGATTACGTGAGCGTCCTCGACTCCCTCGAAGGCGTCCACGATCTCGTCGCGCAGGCTCTTGAACCATGAACTGGCGCGGGCTTTCCTCTTCTCAATGCGATCTGTCATCTGCATTTCCGATCTCGGCTAGAGCGGCTAAGGCACAGTTCCGATAGAGCACCTGGCTCACGACTTGACCACGGCCTTCCTCACACATGGCAACGCTGCCGACTCGACGGTCCAGCCACGATAGTCGTCGTTCGCGGCAGGTCATGCAATCTCCGCCTCATGCCGCCTTGTCCTGATCGGCTTCGCTGCCTATAGAGCGCTTCGTGACCTGCAAGACGATCATAATTCGAATTACGTGCCCGGCGCTCTGACAGGCGAGTCGCCGGAAATGACGTGCCGAGACTCTTCGTCGCCCGAAATTCCATCTTCAAGGACACCAACCGATGTGCGCCGACACACCTGACTACAAGGACACGCTGCACCTTCCCGCCACGGAGTTCCCGATGCGCGCGGGATTGCCCGGCCGCGAGCCTGGCTGGCTGGAGAGATGGGAAAGGATCGGTGTCTATGACCGGCTTCGCGGCAACCAGGGACGCGAACAGTTCACGCTTCACGACGGACCGCCCTATGCGAACGGCCACCTTCACATCGGGCACGCTCTGAACAAGATCCTGAAGGACATGGTGGTCCGCTCCCAGCAGATGATGGGCAAGGATGCGCGCTATGTCCCCGGCTGGGACTGCCATGGCCTCCCGATCGAGTGGAAGATCGAGGAGCAGTACCGCGAGAACGGACGCGACAAGGACGCGGTCGACGTGGTCGAATTCCGCCAGGAATGCCGCCGCTTCGCCGAAAGCTGGATCGACATCCAGCGGGACGAGTTCAAGCGTCTCGGTGTGACCGGCAACTGGGCCGATCCTTATCTGACCATGGCCTATCACGCCGAACGCGTCATCGCCGAGGAATTTCAAAAATTCCTGATGAACGGCACGCTTTATCGAGGGTCCAAGCCCGTGATGTGGTCGCCTGTCGAGAAGACAGCGCTGGCCGAGGCGGAGGTCGAGTATCATGATCACCTTAGCCACACCGTCTGGGTGAAATTCCCCGTCGTGGCCTTTGATCGCCGCGCGGCGGCCGCAGGCGGGAATTCAGGCTCGAAGCGGGCGACGAGCAAGGACAGCGAATTGCGGGCATCGCGACTTGAAAGCGCAAAGGTCGTAATCTGGACGACAACGCCATGGACCATTCCGCAGAACCGAGCCATCTGCTTCGGGCCCGACATCAGCTACGGGCTCTACGAAGTCACGGGACGTCCGGAGGAGTGCTGGGCGAAAATCGGTGACCTTTATCTCATTGCCGACGATCTGGCCGAGGCGACGCTCTCGCAGGCGCGGTTGGAAACCACGATGTTCCGGCGTCTCATGGATGTCGATGTCGAGGAACTTGCCGCAATCACCTGCGCGCACCCCTTGCGGGGCCACGCCTACAATGGGGAGTGGGACTTTGACGTCCCGGTCCTGAGTGGCGACCATGTTACGGCGGAAGCCGGCACGGGGTTTGTGCACACCGCGCCTTCTCATGGCGACGACGACTATCAGGTCGGGCTGAAACACGGCCTGCCGATGACATACAACGTGCTTGAAGACGGCTCGTTCCGCGAGGATCTCCCGTTCTTCGGCGGCACAGTCATCATCAAGCCGAATGGCAAGGAAGGCAACGCGAACAGGCGCATCATCGACAAGCTAGCCGAGGTGGGTTCGCTGATCGCGCGCGGCCGCCTTACCCACAGCTATCCGCACTCCTGGCGGTCGAAAGCGCCGCTCATCTTCCGCAACACGCCACAATGGTTTGCAGCCATTGACCGCCCGGTGGGCGACGGGCAGGACGAGCATGGGGAGACCATTCGCGAACGCGCGCTGAAAGAGATCGACAACGTCCACTGGACGCCGCCGTCGGGTCGCAACCGTCTCCATTCAATGATGGAGACCCGTCCCGACTGGGTCCTCTCGCGACAGCGCGCCTGGGGCGTGCCGCTGACCTGTTTCGTCCGGATTGGCGCCAAGCCGGACGATCCTGACTTCCTGTTGCGCAACGAAGCGGTGAACGCCCGGATTCTCGACGCGTTCGGGAAGGAAGGCGCGGATTCCTGGTACAGGCCAGGCGCGAAGGAACGCTTTCTCGGCAACGATGCCAACGCGGACGACTACGAGCAGGTCTTCGACATCCTCGACGTCTGGTTCGACTCCGGATCAACCCACGCGTTTGCGCTTCGCGACCGTCCAGACGGCACGGAGGACGGCATTGCCGACCTGTACCTCGAAGGCACTGACCAGCATCGGGGCTGGTTTCACTCGTCCTTGCTGCAAAGCTGCGGCACGCAAGGTCGGGCGCCCTACCGTGGCGTCCTGACCCATGGCTTCACGCTGGACGAGAGAGGCAACAAGATGTCCAAGTCTCTTGGCAACACGATCGTGCCAGACGAGGTGGTCAAGCAATACGGAGCTGACATTTTGCGCCTCTGGGTTGCACAGACGGACTACACGGGCGATCAACGCATCGGGCCGGAAATCCTGAAGGGTGTCGCAGACAGCTACCGGCGCCTCAGGAACACGATGCGCTTCCTGCTCGGCAATCTTGCAGGATTCTCGGAGGACGAACGCGTTGCACCGGCCGACATGCCGGAACTGGAGGCCTGGATCCTGCATCGCATGGCGGAACTCGACCACAAGCTGCGCACGCGATATGAGGCATATGACTTCCAGGGCGTCTTTCGGGCCGTATTCGAATTCGCGACTTCCGATCTCTCGTCCTTCTATTTCGACATCCGGAAGGACGCGCTCTACTGCGACGCCAGTGACGGCCTGACCCGCAGGGCGGCACGAACAGTACTTGACCTGTTGTTCCACAGGCTGACAACCTGGCTTGCTCCGATCCTCGTCTTCACAACCGAGGAAGTGTGGCTGGAGAGATTCCCCGGCGACGACTCTTCCGTGCATCTCGCCGACATTCCGGAAACCCCAAAGGATTGGCTGAACGAACCGCTTGCCCAGAAGTGGGCCAGCATTCGCCACGTTCGCCGGGTCGTGACGGCTGCACTTGAAATCCAGCGGCGGGAAAAGCGGATCGGCGCGTCGCTCGAAGCCGCGCCCATCGTTTGCGTCGAGGATCAGGACGTTCGCGATGCGCTGAAGACCGTGGATTTCGCGGATGTCTGCATCACGTCATCAATTTCCATCACGGGAGATCCCGCGCCGGCGGAAGCCTTCCGGCTGCCCGAGGCGAATGGAGTCGCCGTGCTCTTCGAGAAGGCCGAGGGAAACAAGTGCGAGCGCTGCTGGAAGATACTGCCAGACGTGGGCATGCATGCGCATCCAGGAACCTGCGCCCGTTGCAATGCCGTGCTCGGATGAGCGCGGCCACACCTGAAAGGTTCGTCCCTGCATGGATCGGCCAATGCCGTCGCTGACTTGCAGGAGCCCGATCGGATCGCTGACCTTGACCGACGAGAACTGCGCGATCACGCGTCTGGACTGGGGCGGCGACGCCAGCGATTCCACGCCGCTTCTGCTTGAAGCGGAACGCCAGCTCGCCCTCTACTTTGACGGCGTGTTGACCGAGTTCGACCTGCCGCTGGCTCCCAGTGCATCGCCAAAGCAACTTCGATTCCTCGATGCGCTGCGCGAGATTCCCTATGGCGAAACGCGAACTTACGGACAAATGGCAAAGGCGCTCGGCATTTCCGCCCAAGCCGCCGGCCGGGCCTGTGGCGCCAATCCCATTGCGATCATGATTCCCTGCCACAGGGTCACTGGAACCGGCAGCCTCGGCGGATTTTCGGCACCGGACGGAATCGAGAAGAAGATCGCGCTCCTGAAGCTCGAAGGGGCGGCTTCACTCCTCCTTTAGGATCATCGTCGTAAGCTCCGGGTCCCGACCCTTCGCCTTGGGCAATCCATCGGCGATCTCGTAATAGTCGCCCTTGTCCGCGCAATAGATGTGCCCGACGAGTCCGAGACCGGTCGGATTGTCAAGAGTCCCCGCAAAGATCGACAGGTTCTCGCCGGGACCGTCCCAAAACAGGTTCGAACCGCAGTTGCCGCAAAATCCGCGCCGCACGGTCCCGGAAGAGTCGTACCAGCGTGGCTTGCCGAGAATTTCCACGGCGCCTCGAGGCGCAGATGTCGCTGCCACATGATGCCCGCTTGTCCTTCGGCACTGCCCGCAGTGGCACGCCACGACCGGGCGCAGCGGTCCCCGCACCGAATAGGCAACCTGCCCGCAAAGGCAGGATCCCCTGTGAACTTCCGACATTCAGCCCTCCTTTCGGGCACCAGTCGCCAGCAAGGCATGCCAGCGAAGGTTCCCGGCACAACGATCCATTCCGCGCGGCTTCGGCCAGTTGCCAGGCATGCCCGTGAATGGCAAGTCACACTGTCGCATCGGCCCTTGTTGGAATGCCGCTCCACATCCGGGCCAAGACATCGTAGTCTGGCAGGAAGGCAGGAAACAAGACGGGCACCGAGCATAGTGAGCGGGCCGAACAAGAAGCGACGGACGCGTGCCGCCGGAAAGCGGCGCGCAGCACGGTCAGGTGCGAAGGCGCGGGGAAGAGCGGGTCTGGGCAGACTCCTTTTGCTTGCTCCAGTCGCGTGGCTGCTGCGAACGCTTGCGCGGATCACGTGGAGCATCGGCTGGCGCGTTTCCCTGATTGCCACAATCGCCATTGCGGGCGCGGTCCTCTTGTATGCGGCCTCGCTGCCGCCTCTGCCGGAAATCGTGGATGCCCGGTCCCGCGGATCGGTCACGCTCCTCGACCGCAACGGTGCCGTCTTCGCCTGGCGTGGCGAACAGTTCGGTGGCACGATCACGCCGGACAGCGTTTCGCCGCATCTCAAAAACGCTGTCATCGCGACAGAAGACAAGCGCTTCTATCGGCATTTCGGCATTTCGCCGAGGGGCATTGCCAGCGCGATCCGCATCAATCTCCAGGAAGGCCGCGGCCCCTTCCAGGGTCACGGCGGTTCGACGATCACGCAGCAAACGGCAAAGCTGCTTTGCATCGGCAAACGCTACAGGCCGGAGACGGGCATGTCCGAGGCGGAATTCGAAGCGGACTGCCGGCGCACGACGCTTGGCCGCAAGGTTTGGGAGGCCGTCTACGCCCTGGCAATGGAAGCCCGATACTCGAAGGACGAGATTCTCACCATCTACCTGAACCGATCCTATCTCGGTGCCGGCACTCGCGGATTCGAGGCCGCAGCGCAGCGTTACTTCGGGATTTCGGCCAGGCATGTTGGACCGGCGGAGGCGGCCATGCTTGCCGGCCTCTTGAAAGCGCCCAGCCGCTACGCTCCTACCGCCAACCTGCAACGCAGCAGGGATCGCGCGGCAACGATCATTCGGCTGATGGAGGAGCAAGGCCACCTCTCTTCCAACGAGGCTGAGCGTGCTCGCGAACAACCCGCCCGACTGTCGTCTGCGGCCGCCGCCCGCGCTGGCGGCTATTTTGCGGACTGGGTCATGGATCTTGGCCCGCAATTCCTGACCCGGGACACGACCGAAGATGTCGTGATCCGCACGACACTCGACAGGGACATTCAGGCGGCAGCGGACAAGGCGCTGCAATTCGTCTTCGACACCAAGGTCCGGGAAGGCTCCAAGGCGCAAGCCGCCATCGTCGTCATGAGCGCAGACGGCGCGGTCCGCGCCATGGTGGGTGGCCGAAAAGTCAAGGGCGTCGCGGGCCAGTTCAATCGGGCGGTCCAGGCCAAGCGGCAAACGGGGTCTGCCTTCAAGCCTTTCGTCTATGGCGCGGCCATGGACCTTGGCTTCAGGCCAAGTGTGCAGATCCGGGACGAACCGCTCTGCCTTGACGTACGCGGTTCAGGAACTTGGTGCCCCGACAACTATTCCCGCGAGTACAAGGGCGTCGTGACGCTTGAGGAGGCTCTGGCCGAGTCGCTGAACATCCCGGCCGTCAAGGTTTACGAGCGCGTCGGACGCGACGCGGTCGTGCGTGTCGCGTCGGGATTCGGGATCGATGTCGATGCAACTGTCGGACCAGCAATGGCGCTTGGCACTGCGGAGTCGACGCTTCTCGACATGACCGGTGCCTATGCAGGCATTCTGAACGGAGGTTCGTCTGTGGTGCCCTACGGCTTGGTGGACCTGCGCATCAGGGGCGACGATGCGCCGCTTCTCGAACAATCCGGCGGAACGAGCGAACGCGTGATCAACGAACCTGCTGCCCGGCAACTCGTCTACATGATGAGCCGGGTAATCGAGGTCGGTACAGGCACGCGCGCGCGCCTTCCCGATCGTCCTGCGGCAGGAAAGACCGGTACCACGCAGGCAGCAAGGGACGCATGGTTCATCGGTTTCACGGCGGACTACGTCGCCGGAGTCTGGATGGGCTATGACGACAACACCCCGCTCACCGGAGTGACAGGAGGCGGCCTGCCCGCCGAAATATGGAAGGAAACGATGATTGGCGTCCACGAAGGCCTGCCGGTCCGCAGGCTGCCAATGCCGGATCGTGACGCCATCGCAAGCGCCGCGCCCGAACGACAGGCCCCGGGCCGATCGCCGCAAGGCAACTTTGCGGAACGCATGATCATCGGCATTCTGAATGAAATTTTCGGACGATAGCGGACTCGGACGCCCCTTCGATCAAGGCGGTTGCTCCGGAACCGTGCGGCAACCCCTCCGGACGCCGTCCCCTGGAGCAGTGTCTAGGGAACCGCATCCAGAAACCGCCGGACGAGATCAGCATCCTTTTTGCCCGGAGCGCTCTCCACGCCCGAGGACACGTCAACCTGCCGGGCACCGGTCAGGGCAACCGCCTCGGCCACGTTTTCGTGGGTGAGGCCGCCCGCGAGCATCCAGGGCACGGTCCAGCGACGGTTGGCAATCAGGGTCCAGTCAAAGGAAAGCCCGTTTCCGCCCGGCAACTTGCCGTCCTTCGGCGGGCGGGCGTCGACCAGGATCTGGTCCACGGCCTTCGCATACAGGTCGATTCTCGCGACGTCGTCCGCATCGGAGATGCCAATCGCCTTCATGACGGGCAGGCGCGCGCGATCCCGGATCTCGCGAACACGCCGGGGCGTCTCCGAACCGTGAAGCTGCAGCATGTCCAGCGGGACCTCTGCCGTCAGTGCGTCGATGAGCGCGTCATCGGCATCCACCGTCAAGGCAACCTTGGCCACGCCAGGCGGCACGTCCATCGCCAGCGTACGTGCTACGGAAGGCTCCAGGTTTCGCGGAGACGACGGGAAGAACACGAACCCGACATAAGCGGCACCGGATTCAACCGCAGCCGACAGCGTGTCCACGGTCGACAGCCCGCAGATCTTCACTCGTGTCCCGGACTTCATGGGGCGGGTTTATCGCCTCCGTCAGCGACCCTCAAGGATTTCAATGACTTCGTCATGCGATGCGGAAGAGTTTCCGGCCTTGCTGAATTCCTGCTCGAGCCTTTGCCGCTCCCTGCGTTCGCTGGCGGCCCTGGCACGGTGCTTGTGCTCGCGCAACCATTCCCACAGGAAGCCAAGCGCCAGTCCAATCACGCCGGCGGCAAAGAGAACGACGAAGGTTGGAAGGGTGATCTCCCAGTCGAATCCGACAAGTCGCGAAACCTCGGCAGGCAGCAAGCGCACGCTCAGCGGGCCGCGATTCGCCATTGCGACGGTGATCAGGGCAACTGCCAGAACTCCAAGAAAGAGGACGCGGATGGCACGCATCATGCCTTTCCGTTCAGGCGATCCCTCAACAGCTTTCCGGTCTTGAAGAACGGTACGTGCTTTTCGTCGACGCTAACGCTTTCGCCCGTCCGTGGATTTCGTCCGATGCGGGATTCCCGCTTCTTCACGGAAAACGCGCCAAATCCCCTTAGTTCAACTCGGTCGCCCCGTGACATTGCATCAATGATCGAATCGAAAATGGTATTGACGATACGTTCGACATCTCGCTGGTACAGGTGTGGGTTCTCTTCGGCAATCTTTTGCACCAGCTCCGATCGTATCATCTTCCCCCCCTGTGTGCTTTGTGGGTCGTCCTGAAATACGCGACCATGGCGGACTATAAGCAGAAAGGCCCGGTAGCGAAACATTCTAACTTCCCAAAGACCGGAAATTCGCGGAATCCTGCCACCTGTTTCCGGATTTTGGGCGCGAAATCGAACGAGTCCGGCCGCAATTGCGTCCTCTGCCGCCAGCCGAACGGTTGCTGAGCGGTCTGTCGACGGAGCGATTCGCGGAAATTCAGAACATTCCGCACACCTGACCGCACAGATTCCACACACCTCGCAAACTCCACTTGGGCGGCGCTTCTTGCCCAGCGGACGAACGGCCCTCAGGAACTGCACCGTGCCACATCGGCGCGCCTGCAGGATACGCACGGACGTCGCGCGGGGCCAGGTTCATCCGGGCAACGGCGGGAATTCGAGGTTTCTCAATCCAGACAAATTGTTCTACAAGCATGTCCGCGCCTAGCCCGCAGGCTAGGCTACCGGAATGGTGACAGGTGGGCCACAAGGGACGCCTAGACAAACGGCCGCAAACTCTGACCGAGGATTCCAATGAGCTACGACTACGACGATCAGAACATCTTTGCAAAAATTCTCCGCGGTGAGATTCCCAACACGACAGTCAAGGAAACCGAGCATACATTGGCCTTCAAGGACATCGCGCCACAGGCTCCGCACCATGTCGTCGTCATCCCCAAGGGTCCGTACGTGACTGCGGATCAATTCGCCGCCGTGGCAAGTGATGGCGAAATCGCCGACTTCTGGCGCACGCTTGGAACCATCTGCCACGAGATCGGCGTGACGCCGGATCAGGGCACCGGTTACCGGTTGATCGTAAACTCCGGTTCGGACAGCGGGCAGGAAGTCCCGCACTTTCACATGCACATCCTTGCCGGTCGGCCACTCGGGCCAATGCTAAATTCCTGACCGACTGCGGCTGCAGCCTGACCGTTACGTTTTCTGGGCGCAACCAGTGCACCAAAGCCATGTTGAATTGCACGCCCCGATGTAGCGGCTTCCGTCATTCGGTACGCCAATCGCGCGCACTTGTAGCCAAGTTTGTTCAGACCTCCCATCGACGTCGGCATGTCCGCGCGATCAGGTGATGCATTCAGAGCTGGCCTGGGGGATCGCTTGCAACAATCGTCAAGCTCTGCCAATGCGTCATGGAGCAGGAACTGAATCGCATCCGGATTGCAGGATCGACTCGAAGACAGGACCCCGTTCTTCCCAGTCGTCTCTTCACTAAGGCTCGCCCTCATGGCATGGACAAGGAGGCGGGCGGCGCACTTCAGAGGGGAACTGAGGAGACCAGAGGAATAATGACCAAAGACACGGATCCGCTGAATGTCCCGCCTCCGCCAGAGAGCGAGACGGTATCGACATTGAGGGTTGCCTGCGACGGTGGCGAAGGCGCTCTCGGCCATCCGCGAGTCTGGCTTTCGATAGACCCGCAGGTCGGGTGGGTCGAATGCGGGTATTGCGACAAGCGCTACGTCTTTTCAGGAGACTAGCGGCCAGAACGCCAAGTCCGGATGCCGATGGGCGGCAACCTGCTGCCGCGAAAGCAATCTTCGAATGCAGACTTTCCATGGCTGGGACGATGAGCGACCCTGCCAATGGTCCCGGGGCCGCTTTCAGACCCTACAGATCGGCGTAGACATGTGCCTCACGCTTTGCGCCGGGATGAGTCACTGCACCAAGCCGCGTGGACCCAACGAGTTGCGCATACTTCCATAGCGCGCCACTGGTGTAGATCGTTTCCCTCGGCGTGTAGATCCGGGCCTCGAGTTCCTCGTCGCTCAATTCCACGCTAAGTTCACCCTTGACCGCATCAATGGTGATCATGTCGCCATCCCGAAGCTTGCCGATCGGCCCCCCCCGCGCGCTCTCCGGGCCGACATGTCCAACGCAGAAGCCTCGCGTCGCACCAGAGAATCGGCCATCCGTGATCAGCGCCACCTTCTTGCCCACACCCTGTCCCGACAGCGCGGCGGTCGTCGCCAGCATCTCACGCATTCCAGGGCCGCTTGCAGGACCTTCGTTGCGGATGACGATGACCTCGCCTTCCTTGTAGGTCCGCGCCTTGACGGCCGCAAAGGCGTCCTCCTCGCACTCAAAAACCCGGGCCGGGCCAGTGAAGACCTGTTCCTCCTCGCTCATGCCCGCAACCTTCACGATCGCGCCTTCCGGGGCCAGATTGCCCTTCAACCCCACGACGCCGCCCGTCTTCGTGATCGGTTTCTCGACGGGATGGATCACGCGACCATCGGCATCGCTGTCGATTCTGTCGAGCGCTTCGCCAATGGCTTCGCCGGATGCAGTGATGCACTCTTCGTGGATCAGGCCTGCCTTTCGCAATTCCTTCATCACGACCGGTACGCCGCCGACCTCATACAGGTCCTTGGCCACGAACTGACCACCCGGCTTCAGATCGACGAAATAGGGCGTTTCGCGGAAGATCTCGCAGACATCGTCAAGGTCGAAATCGATTCCCGCCTCATGGGCGATTGCCGGCAGATGCAGCCCTGCATTGGTGGATCCGCCGGTGCAGGCAACGATGCGAGCCGCGTTCTCGAGGCTCTTGCGGGTGACAATGTCCCGGGAGCGAATGTTCTTTTCCAAGAGGTTCATCACGGCAAGGCCGGACGCCGTGGCAAACGCGTCGCGGCTTTCGTAGGGTGCGGGTGCACCCGACGAGTTCAGGAGCGCGAGGCCAATCGCCTCGGAAACGCAGGCCATCGTGTTGGCCGTGAACTGGCCGCCGCAAGCTCCGGCCGACGGACAGGCTACTCTTTCGAGTGCACGAAGTTCCTCGTCCGAGTTCTGGCCCGCCTGATGGCGGCCCACCGCCTCGAAGACGTCCTGCACCGTCACGTCCCGGCCTTCGAAGCGACCCGGCATGATCGACCCGCCATAGATGAAGACCGACGGCACGTTGAGCCGCACCATCGCCATCATCATGCCTGGCAACGACTTGTCGCAGCCAGCCAGACCAACGAGAGCGTCGTAGCAGTGCCCGCGCATCGTGAGTTCAACCGTGTCTGCAATGGCCTCGCGAGAGGCGAGCGAGGAACGCATTCCCTCGTGGCCCATTGCGATCCCGTCGGTCACCGTAATGGTCGTGAACTCCCGGGGCGTGCCAAACCCTTCCTTGACGCCGAGCTTCACGGCCTGCGCCTGGCGATCAAGGGCGATGTTGCAGGGTGCCGCCTCGTTCCAGCAGGTTGCCACGCCCACGAAAGGCTGAGCGATCTCCTCTTCCGAGATTCCCATTGCGTAGTAGTATGAACGATGCGGCGCTCGGGCCGGACCCTCGGTCACGTGGCGGCTGGGCAGGCTGGACTTGTCGAATCTCTTCTTCAGCATGGTGGGCTCCCGGGATTTCAGCGGCTAGAGGCATAGACGTCGCCGCGTGGATCGACAAGCGAAGAAGCGACGACCGCATGATTGCAATTCCTGTCCTTCCTGCTTAACTGTGAACGAAAATCGGGCAGGCTCATGAACTGGATATCGAACTACGTCCGACCCAAGATCAACTCGCTGTTTTCCAGGCGGGAGACACCCGAGAATCTCTGGTCGAAATGCCCGGAATGCGGATCTATGCTGTTTCACCGGGAATTGACCGAGAACCTAGGCGTCTGCACAAGCTGCGATCATCACATGGCGATCTCCGCACGCGATCGGCTGACCGCGCTATTCGATGACGGCGTATTCACCGAAGTGGACGTGCCGCTGCCCAAGGCCGACCCGTTGTCGTTCCGTGACCAGAAAAGGTACCCGGATCGCCTCAAGGCCGCTCAGCGCGAGACCGAGGAAAAGGAGGCAATGATTGTCGCCGAGGGAACGATCGAGCGAACGCCCATCGTGGCAGCTTGCCAGGACTTCAGCTTCATGGGTGGTTCAATGGGCATGTATGTTGGCAACGCCGTCATCGCTGCCGCGAAACGTGCCGTTAAGCTGAAACGTCCCCTGATCCTCTTTTCGGCCGCCGGCGGCGCCCGCATGCAGGAAGGGATCCTGTCCCTCATGCAGATGCCGCGCACCACCGTTGCGGTCGAACTGGTGCGTGATGCCGGCCTCCCCTACATCGTCGTTCTCACGAATCCGACGACTGGCGGCGTTACGGCATCATATGCAATGCTTGGCGACGTTCAAATTGCGGAACCCAATGCTCTCATCTGCTTTGCTGGCCCGAGGGTCATTGAGCAGACGATTCGCGAAACGCTGCCCGAAGGCTTTCAGCGCGCCGAGTATCTCCTGGACCACGGCATGCTTGATCGCGTGACGCATCGCCGTGACATGAAGAGCGAGCTTTCACGCATCACTCGCATGCTCCTCAACATGCCTCCTCCCGTGAAAGGCGAACTTCCCCCTCCGAGCGACGCCAAATCGGAGCCGGCAACAGCGTCTGGATAGCAGCATGCGCGCAATGCCGGACCTCGGCGACGAAACCGCATCGATGCGATTCACGTCCACTGACGCAGTGCTGGAAAGGATGCAGCGCCTGCATCCAAAGGTCATCGACCTGACCCTGGACCGCATGGGCCGCTGCCTGTCGTCGGTCGGAAACCCGCATGTCAAGTTGCCTCCGGTGATCCATGTTGCCGGGACAAACGGCAAAGGTTCGACCCAGGCAATGATCCGCGCCGGGCTCGAAGCCGAAGGCCTGACAGTCCATGCCTACACTTCGCCGCATCTAGCCCGATTCCATGAGCGAATCCGCGTAGCGGGGAACATTATTTCGGAACCGGACCTGCTGGAGCTTCTCGAAAAGGTCTACGTGGCCAACGGCGGCGAAACGATCACGTATTTCGAGATCACGACCGTGGCGGCCTTTCTGGCATTTGCGGAGACCCCCGCCGACTGGACGTTGCTTGAAGTCGGCCTTGGCGGGCGTCACGATGCCACCAACGTGGTGGACAATCCCGTACTGTCCATCATCACCAAGGTAGATCTCGACCATCAACAGTTTCTGGGCGACACGATCAGGGAGATTGCGGGACAGAAGGCCGGCATCATCAAGCGTGGCATACCGGTCATCATCGGTCCTCAGCATGAGGATGGGATGGACGTCATCGAGGCCGAGGCTGCACGCCTGGGCGCACCGACAATTTCCTTTGGACAGCATTGGCACGTTCGTGAGGAGCATGGCAGAATGGTGTTCGAGGATGAATCAGGTCTCCTCGACCTGCCCGTGCCCAATCTTCGAGGGCCGCATCAATTGGCCAACGCGGGCATGGCCATCGCGGCACTCAGGCACTTGGGTCTGGGTGAAGTCGCGGCCCAAGGCGCTGTTACCAATGCGTACTGGCCGGCCAGAATGCAGAGGCTGAAGACAGGCCCATTGGTCGAGGCTGCGCCAACGGCAGAACTCTGGCTTGACGGTGGTCACAATCCGGCTGCCGGCGAGGCCCTTGCGGAAACGCTCAAGACCCTGCCGGAACGACCGACACGCCTCATCTGCGGAATGCTCGCGACCAAGGACGTGGCTGGTTACCTCCTGCCACTGGCAAGCGTGGCCGAGAGTCTCCATGCCGTCGCGATTCCGGGCGAGGCCGCGACGCTTCCGGCAGAGGACACCGCCGAGGCCTCCACATCCGTGGGCCTGCCGACAACCATCGCCCAGTCCGTTCAGGATGCACTGGCCGAGATCGTTAAATCCGATCCGGCAGCTCGCATACTCATCTGTGGCTCGCTCTATCTTGCGGGAGCAGTGCTGAGGGAGAATGGCTAGACGGCGCTGTCGCAGACTCAAGCCCGCAATCCAGAACAGTCGGATCAACGCAATTGATCTCATCGGCATGCGGGATGGTGAGCTACGCCGGGTGCATCAAGTCAAGATCAAGCTTGATGTGTTTGTAGACCGTCCGCGGCACGATTGTGCCTTGTTCGCTCTTTGTGAGTTCAACCAAACCGTACCGCTCCATCGTGTTCAAGGTTCTCGATAGATTAGGCTTCTTCCGACCGCTCAACGTCGCGAGTTCGGTGAGAGATTTCGGCTTTTTCTGTGCGATGAGCCGCAGAAGCTCCTGATTCCTTTGCGACAAGATCTTGGAAAAGCTTTCGATCGAGGTAAACCAAACCTTCGGTTCGCCTTTCTTGGGCTTGTACTCGCCTCTCGCGATCATCAGTGTTCGAGCTTTCATTGCCTCATAGCTTGAAATGCCGACGTTGAGGGTTTTGCTGGTCATGCCATTTCTCCAAGTTCTCTCAGGACACCTTCGACCTCTGACCAAAAGTCGGCAAGCAAGGCAGCGGCATCCTCATGGTCGTAGGGCTTGATTGATCGAAATCTGTGCTTGTGGTCCCACTCCGTCGGCACCTTTTTTGCCTGGTCCGGATCCCGTCTTGATCTCGTGAGCGTTGTCAAATCCCACGATCCTCTCGCCATTGGGCTTGTGCAGAGTGAGTGAATACTTGAGTCCGTGTGGTCGTTCGCTCGACACCGGCACCTGGGCGACATCGAATTTGACCCCAAAACCCCTCCCTTCGATGGGAAACATTGTCACCCCGTCAAGTTGAAGGAGTGTATCCAGACACTTGTCTCTCATTACTGCGCCATCACATGGAATTATCAGTACCTGATAACACTGCAAGCGCATAGTGGCAACTTCATCCGGCCGAACCAATCCCAGCAACTTGAGTGCCTGCCGAATTGCATCGGTTTGGAAGTTTCGTCCCTTCCGTGTGAGCACAACCTTTGTCAGGAGGGCGATGCCCTGAAGGGTCGCCGGGCAAGCAAAGTGCGCGGTGCTTCCGGAGAGCCTGATCCCGCCCTTGGCGTGAGTCTTGGGAGCAACTCAAGGAAGCGGCGCCGGAATAGGTCGGCGAGGACCTTGATGAGGGCCACGAACTTCGCGCTTCCAGAGGTCCATTCCTCAGTGGCAAATTCGATGCCAGCATTGGCAACGAAGGCATGCAGTTGCGGATGCCATAGGAGCCTATGGTCCCTATTGTGCAGTACGCTCGATCTGCCGATCCGGCACTCCCCAAAGCGCGAGTCGGCGGCGATGGTCCGCAACGTCTCGTGCGCGATTCGGAACAGGATGCCGATGACGGTCCTGCGGTTCCCGAACGCGGTGTCCGCGGCCTCGCGTGGCCGGATTAACATGATATGGACGTGCGGCATGCGCACGATGTTGCCCGCGTGGGCGTCCAGCAACTTCCACGCGGCGTTACGTTGGCAGGTCAGGCGGTCCCGTTCCGGCAAGAGCTGCAGAGTGCATGGTCGAGTGACGTGCACATCCTTCCGGTTGCGCGTGCGCAGCCCCAGATGGTATCGGACTGCCGATGACCGAGCGCGCCCTGCAGTAGATCAATGCTGCGCCTGCGCTCATGCACGTGGCCGGCGAACGAATGCCTCAGATCTCGTGCACGAGATCTGAGGCACACGCGAGCTGATCATGTCGTTTATCGTCGACACGTGCTGGAATTGCCGATGTCCTACTGAGGGGCCACGATGAAACTGAGCGGGAAGTCAGCACTGGTAACTGGCGCGTCGAGCGGCCTTGGGGCTCATTTCGCGCAGGTCCTGGCCGAGCAAGGGGCTGAGGTCACCGCGGCGGCAAGGCGCGTGGACCTCCTGCAGAGCCTTAGCGCAAAAATCGAGGGCGAAGGCGGAAGGGCGCATGCAGCGGCTCTGGACGTGACCGATCCTGCCAGTGTGGCCGCGGTTTTCGAGGGCCGCACTTTCGACATCGTGGTCAACAATGCCGGTGTCACCGTTGACAGCCCGGCTTTGAAGACCACCGAGGACGACTGGGTGCGCGTCATCGACACCGATCTCACCGGCGTGTTCCGCGTAGCCAAGGCCGCAGGCCAAAGGCTGGTGGAGTCAGGAAAGGGCGGCAGCATAATCAATGTTGCATCGATCCTCGGGCTCCGCGTTGCTGGCAACCTGTCGGCCTATGCTGCGGCCAAGTCCGGTGTCGTGCAGATGTCCAAAAGTCTCGCGCTGGAATGGGCGCGCTACGGCATTCGCGTCAATGCGCTCTGCCCGGGCTATATCGAGACCGATCTGAACCGCGAATTCTTCGCTTCCGACGCGGGAAAGGCGTTGATCAAGCGCGTGCCGCAGCGACGCCTTGGCAGCATGTCCGATCTCGACGGCCCGCTATTGCTGCTGGCCTCCGACGACAGCGCCTTCATGACCGGCACCGAATTCGTGGTCGATGGTGGCCACCTTGTCTCTTCGCTCTGAAAGAAGGAACCATGGACTTCACCATTTCCGCCCGCATCGAGGACTTCCGCGCGCGTATCGCGCGTTTCGTCGAAGACGAGATCATGCCGCTGGAAGACGATCGCGCGAATTTTGACGCGCACGAGAACATCCGCCTGGATGTGCTGGAGCCACTCCGCGAGAAGGCCAAGGCCGATGGGCTGTGGTGCCTCCAGTTGAAGGAGGAATCCGGCGGGCAGGGCCTCGGCAAGATTGGCATGGCAGTCTGCTATGAAGAGATGAACCGCTCGATCTTCGGACCATGCGTATTCAATTCGGCGGCCCCCGACGACGGCAACATGATGGTGCTGGAAAAGGTCGCGACCGAAGCGCAGAAAGAACGCTGGTTGCAGCCGATTGTGCAGGGAGAGGTCCGTTCCGCATTCGTGATGACAGAACCGCATCCCGGCTCTGGCTCTGACCCGGGCGGCATGATGATCACGACTGCCGAAAGGACCAACGACAGATACATCATCCGTGGCCGCAAGTGGTTCATCACCGGTGCCGAGGAGTCCGATCACTTTATCCTCATCGCGCGCACCTCGGACGATCCGCGCAAGGGCCTCTCGGCCTTCCTGCATCACAAGAACACGCCCGGTTTCCGCATCGACCGCCGCATCCCGATCATGGGGCCCGAGGAGCATGGAGGGCATTGCGAGATCATCTACGAGGACATGGAGATTCCTGCCGAGAACCTGCTGATGGAAGATGGTGACGGGCTGAAACTTACCCAGATCCGCCTTGGCCCGGCGCGGCTGACCCATTGCATGCGGTGGCTAGGCCTCTCGAAGCGTTGCGTCGAGATCGCCAACTCCTATGCCCACGAGCGATTTGCCTTTGGCGAGCGCCTCTCGAATCGGGAAAGCATCCAGATGATGCTGGGCGAACTGGCCATGCAGATCGAGATCGGGCGACTGCTGGTGATGAAAGCGGCATGGGAACTGGACCAGGGCAGCTTCGCCCGGAAAGAGGTGTCGATCGCCAAAGTCCATGTCGCGAACCTGCTGCACCAAGCCGCCGACACAGCGATCCAGATCAACGGCGCCCGCGGCTACTCCAAGGATACGGTGCTCGAATGGATCTACCGCTATGCCCGCCAGGCACGGCTGGTCGACGGGGCTGACGAGGTGCACAAGATGGTGCTGCACCGCAATGTCGAGAAGGATGGCCGCGAGTTCTGGAAGTGGGGCGTAGGTGAATGACCGCCAAGGCTGACTTCGATCCGGCCCGGCTCGAAGGATTTCTCGCAAAGCACTTCGGCGCAGCGGACCGATTGGAACTTCAGCGAATCTCCGGCGGCCAGTCCAACCCGACCTATTTCGTGACCTACGGGTCGGACCGCATGGTCCTTCGCAAGCAGCCCGATGGCCCGATCCTGCGCGGCGCCCACGCCGTCGACCGCGAGTTCCGGGTAATGTCAGCGCTGCACCCTGCCGGAGTTCCCGTGCCGCGCCCCATACTCTATCACGAAGGCCCGGAGCTGCTCGGCACGCCCTTCTACCTAATGGAACGCGTCGAGGGCCGCGTCTTCCCCGACGGCGCACTTGCTGACGCGAACCACACCGAACGCCGCGCGCTATGGATGGGGCTGGCGGACGCAATGGCGGCGATGCATGTGGTTCGCCCTGATGAAGTTGGGCTCGCGGATTATGGAAAGCCTGGAAATTACTTCGAACGCCAGATCGCGCGTTGGTCACGGCAATGGCAGGAAAGTGAGAGCGACCCGATCCCCGAACTTGACCGGCTTGCCGCCTGGTTGACCACGAACCAACCAGTGGACGACGAACGGACCAGCCTTGCGCATGGCGACTTTCGCATGGGCAACGTGATCTTCCACCCGACCGAGCCACGCGTGGCCGCAATCCTTGACTGGGAGCTATCGACCTTGGGTCATCCGCTGGCCGATCTCGGGTTCTGTTGCATGGCATGGCACACGTCGCCAGAGGAATATGGTGGCCTCCTTGGCCTGAACCTGGCGGCACTGGGCCTGCCGACAGAGAGGGAATTCATCAGACGCTACAGGGTGGGCAACCCCGACATTGCGCCGTTGACGACATTTCACAAGGCCTTCGCGCTCTTCCGTTTTTCGGTGATTTGGGTGGGCATTGCCGACCGGGTCCGTACCGGCACTGCAGCCGCTGCAGATGCCGGAAAACACGGGGCAATGGCCCAACGCCTCGCCATTCGTGGCACCGATGTCATCGACGGTGCGCGTTAGGGCCGTTGCCATTTCGGTTGCGGTTCGGGGCCATGATCGGGACAGGGCGTTCGACCCGAAGTGGCTGCTCCGGGAAGTCGAAGAGCGCGGCGCGGAGGCAGAGATTCCCTTGCGGTGGAACCGATCGGAGCCCCAGGATCATGACCGAGAGACTTCCTGGGGCGGCACCGGATCGAGTGCCCGCTCTGGAAAGCCAAGCATGTCCGGGCGCTGGCGGCGTGCTGCGAAAGGACGGACGAGAGCCTTGCGGCAGCGACTCACCTCGTCTCCGGCGTGGTTGCGGCAACCTGATTGTCAATCGACCACAGCCTAGCCATTCGGAATTCGAAGTTCGGCCGAAATACGGCCTAAATTCCGACGTCAATGATGGCTTGGGCCAACACCGGCACCGTGTCGGAATTCAACCCTGCCACGTTTATGCGGCTGTCTCCCACCATGTAGACTCCATGCCTTTCACGGAGTTCCAGAACCTGCTCGGGAGTTGCGCCAATGCGCGAGAACATGCCTCGATGCCGCGTTATGAAATCGAAGCGCTCCGAATTCGACCGCATGCGCAATTCACTGGCCAACTGCTCGCGAAGCCCCAGCATTCCGTTGCGCACCTCCTCAAGCTCCGCTTGCCAGTCGGCACGCAAGTCAGGATCGTCGAGGATCATCTGGACCACTCGCGCCCCGTGATCCGGCGGAAAGGAGAAGTTCTGCCTGTTCAGGAATGCCAATGTATCCTGAACCCGCGGCTGCGAACTCGCATCGGGAGCGATCGCGACAAGGACGCCCGTGCGCTCTCGGTACACTCCGAAATTCTTCGAACAACTCGCCGCGATCAGCATCTCGGGCATTTGCGATGCCAGCAAGCGCGTGCCGAAGGCATCCTCGTCCAGCCCGTCACCGAAGCCCTGATACGCGATGTCGATGAACGGAATTGCTCCCGTCTTGGCTAGGAGTTCCGCCAAGGTCTCCCACTGATCGGCTGTCAGGTTCGCACCGGTCGGATTGTGGCAGCAACCGTGCAACAGCACCAAGTCGCCGCGCCTGGCGTCCTTCAAGTCCTCGATCATCCCGCCAAATTCAACTTCGCGTGTTGCGTTGTCGAAATAGCGATACTCGCGCATCGGAACGCCCAAGTATCTTGTGATCGTAAGGTGGTTCGGCCAGGTCGGCGAGGAGAGCCATACCGTTGCGGAAAGATCTGCGTACCGCATCAGTTCAAGCCCTTGCCGGATCGCGCCCGTGCCACCGGGTGCCGCAGCAATGGCAATACGTTCTTCGCCAACGCTGTCCTTCAGGAGAAGGTCGCGCATGGCGCGGCAAAATGCGGGGTCACCGCTGAGATTCGTGTACGACTTCGTCTCCTGTGTCTCAATCAAATGCCGCTCCGCCGCCTTCACCGCCCGCATGACCGGGGTCACGCCTTCCGCATTCTTGTAGACACCGACGCCCAGGTCGATCTTGTCGGTCCGCGGGTCGTCGCGGAACATCTTCATGAGTTTGAGAATCTTGTCAGGCGGCTGCGGGGTCAGGTCGGTCAGCATGGCATGTCCTCAGCTTGGAATTCGCGAGAGATCCCGGTCCCGGGTCAGGCGACGGGTGCGTCTTTCCCTGCCTACCGGCGTGAATCCGTGTTTCTGGTATAGTGCAAGTGCGCGGGGATGGTCGAGCGTGCAGGTCTGCACTGTGAGCTTCGTGACGCCTTTACGCTCCCAGGCTGTGAGCACGGCCGTCTTGAGAAGCCAGCTCCCCAGACCCTTTCCCACGGATTCCGGCACGATCCCGAAATAGGCTAGGTCACAAACGTCCTTGCCCTTTTTCTCGAGCATGAAGAACCCCTGTGGCCAGCCGTGCTCGAACAGGGTGTAGAGGGACATCCTGTCCGAGGAAAGCCACGCGTCAATCCGTTCGTGTTCCCAGGCGTGGATGTCCTCCCACGCATAGTCCCGTCCAACCGCATCATAGAGCGCCAGAAACCACCAGACAGGCGGATCCTCCGATTTCAGAAGGGCGGCAGATGACGACGTCGGCGGCAGTTTCGGCCAGTCATAGTCGGGTCGCGATACCATCTCGAGACGGGTAATCGTGTAGGAAACCTTGGCACCAGCCTTCTGGACGCTCATCCCCTCGCCACTTTCAGGTCGCCATACATGCCCCATTCGGACCAGGAGCCATCATAGAGAGCGTGATGCCGATGTCCGATCCGTTCAAGCCCGAGATTCAGAATCGCGGCCGTCACACCGGACCCGCAGGTGGTGATGACGGGCCTCGACAAGTCCGCGCCTGCGCCCTCGAACGCGGCTCTCAGCTCCGGAACGGGCTTCATCGTGCCGTCATCGTTGAGCAGCGTCCGGTAATGGATGCAGGTCGAGCCGGGAATGTGTCCGGAACGCAGACCCTCGCGCGGCTCAGGCTCTTCGCCCCGGAACCGCCCGGGCGAGCGGGCATCTAGTATCTCGTGATCTTCCAGCTTGGATGCCGCCGCGACCTGGGTGACGTCTTTCACGAGCTGGTTCTGGCGGCTGACAGTGATATGCCTGTCGCGCATGATCGGCGGCGTATCCTCGACTTGACGGCCTTCCGCTGTCCATTTGGGGAACCCGCCGTCCAGAACGGCGATATCCGACTTGCCCATGAGACGAAACAGCCACCACACGCGCGCTGCAGAAAACAGCCCTGCTCCGTCATAGACAACGACCTGATGCCCGTCGCCGACGCCCATCGCACGCATCCTGCTGATGAACTTCTCCGGCTGCGGAGCCATGTGCGGCAGCCCGGATCGGTGATCGCTGATTTCATCGATGTCAAAGAAACGCGCTCGCGGAACATGGCCCAATTCGTATTCGGCACGAGCATTGCGCTTCATTTCGGGCAGATACCATGATGCATCTAGAATCCTGATGTCCGGATCATCAAGATGCCGGGCCAGCCAGTCCGTCGAGACAAGGGTTCTGGGGTCTTCACTCATGGCCGGGCTCACTCTCCATGCCCGCCTGTGCTAAGCCCTCGCGTCCTTCAAGGCAAGCAAGGACGAGATTGAGAGACGCGCGTTGCATCGCTATGGTGCGTGGAAGCGGGCAGCAAGGGCAGCGGGAATGTGACCGTATTGGCGAAGTACCAGCGGCTTGAGGCGGAAGGCATCTGGCACCGCAGTCCGAACGAGCAGCGCCGCGACGTCATTGTGTCCGTCGGCAAGACAACCATCACGATCTCGACCCCGACTGAAATCACCCTGACGCACTGGTCGCTGCCGGCGATGCAACGAATAAATCCAGGCCAGATGCCCGCCCTCTACTGTCCCGAAGGAGATTCCAGCGAAACCCTTGAACTCGCTGAGGACGCCTTCGTCGAAGCGGTCGAAAAAGTGCTCGAATCCGTTCGACGTCGCCAAGGACGTTCAGGAAGCGTACGTCGAATTGCCTCCATCGGGCTCTTGATTGCCGTGCTGGGCGGTGCGGCGCTTTGGCTGCCGGGCGCGACCGCGCGGCACACCGCATCACTGCTGCCAGACGTGGCGCGCGCGTCCATCGGCACGTCGATTCTTTCGGAAATGGACCGGATGACCGGCCCACCCTGTGACGCTCCATCCGGAATTCGCGCGCTTGAACATCTTCAAGACCAGCTGTTTGGCGCCGAATCCGTGCGACTCGTGGTTTTGCCTTCCACGTTGCTCGAAACCGCGCACTTGCCGGGCGGAACCATCCTGCTTGCGCACAAGCTGCTCAAGGAGATGGAAACACCTGAGATTCTGGCAGTCTATGTCCTGGCCGAAGACATCCGTCGCAACCACAGCGACCCGGTCGCCCGTCTGCTGCATGTGGCAGGCATCAAGAACGTGCTTGTCCTGCTCACCCAAGGAACAGTGCCGGATGAAGCCTTGGCTGGAATGGCGGAACATGTCGTCACGGCCGTCCCCTCACCGGTGCCGACAGACGTCCTGATGGACCGCATTGCCGCCGCCGACATGACTATCAGGGCCAATGCCAACTTGGGGGACGATCCGGGCCAGTCAACTGCGACGGTCGCATCTGCGGTTGCTCAAGCAACGCTCCCCATCCTGGATGACGGGGACTGGATAGCGCTTCAAGGAATTTGCGCGAATTGAGCCCGCCGTCCAGGATGAGCGCCGCGCTGCGCCTTGGTGCGCTCCCGCAGGCGAATGTCACAAGGGATCGGCTCTTGCGAATGTGCAGAATGCGAGCGTGCACATCTACCGGGTCCCGTACATGCGATCTCCGGCATCGCCGAGGCCTGGAACAATGTAGCCCTTTTCGTTCAGTCGCTCGTCCACTGCGGCGGTCACGACGGGCACATCAGGGTGCGCGTCCGCCATGCGCTGAACGCCTTCGGGCGCGGCTAACAGGCAAAGGAACCGAATATCGACCGCGCCCGCATCCTTGACGAGCGCGATTGCTGCAGCCGAGCTGTTTCCCGTCGCAAGCATGGGATCCACCACGATGACCCGCCGCTCCGAGAGCGCTTCAGGCAGCTTGCAGTAATACTGAACCGGTTCCAGCGTCTCTTCATCACGATAGAGCCCCACGAACCCGACACGTGCAGACGGCATCAAGTCAAGCATCCCGTCCAGGAGACCGTTGCCCGCGCGCAGGATCGACACCAAGGCGAGCTTTCGGCCATCAAGAACAGGTGCATCCATCGGTTCCAGCGGAGTGTGCACCCGCCGGGTCGTCACCGGAAGGTCTCGCGTGACCTCATAGGCCAGGAGCGTGCTGATTTCGCGCAGGAGTTGGCGGAACAGCCCGGTCGGGGTGTCGGCATCCCTCATGAGCGTCAGTTTGTGCTGGACGAGCGGGTGCTCGACTACGGTCAGGTGCTCTGGCATCGTGATCCCCTTGCCTGTTCAAAGAAAACTTCGGCCTGGCCCGCTTGCCGGCACACCAAGATGCGCGGCGATCGAGGCGGCCAGGTCGGCAAATTCCACATGCCCGATCGCACGCCGGCCAAGTCCATGACCGATAACGGGGACACGCTCTCTTGTGTGATCGGTTCCGCGCCACGTCGGGTCGTTGCCGTGATCCGCAGCAAACAGGATCAAGTCGCCTCTCCCAAGCCTTTCCAGCACGCGCGGCAACTGGGCATCGAACCACTCCAGGGCGCGAGCGTAGCCCGGGACATCGCGACGATGGCCATAGACCGAGTCGAATTCGACGAAATTTGCAAAGGTCAGGCTTCCATCCTCTGCTTCATCGGCCAGGCGGACGAGATGCTCCATCAATTCGGCATCCTTGCCACGGGCAACGTCATGAATTCCCTGCATGGAGAAAATGTCTCCGATCTTGCCGATGGCGTGAACCCTGCCGCCGGCCTTGGCGACCCAATCGCAGAGTGTCGGCGCAGGAGGCGGAATCGCAAAGTCGCGCCGGTTCGGGGTTCTTTCGAACGCATCGCTGGAACCATCAAATGGGCGAGCGATTACGCGGCCCACGCGCATCTCGTGCAGCAGCATCGCCAATGCCTTGCAGAGATTCAACAGGCGATCGAGGCCAAAGCGCTCCTCATGCGCGGCAATCTGGAAGACGCTGTCAACGGACGTATAGCAAATCGGCCATCCTGTCCGCAGGTGCTCTTCGCCCAGGCGCTCGATTATCTCGGTGCCGGAAGCGTGGCAGTTTCCCAGAGTTCCCTCAGTGCCGGCAAGCCGGGCTGCCTCCGTCATGATCTCGGCCGGAAAGGCCGGGATTTCGTTCGGAAAGCAATGCCAGTCCCAAGGCACAGGCACTCCCGCAAGCTCCCAGTGGCCCGACGGCGTGTCCTTTCCCCGCGAGACTTCGGTCGCGGCTCCCCAAAGGCCGACCGGTTCGGTCGCGAACCCGGGCATTTCTGCACCAGAGGCCAGCCTGACCGCCTCGCCGAGCCCGAGAGCGCCGAGATTCGGCATGTTGAGCGGACCTGTTCGCCCTTCTTCGGCAAGTCCGGAGGCGCAGGCCTCCGCGATGTGTCCAAGCGTGTTGGCCCCGGTATCAGGAACCGACGCGTTGAAATAGCCATCCGCATCCGGCGCACCGCCGGCTCCCACGCTGTCCATCACTATCAGGAAGGCACGCGGCATCAGCCAATCCGCCCGATGACCAGCGGGCCTGTCACGTCGGCGACGCCGATGCTCACTGCAGAGAGGAACGCGCGCTCTGCTGCATCCGCTGCCGCGTCATCCGTAGCGTGCAGCCTGGCAAGCGGGTCGCCCTTGGCCACCTCGGCCCCAAGCGGTAGGATGTCCGAGAAACCCACAGAGGGATCAATGCGATCGCCGTCGCGCATGCGCCCGCCTCCGAGGCGCACGACCGCCATTCCGACCGCGTGCCCGTCAATCGCGGCGACTTGGCCGGCAACCGGCGAAGCCACTTCGCGACCGACCTTGGCAGCCGGCAGACACGACTTCCATACTTTGCTGAACTCCGCCGGACCTCCCAGCGCAGCCACCATCGCATCGAACCTGGCTGCCGCGTCGCCCGACCGGATTGCCTCGCGCAATCTGTCCTTTGCGACATTGGACGTCTTTTCGACGCCGGCCAGGACGAGAAGCTCGGAACCAAGCGTCAAAGTGAGATCGACCCAGCGCGCGCTTTCGGCTTCGGTCAGGGCGCGCATCACTTCGGCAACTTCAAGGGCATTTCCTGCAGCGGGCGCCAGTGGCTGATTCATGTCCGTTATCAATGCAACCGTCGGGCATCCTGCACCATTGGCCGTCTCCACAAGCGAATTCGCGAGGGCCTCCGCCTCCTCCATTCCGGTCATGAACGCGCCGGATCCGCATTTCACGTCGAGAACCAGCGCGCCCAGCCCTGCCGCAAGCTTCTTTGAGAGGATCGAGGCCACGATGAGATCAATGCTCTCGACCGTTCCGGTGATGTCGCGCACCGCGTAGAGCCGCCTGTCCGCAGGCGCGATCCGGTTGGAGGCGGCTACGATCGCGGTGCCGATCTCCTCGACAACCCTCCGAAACCCGGCTTCGTCGATCTCCGTCGAAACACCCGGGATCGCTTCTAGCTTGTCCAAGGTGCCGCCCGTGTGCCCGAGCCCTCGGCCTGATATCATCGGGTTCACCACGCCGACCGCAGCCAGCGCCGGCGCCAGCAGCAGCGACACGCAATCCCCGATGCCGCCCGTCGAATGCTTGTCCACGATCGGCCTGCCGACATCCCATGCCAGCACGTCACCGCTGTCGCGCATCGCGAGAGTGAGAGCGACCCGCGCCTCGTCGGAAAGGCCGCGCAGGCAGACGGCCATGGCAAATGCGCCGGCCTGGGCGTCGGTCACCGCACCGCTGGCAAGGCCCGCAGCAAACCATTTCAGTTCATCCTTGTTCGGTTGGCGTCCGTCTCGAAGCCTTTCGATGATCGTGCGAGCATCCATTCAGGCATCGCCCATCTGGGTGCTGTCGAAGGCGCCCGGCAACAGTTCCGCCACTTTCATCGTCAGGCTCTTGCCTC
Source organism: Silicimonas sp. (assembly GCA_022826205.1). GTDB lineage: Bacteria > Pseudomonadota > Alphaproteobacteria > Rhodobacterales > Rhodobacteraceae > JAJEFO01. The sequence continues at coordinate 21,017 of JAJDVJ010000118.1, read as the reverse complement.
CGATGGTTGCCATCGTGACAGTCGCCGTTGGATCGGCGAATTCGAGCAGTTTCTGTCGACATCCGCCGCACGGCGCAACTGGCTCCGGGCCATCTGCGATGACGGCGACCTCCACGAAGCTCGTCTCGCCCGCAGCAATCATGGCAGCGATGGCGCCTGCTTCAGCGCACGTGCCCTCCGGATAGGCGATGTTTTCCACGTTGCAGCCTGAGTGCACACGTCCCGAAGCCGAGCGCAGCGCGGCACCGACCTTGAAGCCGGAATAAGGCGCATAGGCATTCTTGCGAACCTCCTTGGCCGCCTTGATCAATTCCATGGATCGCTCCCATTTCGGCAAAGGTGACGCGGCCAATCATGGAACGCAATAGGCCGCCAGGCGCTCAGGCTTGCCCAATTGTGATCTTCAACGCAGAGTGGCCTCGTTTCGAAGCCAGGGTGGCTGGACCGAACCTTCCAGGCCTGCGAATGAGACACCGAACCACTTGTCTGGAGGCACAGAATGTCAGTAGACCCGCGCGAGACCACTCTCCGGCAAGCGGCGCTTGAGTACCACGAACTGCCCAAACCCGGCAAACTGGAGATTCGGGCCACCAAGCCTCTCGCCAGCGGGCGCGACCTTGCGCGCGCCTACAGCCCGGGCGTCGCGGAAGCCTGCCTGGAGATCAAGTCCGATCCCATGAACGCTTGCCGATTCACGGCGCGCGCGAACCAGGTCGCCGTAGTAACCAACGGATCGGCGGTGCTCGGCCTCGGCAACATCGGCGGACTTGCTGCCAAGCCGGTGATGGAAGGCAAGGCTGTCCTGTTCAAGAAGTTTGCAAACATCGACTGCTTCGACATCGAAGTGGACGAAAGCGATCCCGAGCGCCTGGCCGAGATCGTCTGCGCGCTCGAACCGACCTTCGGAGCAATCAATCTTGAAGACATCAAGGCGCCGGACTGCTTCGTCGTCGAGCGGATTTGCGCCGAACGGATGAACATCCCCGTGTTTCACGATGACCAGCACGGGACCGCCATCGTCGTGGGCGCGGCCGCGACCAATGCGCTCCATGTTGCAGGCAAGGCGTTCGAGGACATCAAGGTGGTATCGACTGGCGGGGGTGCGGCGGGAATCGCTTGCCTGAACATGCTCCTGAAGCTGGGCGTCAAGCGCGAGAACATCTGGCTGTGCGACCTTCAGGGACTGGTGCATGAGGGGCGCAAGGCCGACATGACTCCGCAAAAGGAGGAATTCGCGCAGCCTGGCGGACCGAAGGCGCTGACTGATGTCATCGACGGAACGGACTTGTTTCTGGGCCTGTCAGGTCCCGGGGTCCTCTCGAAAGACATGGTCGGCAAAATGTCCCGGCCGCCCATCATCTTCGCGCTGGCCAATCCCGAACCCGAAATCATGCCTGACGAGGTGCGGGAGGTTGCGCCAGACGCAATCATTGCCACCGGCCGCTCTGACGTCCCCAACCAAGTGAACAACGTGCTGTGCTTTCCGTTCATCTTTCGAGGCGCACTGGATGTCGGCGCGACCACGATCAACGACGAGATGAAGCTGGCATGCGTCTACGGAATCGCCCGCCTCGCGCGCACGACCACAAGCGCCGAGGCGGCCGCCGCCTACAAGGGGGAGGAACTGACATTCGGGCGCAACTATCTCATCCCAAAGCCGTTCGACCCACGCCTCATGCGGGTGGTGGCGTCTGCCGTCGCACAGGCCGCAATGGACACGGGCGTTGCCACGAGGCCGATCAAGGACATGGACGCCTATCACCACAAGCTGAATGCGACCGTCTACAGGTCGACGATGATCATGCGTCCGGTGTTCGAGGCGGCCTCAACCGCGAGCCGACGCATCGTGTTTGCGGAAGGCGAGAACGAACGCGTCCTGCGCGCCGCCACCGCCATGATCGAGGAGATGTCGGACACCCCCATCCTCATCGGACGTCCGGAGGTGGTGGAGACCAGGATCGAACGGCTTGGGTTGCCAATCCGGCCAGGTGAGAACTTCGATCTCGTGAACCCGGAAAGCGATCCACGCTATCGCGACTACTGGAACACCTATCACGGGCTTCTGGAGCGTCGAGGCGTGACGCCGGAGCTTGCACGGGCCATCATGCGCACGAACACGACAGCCATTGGCGCGGTCATGGTGCACAGGCAGGAAGCCGACAGCATGATCTGCGGCGTCTTCGGACAGTACCTCTGGCACCTGCGTTACGTGAGCGAAGTCCTTGCGAGGGACGGGCTTCGCCCGGTCGGGGCGCTCAGCCTCGTGATTCTCGAAGACGGTCCGCTGTTTGTGGCTGACACGCATGTTCACCCCGAACCTACGCCCGAGCAAATCGCTGACGTCGCCCTGGGTGCCGCTAGGCATGTGCGCCGGTTCGGTCACGAGCCGAAAATCGCGCTCTGCAGCCACAGCCAGTTCGGCAACCTCGACTGCGACACGGGCGAGCGGATGCGTCAGGCCATGGCTATCCTGGATGCCGAGCCGCGCGACTTCGAGTACGAGGGCGAGATGCATACTGACACGGCTCTCGACGTGACGATCCGTGAACGAATCATGCCGCATGCACGGTTCGACGGACCGGCAAACGTGCTCATATTCGCGAATCTCGATGCGGCGTCCGCCGTTCGAAACATTCTCAAGATGAAGGCAGGCGGGCTAGAAGTTGGGCCGATCCTGATGGGCATGGGCAATCGGGCGCATATCGTCACGCCGGCAGTGACGGCTCGCGGGCTTCTGAACACAAGCGCGTTGGCCGGAACGCCCGTTGCGCAATATGGTTGAGCCAGAGGATGCCCAGGCGCGACAATTGAACAACTGGACATCCCGCAGCGAATTGCACATGCGCGGGGCTAGCAAGCACTGGCTGGAAGGAAGGATTGATGGGGTACAAGGAAGTTTATGCGTCATGGAAGTCTGACCCCGAGGCATTCTGGCTTGAAGCCGCAGAGGCCATCGACTGGAACCGCAAGCCGACGCGCGCACTGAACGACGGGAATGCGCCGCTTTACGAATGGCTGGACGACGGACTGGTCAACACCTGCTGGAATGCCGTCGACCGACATGTCGAAGCCGGCCGTGGCGACCAGGACGCCATTATTCATGACAGCCCGGTGACCGGAACGAAGTCACGGATCACGTATGCCGAGCTTCGGGACAGTGTTGCTCGGCTCGCCGGCGGCCTCGCCGCAAAGGGCGTCTCCAAGGGTGATCGCGTTGTCATCTATATGCCTATGATTCCAGAGGCCCTTGTCGCGATGCTGGCTTGCGCCCGGCTCGGCGCCATCCATTCTGTCGTCTTCGGAGGATTTGCCGCCAACGAGCTCGCTGTTCGGATTGACGATGCCGAACCAAGGGCCGTCATTGCCGGCTCCTGCGGAATCGAGCCGGGACGCATCGTGGAGTACAAACCCCTTCTCGATGCAGCCATTGATATTGCGAGGCACAAGCCGGAGTTTTGCGTGATCTTCCAGCGCGAACAGGCACGCGCCGCAATGATCGACGGCCGTGACCTGGACTGGGATGAGGTTCAGGACGGAGTCACCCCGGCCGAGTGCGTGCCCGTGGAAGGCAACCATCCGGCATACATCCTCTATACCTCCGGCACGACCGGCGCGCCGAAGGGTGTCGTTCGCCCGACGGGCGGACACCTGGTGGCGCTCAACTGGACAATGAAAAACATATACGACGCAGACCCGGGCGACGTGTTCTGGGCTGCATCCGATGTCGGCTGGGTCGTGGGCCATTCCTACATCTGCTACGCACCACTGATCCACGGCAACACCACGATCGTGTTCGAAGGCAAGCCGGTCGGCACGCCGGATGCCGGGACGTTCTGGCGCGTCATCCAGGAGCACGGCGTCAAGGTCCTCTTTACCGCGCCTACGGCGTTTCGTGCCATCAAGCGCGAGGACCCGAATGGCGAACTGATTCAGGACTACGACCTTTCGGGGCTCAAGATCCTGTTTCTCGCCGGCGAACGCGCTGATCCCGACACGATCGAATGGGCTCGCAAGCACCTTGGCGTTCCGGTCATCGACCACTGGTGGCAAACCGAAACCGGCTACTCCATCGCGGCAAACCCAATGGGAATCGAGCCGCTGCCGGTCAAGAACGGCTCACCGTCTGTCGCCATGCCAGGCTATGACGTACAGATTCTCGACGAAGGCGGACACACCGTGAAACCCCGAGAGCTCGGCGCGATCGCGATCAAGCTTCCCTTGCCGCCGGGCACGCTTGCGACCCTCTGGAATGCGGAGGAACGGTTCAGGAAGAGCTACCTCGAACAGTTCCCCGGATATTACGAGACCGGAGATGCGGGCTTTGTCGACGAGGACGGATACCTCTACATCATGGCGCGGACGGACGACGTGATCAACGTTGCAGGCCACCGGCTGTCCACCGGAGGCATGGAGGAAGTGCTCGCGGCGCATGCCGACGTCGCCGAATGTGCCGTCATCGGAGTGACTGACCAGCTCAAGGGACAGCTGCCGCTGGGCTTCCTCTGCACGAATGCCGGTACGTCCCGGCCGGACGAGGACATCGTCAACGAATGCGTCAAGCTCGTGCGCAACCGGATCGGGCCCGTTGCGGCCTTCCGGCTCGCGGTCGTGGTTGATCGATTGCCCAAGACCCGCTCAGGCAAGATCCTCAGAGGGGTGATGGTCAAGATGGCCGATGGCGAGGACTTCAAGATGCCGGCGACGATCGACGACCCAGCCATATTGGACGAGATTCGGGAGGCCCTGGTGACCTTGGGATATCCTAAGAACCCTTAGGTCGCGACGATCATTGCCAAACACGTCAATTGCGTGATTCTCCGCGTGGAAATGCCGGCGCCGGGCACCTTCACACGAACTGCTCCCGAATCAAGCGCTCTTCCAGCCCGTGTCCCGGATCAAAGAGGATCTTGTGGCGAACGCCGGGTTCGCTTCGAACCTCGACGGCCGCCACGTTGCGGACAGGCCGGCCGTCCGCATCCGCCATCACCGGACGCTTCTTGGGATTCAAGACGTCAAAGCGCACGGTCGCCGTCTTCGGGAGCAACGCGCCACGCCAGCGTCGTGGTCGGAACGGAGCCACGGCCGTCAAGGCCAGCACCTGCGACCCGATGGGCAGAATCGGTCCGTGCGCGGAGTAGTTGTAGGCGGTGGATCCTGCCGGCGTGGACACCATCGCGCCGTCGCACACAAGTTCATCAAGCCGGGGCTTGCCGTCCACGCTGATCTTCAGGCGCGCCGCCTGCGATCCTTCGCGCAGCAAGGACACTTCGTTGATCGCAAGCGCCTCTTCCGCGTTCCCGCCGGCAGTCTCGGCCCGCATGTGGAGCGGGTTGATCACGGCCTCTTCCGCCTCCCGCAGGCGCTTCGGCAGTTCATCCATGCAGAATTCGTTCATCAGGAAACCAACTGTGCCCCGATGCATCCCGTAGACCGGTTTGTCCAAGGGCTGCACGTCCTTGAGCGTGTCCAGCATGAAACCGTCACCGCCAAGCGCCACGACCACGTCCGCTTCATCCGGCGCCGTCTGCCCAAACCGCCTGGTCAGGTCGGACAGTGCCTCCTGCGCCACCTTCGCCTCGCTTGCGCGAAATGAAACTGCCCTCTCCGACTGCATGATCCCTCCGTCCGTTTGGTGGCACGATTGCCCGCGTCTCTGCCAAACTCAAGTCCTTGAATTCGCGAGACAGGACGCCGCATCGCGCCGATATGCCGGTTTCGACGCTTTCCCGGCCGCGTCAATCAATATAGAAACCGCCTTGTCTGCACGGGAGTGTCGCCATGAATGTTCAGCACCGCGATTCTGGATTCTTTGCCGAAGCCCTTGAAACCCGCGATCCGGAACTCTTCGCCGCAATGCGGTCAGAACTCGGACGCCAGCGCGACGAGATCGAACTGATCGCATCCGAAAACATCGTGTCGACCGCCGTGCTCGAAGCCCAGGGATCGGTGCTGACGAATAAGTATGCCGAGGGTTATCCCGGCAGGCGATACTACGGAGGCTGCCAGTTCGTCGACGTTGCGGAGACGCTGGCCATCGAACGCGCCAAGGAACTCTTTGGCGCGGGTTTCGCCAATGTCCAGCCGAACTCCGGCAGCCAGATGAACCAGGCAGTGTTCCTTGCGCTGCTTCAGCCGGGCGACACGTTCATGGGCCTGGACCTGAACTCGGGCGGGCACCTGACCCACGGGTCGCCTGTCAACATGTCGGGCAAATGGTTCAACGTGGTCTCCTATGGCGTTCGCCAGCAGGACCACCTCCTCGACATGGACGAAGTCCGGACGCGTGCATTGGAGCACAGGCCGAAACTGATTCTTGCCGGCGGCACGGCCTATTCGCGCACATGGGATTGGGCGGCCTTCCGGGAAATCGCGGACGAAATCGGCGCATGGCTCCACGTGGACATGGCCCACATCGCCGGCCTCGTCGCCGGCGGCGCCCACTCCTCGCCGGTGCCGCATGCACATGTTGTCACGTCGACAACGCACAAGTCGCTTCGCGGTCCCCGCGGCGGCTTGATCCTGAGCAATGACGAGGAGATCGCGCGAAAGATCAACTCGGCCGTGTTCCCCGGCCTTCAGGGCGGACCGCTGATGCACGTCATTGCGGCCAAGGCCGTGGCGTTCGGAGAAGCGCTCAGGCCGGAGTTCAAGCACTATGCAGCGGCGGTTGTTGCCAATGCGCGCGCCTTGGCGGACGAGCTCATGAAAGGAGGAATCGACATCGTTTCCGGCGGGACTGACAACCACCTGATGCTGGCCGACCTGCGCCCGAAGGGCGTGACAGGAAAGGCGACGGAGGCGGCTCTGGGCCGCGCGCATATCACGGCAAACAAGAACGGCGTGCCCTTTGATCCGGAAAAGCCCTTCGTGACCAGCGGCATTCGCCTCGGCACCCCGGCCGGCACCACACGTGGGTTTGGCGAAGACGAGTTCCGTCAGATCGCCCGCTGGATCGTTGAGGTCGTGGACGGTCTGGCCGACAATGGCGAGAACGGCAATGCCGATGTCGAAGCCGGCGTCAAGCGCAAGGTTGCCCGCCTCTGCAACGCGTTCCCGCTCTATCCGGACCTCTGACATTCGGGCGTCCTAAGGGTCCCCGGAGACTCGTGAGATTCCAATCGGCGGTCATCTCGGAATTCGAGGCAGTGTCTTCCACTTGTCAGAAATGTAATTGCAAAACTGACTCTCTGCGACTTGCTTGTCCCGGAAAAAGGCAAGTCCAAATGGCTTGACGTCTTGCTTGCGTCAAATTACGAGTGCCGTCTCTTGTGGCGGAGTAGCTCAGTTGGTCAGAGCAGAGGAATCATAATCCTTGTGTCGGGGGTTCAAGTCCCTCCTCCGCTACCAGATCCCTGTTGATACCTGCATTGCGCCGCGCGACGATGCGAACCCTTTTGCGCATTGCCTCACGCAAAACGTTACTTTCGATGAAACCGTAGGCTCATCAAGAATGTTACCCAAACCGATTGTCTTGGGGGCGGAAGAATGAGGAAACTGGGCATGTCAGCACGAGGCCAAATTCGTGAGGTCTTGCGCCAGCGCTACCGAGACGTGGAGCGCTCGGGGAAGTCTCGGATCCTCGACTAGTTCGTGTCGGTGAAGGGTATCACCGCAAGCATGCGGTCCGCCTGCTTCTGGGCTCGTGACGATCGACCGCAACAGGGGGGGTCGGGAACGCCGGACCCGCACCTGCATACGACTTTCGACGTGAGCGGCGACAGGATTCCCCTGGGCGTTGTCAGCCTCGAGTTCGACGCCCCGGACGGCGGTCCCGACCAGGGACGCCCGGTCGAGGAGAGCAAGATCGGGCGGTGGCTGCGCGGCCTGCACCACAGCATCGCGGCGGCGAAGGAACTGGACGCGGTGAAGGCCGTCGCAGTGATGGACCGCGAAGGGGACGTGTTCGACGTTTTCCTAGAACACCGTGCTGCGGCTGCCGCCGGCAGGCGCTGCTGGTGCGGGCGCGGCATGACTGCGGCGACGGCCTGTCGGCATCCCCGGCCTCGTCAAGGTCCGGCCACATGGTGGCGCGCTACGATATTGCCAACCAAATCGAGAACAGGCCGATCCAATCGCCGAGCTGGACGTCGAAGCAAGAGGCTTAGCGAAAATGCCGCAGTTCTGTCCTCGGCTAGGGCGAGCTATCCCGTCCTGACCTTCAACGAAGTGGCGAATTTTGAGGTTCGCCTGATCGATCGACCTGTTGAATCCTGTCACGGCACCAGCGAGCTTTCGCAATGCCCAACCGGGGCTGCGGTCCCGAACTGACTTTACGATGCCTGTCGGCGCAAGGGTTCGACGGTTCCCGCTGACACTTGATCGGGTGAAGGCTGCGACAAATTGCTGAGATGGACTGCAGCCTCTCCGAGCCGCTGTTCCTGTTTGCGACGTGCTGGCGGATGCGTAGCAGAAACTGACTAGGCGACCACGTGTAATTGTCTTGGTCCAGTCACTGAACACATGAGAGGATGCAATTGCATCAAAACGGTCTTGGAAGGCCGATGGTGCATTGCGTTGCGCGTCGACGCCGGGGAGCTTGCGCCGACATCTGCGACTTCAATGGAGGAGTTCAGTTCAGGACGCGGCCTCAAACGATGAAGCACACTTCTGGGGCAGCGCTGCTGGCAATGGAGGAGATACAACATGCTCATCAACCAACGGAAAGGAATCTTATTTTTGACGGCGATTGCCCTGAGCCTGTCCACCCAGGCGGTCGTTTCGCAGGACAACCCAATCGACAATGTCACACCCGTGACCGACGAAATGCTCCTGAACCCGCCGGACGGCGACTGGTTGATGTGGCGGCGGACATACGACGGTTGGGGCTACAGCCCGCTCGATCAGATCAACAAGGAAAACGTCGGCGACCTCAGGCTGGCCTGGTCCTGGGCGATGACGCCAGGGCGGACGCAGGAAACCCCTCTGGCCCACGACGGGATCGTCTACATCCAGAATTCCGACGCCGTGATCCAGGCCCTCGACGGGGCCACCGGCGATCTCATCTGGGAGTACGAATACGATCTGCCGGACGACGCCGCAATCAGAGGGGTACGCAACAAGGCAATTTACGACGACAAGCTTATCATCGCGACCCGTCACGCCCATCTGTTCGCGCTCGACACTAAGACCGGCGATCTGATCTGGGACAAGACGGTCGCCAACTACAGGCATGGATTCGGCTTTTCCAGCGGACCGATCGTCGCCAATGGCGTGATCGTTCAGGGCATGACCGGTTGCAGCAGGGCACAGCCGGGGGGTTGCTTCTTCACCGGGCATGATGTCAACACCGGTGAGGAGTTGTGGCGCGTCCATACCATCGCCCGCGGGGACACGCCCGAGGGCAACAGCTGGAACGGAGTTCCGTTGGAAAGTCGCCACGGTGCTTCGGCTTGGATGGCGGGATCCTACGATCCCGAGCAGAACCTGTTCTTCGCAGGCGTTGGTCAGGTCTATCCGTGGAACATCGAGATGGCTGGACTGGTGCCTCCCAGCTCGGATCCTGGAGTCACCAACGAGGCGCTCTATACCAACGCGACACTCGCCATCGACGCGAGTAGCGGCGAGTTGAAATGGTACTTCCAGCATCTCGAGACCGACTCGCTTGACCTCGACTATGTCTTTGAGCGCATGTTAATTGACCTGCCGGTCGACGGTGAGGAACGCAAGATGACGGTGACGGTCGGCAAGATCGGCATCGTCGAGGCTCTCGACCGGATCACCGGCGAGTACCTTTGGGATGTCGAGACCGTGCCGCAGAACGTCGTGCTTTCGATTGATCCGGACACTGGCGAGAAGACCATCAACCCTGACGTGATTCCGGTGATCGGCGAGACCACCTTTAACTGCCCAGCCGACCCGGGTGGCAAGTCCTGGCAGGCGACGGCCTATAGTCCGCGGACGCAGGCGCTTTATCTGCCACTGGTGGAGTTCTGCTCGAACACCACGGTCAACCCGCTCGATCCTGGCGAGATCTATACCGGGGGCGGTCGGCAGACCTACTCTCGCGTGCCGGTCCCTGACAGCGACGGCAACATCGGCCGCGTTGACGCCATCAACCTGAATGACCTTTCGACAATGTGGTCTTACCGGCAGCGTCCTCCAGTCACAAGTTCGACCCTGCCGACCGGCGGCGGACTGGTCTTCGTCGGCAGCCTGGACCGCAAGTTCATGGCATTCGACGACGAGACCGGCGAAAAGCTTTGGGAAAGCGGCAGGCTGACCAATTCGCTCGAGTCCTTCCCGATCACATACACCGCCAATGGCAAGCAGTATGTCGCGATCACCGCGAATTTCGCGTCGGGCCTCGGTCGCCTAGCGTCACTGACGCCGGAGGTACGGTTGCCGTCTAACGATCCGATTGCGTTGTACGTCTTCGCGCTTCCCGACTGATTGCCAAAGCGCTTTTCGAAATGCGGCCGGGCGGATATGGTTGTCTCCAATCCGCCCGGAGCGCTTGAGAGGTCCGGACTTGCCTGCCCCGTTCACGTTCCTGTGCATTGCCAGTCGGTTTCTGGCGTTGGTGGTCTTGCTGGCTGGATTGTCACCCCACCAGGGTTCGGCTGAAGAGCCGGAGTTCTTCTTCAAGCCTTTCGCTCCAAACCACTGGACCTTCGGCCGGCGTCTCGACGAGTCCCAGCTTCGATACTGCGTAGACCGGCGTGATCCCGACTGGGAAGTGGCCGCCGCCATCGCTGACGCCGTCGCCTCGGCCCTATTGCTGGAACCGCAGCAATATCTGGTGGACAGGAACTTCGTTGCCGAAGACATCACCAAGGTCTACGCGCTTCTGGTGGAGCATTGCGACATGCATCTGGGTTTCAAGCTGATCCCCGGCGGTTATTCCCAATGGGCCACATTGACCCGCTCCTATTATGAGGCCGAGTACGTCTTTGTCACGAACGACCCGGACATCGGCTCGCTGGGCGATCTTCAATCCGGGCGGCCGATCGGAGCGACTTTGGGCACTTCGGCGCATGTGCGGCTGGTGTCATACGTTTCCGCGCTGCCGGCTCGGGACCGCTGGCCCGTGCACCCCAAGGGTACGAACGATCTGGCATTGGAGTCGCTTTTGGACGGTTCGGCAGATGTGGCCCTGGTCTGGGCTCCGACGCTTTGGGCCAAACAGCGTACGGAACCTGCATTTTCTGTGTTGCGCAGGATTGATCCAAGACCCTTGCCACCAACCGCTCTGGGCGTCGGTGCGATAATGCTCCGAGACGAGACGTTTCTGCGCACCGCCGTAGACGAGGCGATTGCCGCACTGATTGCAGATGGGACGATTTCGGCCATTCTTGATGACTATCGGTTCCCCGCGACGGCGAAACGTTGATGCCACAGGCGCCAAACCATAGGCCTGCCATCCGTGTCGACGCGGTTTCCAAACGCTACGGGCGTACATTGGCGCTGGACGCGGTTAGCTTCGACGTCGACGAGAAGGAGCTTTTCGCCCTGCTAGGGCCCAATGGTGCCGGCAAGACGACGCTCATGCACATCCTTTGCACGCTCCTGCGCCCCGACGGCGGCGCTGCACTGATCTGCGGTCACGATGTCGTCAATCAGTCGCTTGCCGCCCGACGCCGCCTTGGCCTCGTATTCCAGGAGCCCAGCCTCGACGATCGGCTCACGGTACGCGAGAACCTTGACTTGCACGGGTTGGTTTTTGGCGTGCCACGAAAGCTGCGGCGACAACGCATCCACGAAATGCTGGCGCTCGTGGAACTGACCGATTGGACCGACAAGCCGGTCCAGATGCTGTCGTCAGGTATGAAACGCCGGTTGGAGATTGCCCGCGCGCTGATCCACGACGCCGAGATCCTTCTGCTCGACGAACCGACGGTCGGTCTCGACGCCCAGTCCCGCGACCGTATCTGGTCCTACATCCGCCGACTCGGGATCGAACGCCAGATCACCGTGCTTGTGACCACGCATTACATCGAGGAAGTCGAGGGCTGTGACCGTGCCTGCATCGTAGATCACGGCAAAGTCCTGGCACTTGGCACTCCAGCGGCGCTGAAGCAGGCATATGGTCAGCAGATACTGCGCATCGCACCCAGGTCAGAGGAAGATCGTAGGGAAATTCTCAGCCGCTTTGCAGATCGCGTTGTGAGCGAAGCGCACGATGCGATCCTGCTTGCCTCCGACGACACTCTCGCCGAAACTCTCTTTGCCGATTTCGGTGGCCGCGTCCGCTCTCTGGCAGTTGAGCGTCCGAGCCTCGCGACAGTGTTTCTGTCTTTGACTGGCCGAGAAATTCGCGACCAAGCCGCAGGTGCCCGCGAGCGCACCTTCGCATTCGGAAAGCGTGGCGGGGAGCACACGAGATGACCTCCGGCAAAACCGCTGACATCGAGCCCACCGGCGGCCGGCCGTCGATTCTGGTCGAGCTCGGCGGCCTTTACGGCCTTTGGCTTCGCGAAGTGAAACGCTCCATGCGAGATCGCGGCCAGTTGATCGGCGGCATCAGCCGGCCCATTCTGTGGGTCTTGATTCTCGGCATCGGCCTCAATCCCTATTTTCGGGGCGAGGTCTACGGCGAGGTGAATTTCGTCGTGCCCTTCACCTACCTGCAGTTCATCTTTCCCGCCGTCGTGGCACTCAACATCATGTACACGTCGGTCCAGTCGGCAGTTTCGGTCATCTGGGACCGCGAGTTCGGTTTCCTGCGTGAGGTACTTGTCTCGCCGATGTCACGCGGCTCGGTGCTGCTAGGAAAGGTGTTGGGTGGCGCAACGGTGGCGGTCATTCATGGCTGCCTGGTTCTGCTGCTGGCCCGCTTCGCCGACGTGCCGCTGACCTGGCTCGATGTGTTGAAGGCGCTTGGCCTGATGGCCATGCTCGCCTTCGCGCTGACCTCTCTGGGCGTTGTGATCGCCAATCGCGTCCGCAGTTTCGCGGGCTTTGGCGTATTCTCGAACGCGGTCATCCTTCCGCTGTACTTTACGTCCAGCTCGATCTTTCCCCTCGATCCGGCCTTAACGCAGGCGCAGACCCGCGTCGTCTACCCCGAATGGCTGGTCACCCTCGTTCAGTACAATCCGCTGACATATGCGGTGGACGCGCTGCGCGGCGCATTGATTGACTACAACCAGTTCGATCCCCGGCTTGGCATTGCGATCATGCTCATTGCCGGAGTGGTCCTGTTCGCGATTGCGCTGTTCGATTTCCGCAAGACATGAGGGGGCGGATCATACTCACGCTACGTCGACTTGCGGGCGATATCGGCGGGCTTCTTCTGGTCATTGGCTTGCTGCTGCTGATCACGTTTCTGCCTCCGGACACTTCGCTTCGCGAAGTCGAGGCGAACGACGCAATCCGGGCCTGCATTCCCAGAGATTATCCGCCACTGGTAACCGGAGATCCCCACCGGCCCGGGATAGATGTCGAATTGCTCGAGGCCATTAGAGACCATATCGGCGTCCGGCTGTTGCTAAATCCAGTCGATGCCATGGGCCGAGACTTCAATCCGCGCAATTGGGGCATTAGCCGCGCCAACTGCCATCTGCTGGCCGGGGGCGTTGTGGACTCGGCGCTGACGCGGTCGTTTCTAGACACAGGTCCGCCCTATGCCGAAACCGGCTGGGCCATCATCGCGCCGGCGCCGCTTGAGGACATCGGCGGTCTCAACCTGGGTGCGTTGACCCTTGTTTCCGGTCTCGACCGCATCGAGCTGTCAAGTTACCTTAGGCGCCGGAACGTCACCGTTCGTGTCATGCGCAATGCCGACCTGCTTGTCGATGGCATCTCGAACGGCGCTCTCGCGGGCGGCATAACGGAGGCACTCCTGGCCAGTGGGCTGGCGGCCGAGACGGGCTGGTGGGTTGCGCCGTTGCCTGATGAACTCGCACGTTACAATCTGGTCATCGGCCTTTGGAAAGGCGATTTGACGCTGAAGCGCAAGATCGCCGAGGCATTCGAGAAGATGAAGGAAGACGGCACGTTGGCGGCCATTTTGGGCAGATATGGTGTGACCTCGGCGGGCCTGGATGGTCGCGATGCGTAATCGCGGGTCTACTCACCGAGAATGAGGTGTATCAGGAAGGCATGGGTCGGGCCCAGATGCCGGTGAAACACGTCGAACGCCACTGCCGCGACCAACGCAGCCGTCAGGATCCACTGAAACCGCTGGGGAACACGGATACCGTATGCGCCGAGAATCAGCCCGCCGGTAAGCGGCGGGACCGGGATCAGGCTTAGCAAGGCAAACCAGATCGTCAGGCTGGCGGCAGCGTGAAGGAACGCCGCGGTGGCCAAACCTGTCGTGTATGGCAACATTGTCAGGGCCGGCCGGACAAGGGCATCGAGAATCGCAGCGGCGACAAGCAAGCCAATGAATCCGGTCAGGATGACAATAATGATGCCGATCCGACCGACACGCATTTCCCGGACGTCAACCGCAACCTGCTTCGTCCAACCCAATCCGAACACGACCAGACTGAACGCTCCGACAAGATCCACGTGGTTCGTCGGAACGATGGTCAGGCGCCCGTCGTGCTTGGGCCCCTTGTCGCCAAGCAGGTCCGCCGCCCCCGCCACGAGGCCGCCATGCAGGCCGGCAAGGAGCAGCAGCGTCAAGACTCGAAAGCCGACCATCTGAAGCGAAATGTCCGACAGCCCCATCAACAGGCTCCGGCCAGACGCCTGACGCCTTTCACATGAAGCCGGCGTGTCACTTTTCGATGGTCATTTGGTCGAGCGCATCGAGGTCCGTTGGAAGCGGTGCGCCAGCCTTGAATCCGTTTCGCTTGAGGATGTAGGCCATGAGTTCGGCGTACGTGTTTTCGGAATACCGCCCTGGCGCGTTCGGCGGCATTGTCGCGCTCATGTACTCGAACATCACCGACGCTGGCATCGCGTCGAAGTATTTCTTCCCGAATGCCAACCCGCGCAGGGGCGCGCCGCCGTTCAACCCGCCCTTGAGGTCGTCTCCATGGCATTCCTGACAATCCTTCTTGTAACGTTTCTCGCCGCGATCCGCCTGATCCGAGGCATAGGAAACCTGGATCGCAAAGAACACCTGCTCCGTTTCCACTTCAGGTTTTGGGATGTCTTCCGATGCAGACTCCAAGTGGCCCTCTGTATCGAGGGCGGCCAGATACGCAAAAATGTTTCGTGCATCGTCTTCCTTGCGCAACTTGAAGGTCATCTTGGAGCGTGCACGAGGATCGTCAAGCGTAGTGCGCAGCCACCCTGTCGGGTCAATCACGTAACCGACGAAGTTCTCTTCGGTCCAGACGAGGTCGGCTTCACCGGCCGCAACCATCGAAGCGCTGTAGCGAAAGTCCGGAACCATGGCCAGACCGTGCATTGCGATGCCATAAAGATTGGGGCCAGTCTTGCTCTTGCGACCCGCGAGCGTCTCGCCGGACTCGTTGACAACCACGTGGCAGGTGGCGCACCGCCTTGCGAAGGCAACCTGGCCCGCGGCGTCGTCGCCGGTCGCGTTGCTCTCTGCGAAGACCGGTGCAGTCGGCAGCATGGCAGCGAGCGACATTCCAAACATGGTCGCGAGCCGCGGAAGCACTGGACCGCCGAACAGGCGCGATGAGCGAATGCCGGTCTCTCCAGATTCCCGGGCTCCGAGTGCCGTTGCCATCTTTGCCATTCTTGCCATTCTTGCCATCCTAACTAACCGCGGCCGACCGCAAGTCTCAGGTACCCATCGCGTCCGGCGAACCGAGGTCACGACCAAAAAACTCAGACGCCGGATCGCTCAGCACGAACTGCCTCATCCGGCTGGAGAGGTGCTTGCGAAGCTCGACATAGCGTGGTTCCGCATGGGTGTCGTAGGTCCAGCGCGGCCGTTCCAGATCGACCGGAACGGTTTCGATCACCTTGCCGGGGCTCGGTCCCATCAACGCGATCTCGTCTGCCAACATGATCGCTTCGTCAACGCTGTGGGTCACGAACAGCACGGCTGGGCGGCGGCGGGTCCATATGCGCATCAGTTCGATTTGCATCAATTCGCGAGTCTGCGCGTCGATGCTGGCAAAGGGCTCGTCCATCAACAGGACCTTGGGTTCCGGCGCCAATGCGCGCGCCAAAGCCACCCGCTGCTTCATGCCGCCGGACAGCGCAGCCGGATAGGCATTGGCAAAGCGAGTCAACCCCACCATCTTGATGACTCGGCGTGTTCGCTCTTCCCGTTCCGCGGCGGTCAGCCCGAGATCGCGCAGAGAGAAGTCCACGTTTCGTGAAACCTTGGCCCAAGGAATGAGCCGAAAGGACTGGAACACAAAGCCGATGTCCGGACCAGGCCGGGGGGGCGCACCAAATACGTGCACCGTTCCGCTGTCGGGCTGGATCAGGCCGTCCACGAGTCGCAGCAGGGTGGTCTTTCCGCATCCTGATGGCCCAAGCAGGGCAAGAAATTTTCCGCTCCCTACGGTTAGCGAGGCGTCTTGCAGGGCCGAAACCCGATCGCCTCCGCCAGCAGGGGCGAAGCTCTTGCAGACGCGGTCCAGAACGACCCGAACCTCCGCATCGCCAGATCGCTCCGCCGGATCTCCGGCGGACATCATCGTGACGGAGCGTCCGCATCTTCAACAATCCCGAGTTCTGCGATCACATCGTCAGCCACGGTGAAATCAACCCAGTCATCCAGGTTGACTGGCGCCGCGTCCTTGAAATCGTCCGTCCGGTACACCCAGTCCTGCGTGAACTGCAGTTCGCCACGGCCCATTCCGCCATTCACGCTCCAGCCTCCGGCAAAGCTCTGGGCCAGTTCCCGAAGTGTTTCAGGCGCCATCTGCGGCGCATGCGTCGCCATCGCGGAGGCCCAGAGATCGGGGTCGGCGGCGAAGTCACGCGAAATCCTTGTCAGCGCGCGCACCATGGCGATGACATCTTCACGCCGGGTTTCCAGGACCTCGGCGGTCACCACGTTGACCTTGTTCACCACAGGTGCCCGCGCGTAATAGTCATCCGACGGAACGAGGATCGCTATGCCTGACCTATCCGGAATGGAGAGCCACGTGCCAATGGACATCGTCGTAGCATCTACCTGACCAGCGACCAGCGCCCGCGCCCGCACTGCGGGCTGGCCAAGCGTTACCACTTCCATCGCTGCCATTGAAATGCCATGAGCCTCGAGCACATTGCTGCTTAGCGAATGATCAAGGCTGCCGATCCGTCCCACGCCAAAAACGCGACCTTGCAGATCGGACGTACTGGAGATCTCATCCTTCGCGGCGATCAGGAACGGCAGCGACTTGTTGGGCGAGGTGACAGCTTTGAGTGTATCGTCCCCCAGGGCGTGCAACTGCAACACGGCACTGACCCCGACGTTGGCCATGTCGCCCTCTCCTGCAAGGATGGCTGCAACGGCCGACGGCGTCTGCTGGACGCGGACCAACTCCACGTCGACGCCTTCGCGCTCGAAATATCCGAGCTCCAATGCAAGGTCCATGACCGAATTCGGCACCAGCGGCGGTTGCAGGTGGGTCACGATCAGTCGCAGGGGATCCGCATGCGCAGAGTGTCCGAACAAAATGAACACGGCCACAAACGCCGCCAGGGATCTGATGAAAAATTTAGCCATTCTTGAGTCCTCCCAGATTGGCCACGCTTGGCAAGTGTCCTCTGGCCGCGGGAATGGCGGCCAGCTAGACGTCGCGCCAACGTGACACGCGTGCTTCGATGTAACGCAGGCTTTCTGTAACAATCACTCCGACTGCCGCGAGTGTCAGAACGACAACAAAATACTCTGCCATGCGGAAGGTGTTGCCGTAGATCGCCAGCAGCCCACCCAGTCCCCGCACCGCGGTATAAAGTTCGGCCACAACCGTGTTGATCAAGCCGATCGTTGCGCCGATGCGCAATCCGACGATGATGAAGGGAACTGCACCTGGCAAAACAATGTTCGTGAATATCCGACCGCGCGGGGTGCCAACGGATCTGGCCATTTCCAGCAGCTCCTCATCGGCTGCAAGAACGCCCGCATAGGCATTGATCAGGATCGGCATCAACGCGCCGAGAAAGACGATGAAAGTCTTGGCCTCAACCCCTAGGCCCAGCAACACGATGATCAGCGGAATGAAGGCGACTCTCGGCGTCGCAGCCAGCGCGAAGACGTAGACCTCCAGCGTCTTTCCGAGAACCCGAAATCCCCCCATTACCACGCCGAGAGGCACGCCTACGATGATAGCGATGGCGAAACCGCTGAGGTAGACTGTCAAACTGTCGCCGATGGCCACGATCAACTGCCCTTCGCCGACAAGCGTCTGCGCCGCCTGCCAAGTCGCAAGGGGACTTGGCAGAACGTTGGAGCCCATCCTGGTGGCTGCGACTTGCCACAGGGCCATCAGAAGCGCAAAAAACCCGATTCGATAGAACGCGATCATAAAGGAATCCGGCGGTTTGCAGAGGTTTCTCAGTGCGATTGCCGTGCGAACAGCTGCACTACTGCATGACTGCAGAACGTCGCGGAGCATTGCAATTTCGCGTTTCAACAGCGCCATTGCTTCCTCCATCACGACGTGCAGCGACGCCTTAGCGGTTTGCACGTCGACGACACCAAACCGCTTGAGGCAGAAACGTTCGTCGATACCGCCGCTAGAAGCCAAACTTCGAGTTCGAAAAGGATTGCATCGCCTCCTTCCGGTGTCCAAGTCAAAAACGCGCGTGCGGATAGGCAGATTTTGACAAGGAGGAGATTCCTTTGGGCGCCATGGCGGATAGTGCTTGCGCTGATTGCGGATGGACAACGGAGGCCAGATGGCCCAGCCGAATCTCGTTCCCCGAACCTTCGGCGACGAATTCGTCCAGCAACTGATCGATGAACTGCAAGACAGGCAACTCCTGCACACGCGGTGACGCCTGCAACCGGCACACAAAGTAGGCTGTGATTTCAAGCGGCGGCTCGCCGACCTGATGCGCTTCAAGCTCGCCGCGATCGATCTCATCTCGAACAACCATGTGGTTCAAGAGACCGCATACATCTTCAGTAAGGATCATTTGCTTGATCGTACTGACGGAATCGACCTCGTACTTGGCCTCGGTCTTCAACCCCAAAGTTTGGGCGGCAGTCGCGAGGACACCCGAAATCGCATGCCTGCCGCTATCGAGCACTAGGTCGCACGCCAGGACTTCGCGCAGAGAAACCGGACCGTGCGGCAATGCAGCGCCCGGTCGGCAAATCAGCAACACGGACTGTCGAAGGATCGGGACGGCTCGGCAAGCTACGACATTTCTCGCCTCGTGCACAATTGCCCAGTCCAAGTTGCAATTCTGGACATCCTCGATCAGGTCGTTTCGCGATCCCTCCAAAAGGTGAAGATGAATCCCGGGAATCCACTTGTCCTGCTTCACCAAAGCCTGTGTGCCGATTGCGCCAATCAGGCATGGGTCAAGCCCGAGCCAAATGTCCCGGGGTTTCTCGTCTGACCAGTCCTGCAGGCGATCGTTCAGATCATCCACGCCTCTCAAGATCTCGATCGAACGGTCATAGACGAATTGGCCTTGCTCGGTTGCACGAACACCCTTTGGATGACGCAGCAACAATCTCGCGCCAAGGCTTTCCTCAAGTGCACGCACCTGCAGACCAAGCGCGGTCTGGGCAATGTTCAAGTCCTGGGATGCACGAGATATGCTCCCCAATTCCACGATTCGCGCAAAGTAACGGAGTTGCTTAAGGGTAACCCTTCTCGAACAGGTCATTGTGTCTCCAGCATAGTGCCGTCGGTCGAGTTCTGGATTGGATCACCCGAATCCAGACAGACCGTGGCCAATGCAACGGCTACACTCGTACGGTCCTTGGCGAGTCGTCCCTTTCCGCGTCAACGATCTTGGTTTTGGGGCGCCGAAAGGGCACACCTGTGACGACGGAAAGGCCCGCAGAGACCACTGCTCTCAATGATGCCCGGCAACTTCCTCTTCTGTTACGATACCGTGATTGTTGCCGAACGAATTCCGGACAAAGGTGGCGACAGCGGCTATTTCCCGATGGGTCAGGCTGTCAAATCGCGGCATGTACGAACCGCCCTGGATGATTAGAAGTGCAATTCTCTCTACCGGCAGAGGCGCAAGTTTTCCGGCAAGCCGTGGTGCGGCATCATGGTCCTGCCACTGGCCTTCTCCGTTAAGCCCGTGACATTCGGCGCACCGGCTCCGGTAGACGCTTGCGCCCTCCTTGACCAACTCCTCCAATGATGCCGGGGCAAGGGTTTCCACGCTCTGCGCGTCGACGTCCGACACACCCGCAGTCAGGGCGAAAGCGGTCGTGGCAATTCCAGCGCGACAATTCATCCTGGCATCAACACTTAGCGGTCATCCTCATGTGGAGCCTGCCTTGCAAACATCAGGACGATCGCATTTGAACTACAGGCGGTCGTGTCTGGAAATCAATTTCCTGCGTTCGGACCAAAAATCAAACAAGACAGGCTCTCACCGAGATCCCAGCCCATTTCGTGCATGCCGACGGTCAGCGCGATCCCTCAGGCTCAAACGCGATACCCCTGACAAACATACTATAACGCGAGTTCGTCCATGTGGCAAGGCACCGCCGCCGTCGTCGACAACCGCCGAGTGTCAGCCATGCGTTTTGGCGACCCGCTGTTGCCGGTCATGCTGACCGCTCTCCTGATGCATGCCTTCCTGCTCGCGGGGTTCAGCAACCGCCTGCTGTCGGAGGCGGTCGTGCAGCTCTGGCAGACGGACGGCGACGGCACGGCACTGGCGCGACCTGCGACGGCTGCGCCTGCGGGGACTGATCGCGTGGCAGCCGATCTCACACCGGTACCGCTTCACGGTAAGCGGGCACAGGATCGCTCTCGCCTGCGGCCGCATCCACCGGCAAACGCTCAGGCCAGCTCTGGCCGCGTTCTTCGACGAGAACATGCCGCCCCGCTCGGACACATGATCCTCAGCATCGACGGGGAGGTCGGGTGCGATTTCTGTATGGCGGATGACGATTTTCCAGTACGCTGAAATCACACGATATTTTCGAGGCCGGATCCGTCGAGGGCCCCTGATCAGGCGGAATCCGCGAAAATTCGCCGTGCAGGCCGCGACTTTTCCATTTT
>JAJDVJ010000086.1 GCA_022826205.1 Silicimonas sp. | reverse complement strand
CCCACGCTTCGCGTGTCATGTGGTCGCTCCCGTGAATGGCGTCTGGCGACAGGGCGTTGTCCACGTTCTCCCACACAATGCACATATGGAACAAAATAGCAACATCTTTCTGGCCGATGGTTAGGCAAGTATGTAATTCCCATAAGTTTCAGGTCGAATGGGACCGACTCTGCCCCTCTTGAACGCCGCCAAAAGCGCGATGCAAACCCTTCACGTCAGCCAGGCTTTGGCGTGCATGGAAGGCTCCGCGCATTGAGGCGACGGCACGCCAACGCGGCACCCTCTTCGCTCAGGCCCAGGAAATTTGCCTCCCACCCCTTGGGTCCGCGAACGACGGACCTTTTGGCGGCATCCAAGGTCGCGATCTCGACGAGAGCCGTTTGCAGGAGCACGCGCTCCGCCTCTCCACGAGTCTTGAACAGGCCCACATTGATTCCCCAACGACGTTCGCCTTCGCCCGAATCTCGCAGGACGACCTGCCAGTCTTCCAGCTCCTCCTGCGCTGAGCCTTGGGCGACCATGGGCCTGAGAACAGGTCTTTGATCGATTCCCGTACGCCCGTTGCCCGGATCCGTCGCTTCCGCAAATTCGGCAAGAGCCGGAATTGTTGAATCGCTGAGCGCAACTTCAACCAGGACGTCGGATATGTCCTGGGCGATGGCGATTAGGGCTCCATCTGCCGGGGCGGCAATCGGCCTCAATGGCGGTCGGGAAGACCGCACCACTCGCCCGGACCCAGTAACGATGCTTGCTGGCAGGCTGAGCACCGGACGATGGGGCTTCTTGACCGCCACTCGGTTCGGGGCCCGCGAGAAACCCATGTCAAGGAGCTCGGCAACGCGCTGATTGCGCGAAGTCACGGACCGTCCCCCGAACACCGTTGCGATCACGCGCTTTCCGCCTCTTTCCGCAGAGGCGACGAGATTGAAGCCGGCCGCCCGCGTGTAGCCGGTCTTGATGCCGTCTGCTCCCCTGTACGCATTCAGGAGGCGGCGGTTCGTGTTCCTCACCGTCTTCTGTCCGGCGCTGGTCGAGCGGCGCGAAAATAGATTGTAGTAGTCGGGGAAGTCGTAGAACAGGTGCCGCCCCAGAATTGTCATGTCGCGCGCGGTCGAGAGATGCCCCTGCTCCGTCAGTCCGTGCGCATTCTTGAAGGTCGTCTTGTTCAGACCCATGGCCTTCGCCATGTCGTTCATGCGCCGTGCGAACCTCGCCTCGCTGCCTGACACGGCCTCGCCAAGAGCCGTTGCCGCGTCGTTGGCCGACCTCACGGCAGCTGCCCGGATGAGGTAGCGCAGCTTCACCTTCTGCCCTTCCCTGAGGCCGAGCTTCGAAGGCGGTTCCTTCGCCGCCTTGCGGGAGATCCTCACTTTCTGGTCGAGGCTGACCTCTCCACGCTCCACGGCGTCAAAGACGACGTAAAGCGTCATCATTTTCGTGAGGGATGCGGGATGAAGCCTGGTATCTGCATTCCTGGAATGCAGGACCTCTCCCGTTCGCGCGTCCATCACCATCGCCGCATAAGGCGCGGCGCTTCCCCCAACCGGATGCAGGAAGAAACAAGCGATGAGCGCAATCTGAATTGCGGCTCGACTGATTTTCACGAATACTGCCCCTTCAACTTGCCTCAGCCCATTCATATCCCGGACCTTCATTGTTTTGAAAAGCCTAACACACCTGAATATATCAAAAAAAGATTAATCTTGGGCAAATTGGGAAAGCGCCTCTTTGCCACTACATCAAGTGGCGAATTCCTGTAAATTTACTACATGTTGCTGCAAATTTCCTTGATGACACCAGGAAGATCGGACAGCGCGGTGACTTCGCGGAAGCGATTGTGTTGCATCGGTGCATCAGCTGCCTCGAGATCCCAGGACGGGCTGTAGGGCACGTGAACGCCCCAGCCACCGGCCGCAATCACCGGAATCACGTCGGACTTGAGCGAGTTTCCGGCCATCAGAGCATGTCGCGGATCGATCCCGCGCCCGGTGAATATGTCCACATAGACCTCGCTCGTCTTTTCGGAGACGATTTCAACGCCGTCAAACAGTTCGCCAAGCCCGGATTGGGCAAGCTTCCGTTCCTGGTCCAGGAGATCACCCTTGGTGATCAGCAGCAGAGTGAAGTCCGCCGCGAGGGTTCGCACCGTCTCCTCCACACCGTTCAGAAGCTCGATGGGGTCGCGCAGCATTTCCTGACCGCAGGCAATGAGCTCCGCGATGACGTAGCCTGGCACCCGGTTCTCTGTCACTTGGAGCGCGGTCTCGATCATCGAAAGCGTGAAGCCCTTGATGCCATAGCCGTAGCGTTCGATGTTCCGCCTTTCTGCATCCCGAAGACGATCAGCGAGGTGACCGCTCGCCGCGTAGCCTGACAGCAGCTTGGCAAATCTCTCCTGAGTGAACTGAAACAGCCGCTCGTTGTGCCAGAGCGTATCGTCTGCATCCAGGCAGATCGTTGTCAACATGGCTTCGCCCCCTTTGCACAAGTGAAGGATCGCCTGTATTGTGCGGCCAATCCAATCCTGTTGCCAGATTCGCCATGACTTCATCTGCCTTGCAATTGATGGCCGACCACGACGAGACGCCAGATGGCGGCGTTGACGTCCTTGTCAAGACCAAGCCGAAGGCGGCACGCCCGCCACTCTACAAGGTCCTGCTGCTGAATGACGACTACACGCCGATGGAGTTCGTTGTTCACGTGCTCGAGCGTTTCTTCGGCATGAGCCACGCGCAGGCCTTCGAACTGATGCTGGCAGTCCACAAGAAGGGACTCGCCGTTGTCGGCGTGTTTTCGCTTGAAGTGGCGGAAACCAAGGTCGCGCAGGTCATGGACTTCGCCAGGCGCCACCAGCACCCGCTCCAATGCACGCTGGAAAAAGAGTAGAGTCTCGAGCACCTCGCTCGCAATGCATGCTCGCCCAACGGCTTTCTCTCGCTCTCGAAAGGAAAGTCGTGAGCCTGCCGGAGAGCGGAAAGATCGCGGTGGTCTCGCCAGACACCAGCACCGACCTTTCGGCGTTGCCGTGCGAACGAACCGAAGTGGTTTCTCGGAGCCTTCGCGTCCATCGGGCATTCATTGAATCGGGTTTCCGCGTCGTGGCGGTTCCGAAGGGGCCGTACACGATGGCGATCCTCTCCCTGCCCCGCGCCAAGGCCGCGGCAAAGGCAGCCCTTGCCGAAATCGTCCCGATTACGTGCGGTCCCACCGTGATCGACGGACAGAAGACGGATGGTGTGGAGAGTCTCCAGAGGGAGCTTGGACAGCGCGCAGTCTTGGGTGAGGTTTTGGTCAAGGCGCATGGCAGGATGTTTTCTGCAACCAATGTCGACTGCACAGGCTGGAAAGCCGTGCCCGGTCAGGTGACGCGTCCGAAGGGCGGCGCCTACAAGACCCCGAGTGGCGCGTTTTCGTGCGACGGTATCGACCCCGGATCCCGCGCCCTCGCGGATGCACTGCCCGACAGGATGGATGGCCATGTCGTCGACTTGGGTTCGGGCTGGGGTTACCTGGCAGATGCAGTCCTGGAACGCGCCGGCGTGACCTCGGTGGATCTGGTCGAGGACGATCTCGCAGCTTTGGAAGCCTCCCGGGCGAATCTGGATGATGTCCGCGCCCGGTTTCACTGGGCCGATGCGTTGACGTTCCGTCCCGATCCGCTTGCCGACCACGTGGTGACCAACCCGCCCTTCCACGCAGGCCGAAGTGCAGATCCCTCCATCGGACAGGGATTCATTCGGAACAGCGCAGGGATGCTGACCCGCAAGGGCACTCTTTGGCTTGTCGCCAACAGGCATTTGCCCTACGAAAAGACCCTTGTAGAATTTTTTCGTGACGTTCGCACCCTGGGGCAACTCGCGGAGTACAAGCTGTTCAAGGCCACGCAGCCCCGACCAGTCCGCAAGAGATAGCCACATGTCATTTTCGATTGCCGATAGAACAGCCGTTGTCACTGGTGCCGCAAACGGGGTTGGCCTCTCCATCGCACGTCATTTCCTTGAGGAAGGCGCCAATGTGATGCTCGCCGACATGGACGAGGCGCGGCTCGCCAACGAGGTGCAGGATGGCGGCGAAGGCATTGAAAACGCAGCCTGCTTTGCGGGCGACCTGCGCGAAAAGCTCACGGTTGCAAACTTGCTTTCCGCAACGATCGACCGCTTCGACCGGGTGGACATTCTCGTCAACGCATCCCGACAGGTGATGACCGGTGACCCTCTCAACGCAGATGACGACTGCGTGCAGATGCTCATCGAACAGAACCTGATGACTTCCTTGCGGGTTTCGCAGATATTTGCGAAGCGCATGATCAGGCAGGCGGAAGACGGCGATGGCGAATCGTCTGCGGGGTCAATCATCAACCTGTCTTCGATTGCGGCACGACGCTCCCAACCCAGACTTCTGGCCTATTCGGTAAGTTCCGCAGCACTCAACCAGATGACGCGTGCTCTGGCCGTTGCGCTTGCTCCGCACCGAATTCGCGTGAACGCCATAGCATTCGGCTCTGTCATGAGCGCCTCATTGAAGGATGCTCTGGAAAGCGACAAGCGCATGCGCGACGAGATCATTTCCTCGACTCCGCTTGGCCGCATCGCGAGTCCGGCCGAACTTGCGGAAATCGCCCAGTTCCTAGCCTCGGACGGGTCGGAGTTCGTAACCGGACAGATTCTCACGGCAGATGGCGGAAGGACTCTCGTGGATGCCGCCGACGCCCCGGCACATTGACGCCACGCGCTCAGGCTCGGAGCGACGCCTAGCTCCAAGGTCAGCGACTAACCGGAGGAACGGCTTGCCGGTGCGACCATTGATAGGGCAACCGAACTGCAATCGCATCGGGACATGCCTTGACGTTCCGTGATCGCTCTGTCCAATTGTGCCAGCGATCCTGAAGAGGAACGACAATCGTCTGAACCGTGGATGCCGGACACCCATCATGCTGCTTCTGATAGACAATTACGACAGCTTCACCTTCAACCTCGTCCATTTTCTGGGTGAGTTGGGAGCCGAATGTCGCGTCTATCGGAACGACTCCCTACGGGTGGATGAGGCACTGGAACTGAAGCCATCAGGGATCATTCTCTCTCCCGGACCATGCGACCCGGACAAGGCGGGCATCTGCCTCGCTCTCGTGCAGGCCGCAGCCAAGGCTGGTGTGCCCTTGCTAGGTGTCTGCCTCGGTCATCAGGCAATCGGACAGGCATTCGGCGGCAAAATCGTACGTGCACGTGACATCGTGCATGGCAAGCCCGGCACGATTCATCATGAAGGCCTTGGAGTATTTCAGGGTCTTCCGTCACCGTTTCAGGCAACGCGCTACCACTCGCTGGTCGTCGACCGAGCCAGCCTCCCCGACTGCCTGGAATTGACTGCCCAACTGGAAGATGGAACCGTCATGGGTCTTCGCCACCGAAACCACCCAATCGAAGGCGTACAATTCCATCCCGAATCAATCCGCTCCGAGCATGGGCATGCCATGCTTGAAAATTTCCTCAAAACTGTACCGGAGCCCGCATGAGCGATTCGATGAAACCCCTGATCTACGCGGCTTCGGAAGGGCCGCTGAGCCGTACGCAGGCGGAAGAGGCGTTCAACATACTGTTCGATGGAACGGCTACGCCCGCGCAGATCGGTGGATTCCTGATGGCGCTTCGAGCGCGAGGCGAAGCCGTCGCCGAATACACTGCCGCAGCAGCCGTGATGCGCGCCAGATGCGCTGCCGTGAACGCCCCCCCCAGTGCCATGGACATCGTGGGCACGGGAGGAGACGGAATGGGAACGCTCAACATCTCGACTGCCACTGCATTCGTCGTGGCCGGGGCCGGCATTCCTGTCGCAAAGCACGGAAACCGCAATCTCTCGTCCAAGTCCGGGGCCGCAGATTTGCTGGCCACCATGGGGATCGAGGTCATGGTCGGGCCCGAAGTCGTGGAAGGAGCGCTGGCCGAAATTGGCATCGGTTTCATGATGGCTCCGATGCATCATCCGGCGATGAAGCACGTAGGCCCGATAAGGATGGAACTGGGTTCCAAGACGATCTTCAACATTCTCGGTCCGCTGACGAATCCCGCAGGCGTCAAGCGCCAATTGACCGGTGCATTTGCAATCGACCTGATCTTCCCGATGGCGGAGGTTCTGAAGGAGCTCGGCAGCGAAGTCGTGTGGCTGGTACATGGGGCCGATGGCACCGACGAGATGTCGATCTGCGGTCCGACTTCCGTCGCTGTCCTGCAGGACGGCAAGATCACTTCCGCCGAGATGCACCCTGAAGATGCGGGGCTTCCGGTGCATCCCCTGAAGGACATACTCGGTGGCTCACCGGACGAGAACGCCGCCGCCTTCCGCGCCCTTCTCGACGGCGCTCCCGGCGCCTATCGCGATGCCGTGCTCCTGAACTCCGCCGCAGCGCTCGTGATCGCAGGCAAGGCGGACCACCTCGAGAGCGGTGTCGAGATCGCCGCCGAAAGCATCGCCTCTGGCGCGGCTCGCGCCAAGGTCGACGGGCTGGCCCGTGTCACGTCAGGTTCCTGACCCCGGCGCCGCCGCCAAGCTTCGGGCTGAAAGTTGACAGGCAACCTCGGCGCTTGGGCGGACCTGCCCTTCTTCGCGGAAGACTGGCCCAAGATCGCCGACGCTCTTTCGGTTGACACACGTCGGATCCTGCCACCCGTACAGATGCGATTTGCTGCCCTAGAGCGGTGCCAGCCGGCGGCCACTCGTGCGGTCATACTTGGCCAGGATCCCTATCCGACGTCTGGCCACGCCAACGGGCTGGCGTTTTCGGTAACTGCCGGCACGGCCCTGCCAAAGTCACTCAGAAACATCTTTCGGGAACTTCACGACGACATCGGACGTTCCCCCGCAACCGGCGATCTTGCCAGTTGGGCAGATGCGGGCGTCCTGCTCCTCAACACCGCACTCACGGTTCCGGAAGGCAGTGCAGGCGGGCACTTGCACCTGGGTTGGGATGCGCTTGCCGCCCAAGTGCTGCGACGGCTCTCCGATTCTCCGCGGGCATTCATTCTTTGGGGAAAGCATGCAGAAGGTTACACAGGACATATCAAGGGCGATCACCATCTGATCCTCACATCCGCCCATCCTTCTCCTCTGTCCGCACATCGCGGGTTCTTCGGATCGCGTCCGTTCAGCCGCGTCAATTCGTGGCTACAAAAACATGGACATGCACCAATTCCATGGGCTTGATTCCCATGGCGCCAATAGTTGCTGCGGGCGCGCCCATTCCATGAACCCATTCGGCCCGGTACAATCAGGAATCGCAGCCGCCGGATCCCGGAACTTCTACGAAGGTGAGTGGCGCTGCATTGGCTTTCCAAGAAGCTGCCAAAAGGATATCCGAGTGCCATGACCAACGTGCTCGACAGGATCAAGGCCTACAAGCTTGAGGAAGTGGCTGCGGCCAAGGCGCGTCTTCCCCTGCACGCTCTCGAAACGGCAGCACGCGAAGCCCCGGCGCCGCGCGGCTTTGGCTCTGCACTCATAGGTCAGTCAAGGACCGGCTACGCCCTCATTGCCGAAATCAAGAAGGCAAGCCCGTCACGAGGCCTCATCCGGGCCGACTTCGATCCAGCGAAACTTGCACGCGCATACGAGACGGGCGGCGCAACCTGCCTTTCGGTGCTGACGGATGCGCCGTCCTTCCAGGGTGCACCGGAGTTTCTGGGCGAGGCGCGTGCGGCAAGCAGACTGCCCTGCCTGCGCAAGGACTTCCTCTACGACACCTACCAAGTGGCCGAGGCCCGGGCGTGGAGCGCCGATTGCATCCTGATCATCATGGCCAGCGTTTCTGATGCGCAAGCACAGGAACTCGAAGACTGCGCGCTCAACACTTGGAACATGGATGTCTTGCTCGAAGTTCACGACAAGCACGAACTAGAGCGTGCCATCGCCCTCAAGTCTCCCCTCCTCGGCATCAACAACCGCGACCTGAAGACCTTCGAGACGGATCTTTCGACCACGGAACGACTCGCGAGGCACGTTCCGGCCGACCGGCACATCGTTGCCGAAAGCGGGATTTTCACGCCTGACGACCTGGCTCGTCTAGCGCGATCAGGCGCCCGCAGTTTCCTGATTGGTGAAAGCCTGATGCGCGAGGACGATGTGGCTGCCGCGACCCGATCCCTTCTCGCCGCGCCGGCTTTTGTCGAAGGAGCTGCCTGATGCCCTCCCTGACTCACTTCGACAGCAGGGGTGACGCACACATGGTCGATGTCTCCGAGAAACCTGCCACTGACAGGATTGCGGTGGCGGAGGGGTTTGTCCGCATGACCGAAGAGACCTTAGCGGTGATCGCCGAGGGCCGTGCGGGCAAGGGAGATGTGCTGTCCGTTGCGCGAATCGCAGGCATAATCGGCGCAAAGAAGACTTCGGATCTGATTCCCCTGTGCCATCCATTGCAGATCACCAATGTCGAGATAGACCTTGCCACCAAGCCCGACCTGCCCGGCATCCGCATTGAGGCAACCGTCAAGTCTTCCGGCCAGACTGGCGTCGAAATGGAGGCCCTGACGGCAGTCGCGACGGCCTGTCTGACAGTCTACGACATGGTGAAAGCCGTGGAAAAGTCCATGGTGATCGAAGACATCCGCCTCGTTCTCAAGGACGGCGGCAAGTCGGGCCGGTACGAGGCACCCCGGTGATTTCGGTCGACGAGGCGCTCAGCCACATCTTCGAGCTTGCAACGCCATTGGAAACGGAAACGATTCCGCTGCGCGCCGCATCCGGACGGGTCCTTGCGGAGCCTCTTCTCGCGACCCGCAGCCAACCGCCCTTTCGTGCCTCCGTCATGGACGGTTATGCGATCGCGGGAGAAGCGGAGAACTACACCATTGTCGGTGAGTCCGCGGCGGGTCGAGGCTTCGCAGGCGCGATCGGACCCGGAGATGCCGTGCGCATCTTCACGGGTGCGCCCGTCCCCGAAAACGCCGTACGCGTGATCATCCAGGAAGACGTGACCCGCGAGGGCGACCGGATCCGGGTCGCGGATGGGGCAGACCAGGGACCATATATTCGCGAGGTCGGCACGGACTTTGTGACGGGGTTCCGAGTCGACCCGCCGCGCAGGATGTCACCAGCGGACATCACCCTTGCGGCATCGATGAACCTGCCCGAGATCGTGGTCGCCCGCCGGCCGCAAGTTGCGCTGATCGCGACTGGGGACGAGTTGGTCATGCCCGGCGAATCCCCGCGTCCGGACCAAATCATCGCTTCGAACGCATTTGGGCTTTCGGCCATTGTCGAATCGGAGGGGGGCGTCGCTCGCATGCTGCCGATCTGCGCCGACACCGCTCGCTCCCTCGAATCCGCCTTTGGCATGGCAGGAGATGCAGACCTGATCGTCACCATCGGAGGCGCGTCCGTCGGGGACCATGATCTCGTTGCAAGTGCGGCGCACGGGATGGGCTTCGAGCGCGCCTTTCACAAGGTCTCGATTCGCCCAGGGAAACCAATGATGGCTGGCCGACTCAACGGCACTCCAATGGTTGGCCTGCCAGGCAATCCAGTCTCCTCGATGGTTTGCGGTCATGTATTCCTCAGGCCCATGCTGCGGGCAATGCAGGGGCTTGACGCACGGCCCCTCGCGCGGCGCGTGGCGCGGCTGTCTGCATCGGTCGGCGCCAATGGTCCACGTGAACACTACATGCGGGCCAAGGCCAACGACGACCTGATTACGCCGGAGGAGCGCCAAGACAGCTCACTTCTGACGATACTCTCGGGCGCCAACGCCTTGATCGTCCGTCCGCCTAACGCGCCGGCTCTTGGCGCTGGCGATGCGGTTTCGTTCATCGAATTCTGACTGACTAGCTCGACGACAACAACACCAGCATTTCGAGCGTTCGCAGCGAGGACGAGAGTTTGCCCTCAGGGGCAGCTGCAAAGCACGGGGGTTCACTCGCGTCGAGGAACGGAGACCATTCTCGGACAATGTCAGGTCGATGGAGGCATCTTCTGGCACGTGCTATGCGGCACTGTGAGCCGTCCATGCCCAAGGTTCGAAAACAACAATAGCCGCCCCAAGGATGCCTGGCTGTACAACCGCCACCGACGTGCAACCATCTCTTCCGCGCAACGAATCCGAGCAAGAGATGGAATTCCCATCGAAACCTGCAGAAACTGGTTGACGCTAAATTGCCAAATGCGTTTGTCAAATGCTTCGGCGCCAAGGACGGAGAAATTGACCAAATTGGCCTGCTTGTAGAACACAAGGACCCCGAGACATCGCGACCTATGACCGTTCCACGAGCCGCCAAAGCCCGGGAAGAATCCGGAGCGACGGCGACCCGCAGGCCTTGAAGCGCCTTGCCGTTCGATTCTCTCCACCCGATGGTGACGGCGAACTGCGAAGGTGCTACCGCTCGTGGAGGATGACAAATTTTGCGGCAATTGATTTCGAGACAGCGGACCGTCAACCCGACAGCGCTTGCTCTGTGGGTGTCGTGCATGTCAAGGATGACCGCATCGTAGAACGGTACCATCGGCTCATTCGGCCACCAAGAAAGAAATTCGTCTTCACGCACATCCATGGCCTGACCTGGAACGATGTCCGTGAAAGTCCATCCTTTGGCGAACTTTGGCCCGAACTGCGGCACCTACTGGACAGGGCGGATTTCCTGGTCGCGCATAACGCGTCGTTCGACTCCCAAGTCTTGTACGCGTGCTGCAGACATGCAGACATCTCTCCGCCACGATACAAGTTTCGCTGCACGGTCAGCATGGCACGCGACAAGTGGAAGCTGCGGTCTGCAAGGCTCCCGGTTGTCTGCAAGCACTTGGGAATTGCGCTGAACCATCATGATGCCCTCAGCGACGCAGAAGCATGCGCCAAAATTGCCATGAGGGCACTTGGCTAGTCCATGCGACGCGACTGGAAAGAAATTGCGGTGAAATGGCGCAGCCAAAATTCAAAACGGGAGCATGATCCGGGGACTGGAATTCAAGCCCTCGCTCACCGATTCTTGGCTCGGTCCCGCGCAAGTAGAACATTATCGTGCGCAGCGAGGTCTTCTACCCTGCAAGGCACAGAGACTATCGCAATCAATTTTCGAGACGCATGGTCGATGTGCCGCGCCTACGCTCGCGAAGAACTCCCGCAAGTGGCCATGTCAGCTTTTCACAGCGGGCAAGCGGACCCCTGACGCGAGAAGGCACGAACCGAAGTTGAGGGCTGCAAGATCCCGACCGAGGCGACGAAGGTGACCGGCGGCCACGAATTGCTCCTTGACATGCACAGGATGTTGTACATAGTGAGTAAACCTACAAACCGCTCACAAGAAGAACCGCATCAATATGGACATTCTGACATACACGGACGCACGCAAGCATCTGAAAACGGTTATGGATCAAGCAATCCACGACAAAACCGAAATCGTAGTTACTCGCTCAGGTCGGGAAGCTGTGGTCATTGTTGGGAAGGATGAGTGGGACTCAATCCAGTCGACACTTCACCTCCTTTCCTCTCGTGCGAATGCTGCCCGGTTGCGGAATTCTATCGCCCAATTGGATTCAGGGCGCGGCATTGAGAGGGAACTATTTGACGATGAGGCTGATATTTTCTAACGAGGCTTGGGAAGACTACCTATATTGGCAGCAGGCTGACGGCAAGGTTTTCCGACGGGTCAATGACTTAATCAAGGACACGAGGCGCACGGCATTTCAAGGCATTGGCAAGCCTGAACCGCTCAGGGGAGACCTGTCCGGTTGGTGGTCGCGCCGGATTACGCGCGAGCACCGAATGGTGTACCGCGCTTCAGGGAAGGGCAAAGACAAGGCGCTGGAAATCTCGGCTCTCCGATTTCACTATTGATCAGGTGACACAATTCGGGAGCACCCGGTCTTCGGCAACCGGCCCAATGTCGTGCGCAAACGGTGCAGGTGTTCGTTCGATCGCGGTCTATGACGCGTCCCTGAGGGCTGGGTTCCCTGCGAGTTGGACAGATAAAGCTGGCCAGCTCGGGTTTCCGCATGGCGTGATCGGCATCATGTTCGCAAGAGAATTCGGTTCACGCCACATTGACAGCGTCACCTTTTCATCCACTGGCCAACTGGGGTTCAATCCCCGTCATTTTCTTCTCCAATTCGCAACGGCACATATCATGAACAAAACTGACTTGGACACGGAACCTAAAGGGCCACAATGCTTGACACAAAAAGCGAACACGGATAGAACATCGGCGAACGCAGCCGAAGTGCTGTCAAATCGAGTAGAGGAGACGAAGCGAATGCTTACCCGCAAGCAACTTGAACTGCTCAGGTTCATACGTGATCGAATAAAGCTCGAGGGCGTTCCGCCATCCTTCGAGGAGATGAAGGACGAGCTCAGCCTGAAATCGAAGTCTGGGGTCCACAGGTTGATCACGGCCCTGGAAGAACGTGGCTTCATCCACCGCATGCCGCATCGGGCACGTGCGCTCGAGATCGTGAAACTTCCAGAGGCCCTGGAAAGAGAACCAGGATTCGAGCCGCAAGTGATCCAAGGCGACAAGAGCGGCACTGCCGCTTCTCCTGCCATCGCAGCCAGCACAGGAGGGCATGCAATGGAGGTGCCGGTCATGGGCCGGATCGCGGCGGGTGTGCCGATCGAGGCCATCAGCGAGGTCAGCCACAACGTGGCAGTGCCCGACCAAATGATGGGCCGGGGTCGTCACTACGCGCTTGAAGTGATGGGCGATTCCATGATCGATGTCGGCATCAACGAGGGCGACGTCGTTGTCATTCGGGAAACCAGCACGGCGGATAACGGCGACATCGTAGTTGCCTTGGTCGATGACCATGAGGCCACACTCAAGCGGTTCCGCAAGTCCGGCGATACGATTGCACTGGAGGCTGCAAACCCGTCCTACGAGACCCGGCTGCTCCGAGACGATCAGGTCAAGGTCCAGGGGCGCCTCGTCGGTCTGATGCGCAGCTATTGAGCCAGTCCGGGCGGTCACGCTGCCTAGGGTTAGCCAAATGCGTGATGGCCCGGTACATGGTTCGAAAATCTCTACTTGGTTGAGTTCGTGCATTTCTGCCGTGAGCGATCACCACTTCAAGCACGTTCAACTCTGCCTGAACCCGCCACGATCTTGTTTGGCTGACACAGTCATTTGAGCTAGGGGCGCTCGGGCTCCTGCGAGACTTGGGTGGGCAAATCCGATTCATTGTTGCGATATCGGCCTTGTCAACAGACCGAGGCTGCCCTTGTCACCAAATGGCGCTTTGACTACACGCCATGCGGACGCGTCCTTCCGTTGAATCTTACAAGGTCTTTCCGCCGATGACCGAATTGCCTGTTGTCACCCGCTTCGCGCCATCGCCCACAGGAAACCTGCACATCGGAGGCGCACGCACCGCTCTGTTCAATTGGCTCTATGCGCGCCATGCGGGCGGATCCTTCCGACTGCGCATCGAGGACACTGATCGCGCACGGTCGACGCCAGAAGCGACGGAAGCCATTTTCACGGGACTGAATTGGCTTGGCATTGACTGGGACGGAGATGCGGTCAGCCAGTTCGAACGCGCAGGCCGTCACGCGGAAGTGGCGCGCGAAATGCTTGCCAGGGGTTCAGCCTACAAGTGCTTCCTGAGCCAGGAAGAGGTCGCCGCACTCCGCGACAAGGCTCGAGAGCAAGGCGACTCGTCCGCGTTCCGGTCTCCCTGGCGGGATGCGCCGGAAAGCAGTCACCCGGATGTACCATACGCTATCCGCGTAAAGGCCCCGAATCATGGTGAAACAAAAGTGCAAGACCGGGTGCAGGATGATGTCACCATCCGGAATGACCAGCTCGACGACATGATCGTGGTCCGATCCGACGGAACGCCAGTCTACATGCTGGCGGTCGTCGTGGATGATCACGACATGGGCGTCACTCACGTCATCCGAGGCGATGATCACCTGAACAATGCCGCCCGGCAGATGCTGGTCTACACTGCCATGGGGTGGGAAACGCCCGTCTGGGCTCACGTTCCACTGATCCACGGAGAAGACGGCAAGAAGCTGTCCAAGCGCCACGGCGCACTCGGGATCCAGGATTGGGCGGCAATGGGCTATCCCGCCGCAAGCATGCGTAACTATCTCCTGCGCCTCGGATGGAGCCACGGGGACGACGAAGTCTTCACCATGGAAGAGGCAAGTGCCTGGTTTGACCTTACCGGACTGAAGAAGTCGCCCGCTCGCCTCGACACAAAGAAACTCGGATACATTTCGGGCAGGCACATTGCCACAATGTCCACCAATGCCGAACTTCTGGAAGGACTCCAGGACTACCTCGCGTTCTCTGGCAGGGACGCACTGACCGCCACGCAGAAATCGGATCTGGAACGTGCCATGTACTGCTTGAAGAACAGGGCAAAGACGTTTCCCGACCTTCTTGAAATGGCTCGCTTTGTATTGACTTCCCGACCAATCGTTCCTGATGCAGAGAAGGCGGGCGAGCAGGATGCGACATGCCATCGCATGTTGCAAGAATTGACGCCGCACCTGCAAAATGCTAATTGGGAGCGCGGCACGTTGGAGAGCATCGTGCGGCAGCTTGCCGAGGCACATCACATCAAGCTCGGACAGCTCGCCGGCATCATCCGGATTGCATTGGCCGGAGGCAATGTCTCTCCCAGCATATTCGACATGATGCTGGTGCTTGGACGTGGCGAAACCATGCTCAGGCTGGCAGATGCCTCAAGCAGACCGTTGAAGTTTGACGGGCGCTGAGCGCCTGATCAACTAGGATACAAGGGGTGGCGAAGGACATGAAAGAATCTCCGAAATCAGCCAGACTGCATATCGACGGCAAGGAATTCAATCTTCCGATGTTCTCGCCAACCTGTGGCCCGGACGTGGTTGACATTCGCAGGCTGTATGGTGACGCCGATGTCTTTACCTACGATCCCGGGTTCACTTCAACTGCATCATGCAACTCCACGATAACGTTCATCGACGGCGATGAAGGCGTTTTGCTGCACCGCGGCTACCCAATTGACCAACTTGCGGAAAAGTCGCATTTCCTGGAAGTCTGCTACTTGCTCCTGTATGGCGAACTTCCATCGGCGGAGCAGCTCGAAGATTTCGAAGGCCGTGTGACCGCCCACACCATGCTGCACGAGCAGATGGTCAACTTCTTTCGCGGATTTCGTCGCGACGCCCATCCAATGGCGATCATGGTCGGCGTGGTTGGTGCAATGTCGGCCTTCTATCACGATTCAACGGACGTCAACGATCCTTGGCAGCGCGAAGTTGCCTCCATTCGACTTGTGGCGAAAATGCCGACGATCGCGGCCTGGGCCTACAAGTACCACATCGGACAACCCTTCGTTTATCCCCGGAACGATCTCGATTACGCCTCGAACTTCCTTCGCATGTGCTTCAGCGTTCCTGCCGAAGAATATCAAGTGAACCCGATCTTCAGCAGGGCAATGGACCGGATCCTGACGCTCCATGCCGATCACGAGCAGAACGCATCGACTTCAACCGTGCGGCTGGCATCCTCGTCCGGCGCCAATCCATTCGCCTGCATCGCCGCCGGCATAGCCTGCCTTTGGGGTCCGGCTCACGGGGGCGCCAACCAGGCGTGCCTCGAAATGCTGCGCGCAATCGGATCGGTTGACCGCATCCCGGAATTCATTGATCGCGCCAAGAACAAGGACGACCCGTTTCGCCTGATGGGATTCGGTCACCGCGTCTACAAGAACTTCGACCCTCGTGCGAAAGTCATGAAGCAGTCCGCCGACGAGGTGCTGGGTCTCCTTGGAGTCGAGAACAACCCGACCCTTCAGGTGGCAATGGAACTTGAAAAACTTGCCCTTGAAGACTCGTATTTCAAGGAAAGGAGACTTTATCCAAATGTCGACTTCTATTCCGGCATCATCCTGGATGCGCTGGGTTTCCCGACCTCGATGTTCACGCCGATTTTCGCGCTGGCACGTACAGTAGGCTGGATCAGCCAGTGGAAAGAAATGATCGCCGACCCGCAGATGAAGATTGGCCGTCCGAGACAGCTCTATGTCGGCCCTGGCATGCGCGACTATGTGGACGTGGAAAGCCGCTGAAAACCAACCAAGTGCAATTCGTGGATCAGCGCCCCTCGTATTCCGCTGGGCGACCGTCGAGGAATGCTATCACGCCTTCGCGGAAGTCCCGGGTCTTGCCGCAGCGCCCTTGCAACCTGGCTTCAAGAATCAGTTGCTCCTCGAGTGAATTATCGTACGTGCTCCGGATTGCTTCCTTGGCTCGGCGGTAGGCCTCGGTCGGCCCCGTCGACAGCTGCGTCGCCCGTTTTCGCCAATGCGCCTCAAATTCGTCGTCCGGGACCGCTTCCCAGATCATTCCCCAATCAGCAGCCTGGCGTGCAGGAACCGGCTCGGCAAAGAGCGCCGTTCCCATGGCACGGGCAAACCCAACCTGTCGCGGCAGCCAATAGGTTCCACCCGCATCGGGAATGAGTCCGATCCGGGCAAACGCTTGCAGGAACACC
The DNA here is from genome assembly GCA_022826205.1 of Silicimonas sp. Taxonomy (GTDB): domain Bacteria; phylum Pseudomonadota; class Alphaproteobacteria; order Rhodobacterales; family Rhodobacteraceae; genus JAJEFO01. The sequence goes on along the minus strand of JAJDVJ010000086.1, from coordinate 11,964 downwards.
GCGCGCTCGGACGCAATCACGATGTCGGATGCCAATGCGAGATTCGCTCCTGCGCCGGCGGCGGCGCCGTTTACCGCCGACATCGTCGGCACCTTGCAGTCGTAAATCGCGCGCAAGAGGGGCATGTATTCGTCCCTAAGCGTCCGTTCGAGATTGGCGTTTGACAACGAATGCTGTGCGTCCGTCAAATCTTGCCCCGAGCAAAATGCATCTCCTGCCCCTGACAGCACGATCACGCGCGCCGCGTCGGACGCCTCCTTGAAGGCGTCCAGCAACTCTGCGCGCATTTGGCCGTTGAGTGCGTTCTTTACGTCGGGCCTGTCGAGAGTGATTTCCGCGCAATCGCCAGCGTATGACAAGCGAATGGTCTGATACTCCATGGAAAGAGCGCCTCCTTGGTGGATGCAGTCGACATAGGTGAGCGGGCACTCCGGTGAAAGAGTCAATTGACCATGCCGACCTCGGGTTTCCGGGCTACCTACTCGTCCATCAACTCCGCAACACGCGCCCTCTCCGCCGGCGTAAGCGCATCAGGGCTGGCGGCACTCCGACGACGGACCAAAAAGATCCCGGCAGCGGCAAGCCCCGCCAGCAACAGAATCGGGGCTGCGGCCCAAAGCACGAGATTGATGCCCTCTCGCCGCGGGCTCAAGAGCACAAATTCGCCGTAACGCTCCACAACGAATGCGACAACATCTTCGTCGCTGTCGCCTTCGAATATTCGCTCCCGGACAAGGAGGCGCAGATCGCGGGCAAGATCCGCATCGGATTCATCAATTGATTCGTTCCGGCAGATCAGACAGCGGAGCCCCTTCGAAATGTCCCGTGCACGAGACTCCATGGCCGGATCATCCAGAATCTCGCCGGGCTCGACGGCCCAAGCGGCCCCGGCAATCAGCATCAGGAGGAACGCTCGAAATATCATTCCGCAACCAAGTGCATCGCTCGCCGCCGTGCGCCGGCTGCCACCCGGAATCGTCGGTCACTAAGCGACAGCGCACCGCCAAGCCCCATGATGACCGCCCCTGACCATATCCAGTTCGCGAACGGCTTTATGTAGGTCCGTACAGCCCAGCCGCCACCGTCCTGCAGTTCCCCGATCACCAAGTACACGTCCCGGAAGACACCGTTGTCGATGGCGGCTTCTGTGGTTGGCATCCCGGCAACAGGATAAATTCGTCTTTCCGGGCGGAGTACCGCCACGGCGCGCCCGTTTCTAGCCACGCGGAATTCCGCCATCGTCGAGTAGTAATTTGGCCCCTGAACCTCTTCAACACTGGCCAGGGTGAGTTCGTAGCGACCAGCCGAAAATGTCTCTCCCTCCTTGGCTACGCGTATGTCCTCAACCTCCCAGGCGAGCAGAAGCGAGATTCCAACAATCGTGATTCCAAGACCCGCATGCGCCACGACTCGGCCCCAATCGGAACGCGGCAACCTGATGGCGCGATGCAGCCTTCCGGAATGCTCCTGTCCTGTTCGCGTCCAAAGATCCGAAACTGCACCTAGAATGACCCAGCTGCCAAGGAATGCCCCGACCGGACCCAAAAGGGTTCGCCCCGTTCCGATCATCCAAATGCAGGCCGCGATGCCGAAGGCTACCACCGCCGCAAGCCAGACGACCCGGACGATCCGTCCAAGTCTCGCCCGCTTCCAGGGCATTACGGTTCCAATGGGAAGAATCACGGCGAGTGCCATGAAGAATGGCGTGAATGATGCATCGAAGAAGGGCGGCCCTACCGAGATCTTCCGCGAAAACGCCAGTTCGGCTATGAGCGGCCAGACGGTGCCAATGAACACCACGAGTGCCGCAACCGCCAGCAGTACATTGTTCAACACCAGCGCACCCTCCCGGCTGACTGTCCCGAAGACACCGACGCTTTGGATTCTGCTGGCACGCGCTGCATAGAGCAACAACGCGCTGCCCATGAAGACACCGGTTATGGCCAGCAGGTAGACGCCGCGCTCGGGATCATTTGCGAATGCGTGCACGCTTGTCAGTACGCCTGAGCGCACAATGAAAGCGCCAATCAACGAAAACCCGAAGGCGAGAATCGCGAGGAGCACCGTCCAGCTCTTCAGCGCCTCGCGTTTCTCGACGACGACGGCGGAATGCAAGAGCGCCACGGAGATCAGCCAAGGCATGAATGAAGCGTTCTCGACCGGATCCCAGAACCAGAATCCGCCCCAGCCGAGCTCGTAATAGGCCCACCAGGAACCAAGTGCGATGCCGACGGTCAACATGAGCCATGCCAGCAGCGTCCACGGCCTGACCCACCTGCCCCATGCCGCGTCCACGCGACCTTCGATCAGGGCCGCAACAGCAAATGAGAACGACATGGATAGACCGACATAGCCCAGATAAAGAAAGGGCGGATGGAAGGCGAGACCCGGATCCTGCAACAACGGATTCAGGTCCCGTCCGTTCATGGGAGGGGCATCGAGGCGGGTGAACGGATTCGACGTGAAGATCAGAAAACTAAGGAAGGCAACACCGATTGAAGCCTGGACCCCCAACACACGCGCCTTCAATCCGTCAGGCAGATTGCCTCCAAACAGGGCAACAAGGGCTCCGAAGAAAGCGAGGATGAGGCACCAAAGCAACATGGAGCCTTCGTGGTTCCCCCAAACGCCGGCGACCTTGTAGATCATCGGTTTCAGCGTATGCGAATTCGCCGTCACCAATCGAACAGAGAAGTCCGACGTAACAAACGCATAGGTCAGTGCGGCGAATGCTGCCGCAAGGAGAGCTGCCTGCATCAGAGCCGCGGGTTCAGCCACAGCCATCCACGCACTCCAGCGCCTGTGGGCGCCTACAAGGGGCAACACCGTCTGCAGGCAGGCGACGACAAGTGCCAGAATCAGGGCAAAGTGTCCGATCTCGACGATCATGTGCCAGAACGTAGTGCGTCCCGAGCGGGTCGCCAAGTGCACAACGAAGAACGCGGCCTAGGTGGCGCCTGATTCCAGATGACTGAAATCACGTCACTATTTGAAGGACATCGCCACGCCTGAGATCGCTGTCTTCGCTGACGCCGTCTGCACGCAGTTTCAGCGATCCACTCTCAGACAAAACAAGTTCCGGGATTGATCGACTTGCTTACAGCAGCTCCGCGAGTTTCAGCCTTTGGATCTTGCCGGACGGCCCCTTCGGAAGCTCGTCAAGGAAATGAATCGCATCCGGCGACTTGAAATTCCCGAGCCGTTCCCTGCAGAAATTGACGAGATCGCTGGCCTCCAGCGGAGACCCGGTTCGAACTCGGACAGCGGCTTCCACTGTTTCTCCGTAGCGGCTGCAGATTCGGGCAAATGCGGCAGCCTCAACAACGTCGGGATGTGCATAGAGCGCCTCATCCACCTCGCGCGGTGCAATGTTTTCGCCGCCCTTGATGATTAGTTCGTTGAGGCGTCCGGTTACGAAGACGTACCCATCCTCATCCATACGCCCAAGGTCACCAGTCCGAAGCCAGCCGTCGCGAAACGTCGCATCGGTGGCTTCAAGGTCCTTGAGATATTCGCGCATGACGTTAGGGCCGCGTACTACGATTTCACCTTCATCGCGGCGAGCCACCTCTGCGCCATCAGTTCCATGGACGGCCACTTCGCAGCCATAGGCAATGCCGGGTGAGCCAATCTTGCGAAGCCCGGGCAGCAGGGGATTCGACAAGATCTGCGCCGCAGTCTCGGTCAACCCCATGGTCTCGACGATGGGCACGTTGAAACGCGCTTCAAAGGCTGTCTGCGTTTCCACTGCCAAGGCCGAGGAGGCAGAGCGTCCGAAACGGATGCGCGCCCGGCAAGCCGGATCAGGCTCTCCCGCACCGTGCAGGAGATGCGAGATGATCGTCGGGACGACCGAGAACCACGTGACCTCGCCTTCCGCAGCCTGAATCCAAAAGCGCGAGGCCGAGAACTTGGCCACCATCGCCAGCGAGCCGCCCGAGACGAGGCTGCCCATCACAGTCACGCATAGCCCGTTGATGTGATAGATGGGCAGTGCGCAGAAGCCGCGATCTCGCACTGTCAAGCCATGGGCAATCGCGGTTGTCCAGCCGCCAGCCAGCAGACTAGCGTGAGTGTGTACGACCCCCTTGGGCCGCCCCGTTGTGCCCGAGGTGTACATCAGCAGCGCGTCGTCACCAGGCACGACATCAAACAGCGGTGCGTCGCCATCCGCATCCAACGGCACTGCGCTGATCGCGGTGCCATTGGCGTCGTCGAACAATGCGCGCGCGTCAGCATGCACATAGGCAAGCCGCCCCTCTGAGTGTTTCAGCGCATATGCAATCGCGTCACGACCCGCAGAAAGGTTGATCATGGTAGCGCGAAAGCCGCCGACAAGAGCGCCATAGAGCGCAGTCACTGCCTCGGGCCCGTTCGGAGCGACGATGACGACGCTCTCGCTCTTGTTCGCGCCGCGAGCGGTCAGAGCAGCTGCAAATCGACGGGCCGCGGTGCGTAGTTCGTCCCAGTGAAGCGTGCGGTCGATTTCGGGGAATACGACTGCCACGCCACCACCCCATGCCCGCGCGTCAAGCCAGTCCCCAACCGTGCCCTCGGGCGGATGGTCGCCTGACGGCTTCATCTCCCAACATCTCGCCAATACCCGCCGAAGATGTCGTCGAGCGAAGGTTCACGCGAGGGAATTTCCCGGACGATCTTGGTCGACTGCAGGAAGTGCCGCCAGTGTACGTTGTCATCGATCGAATTGCCGCCCCAAGACCCGCAGCCCATTGACAGAGAAAATGGCACGCCATTGGTGAACGCGCCTCCGGTGGCGAAACAGTGCGCCTGATTGACGATGACACGGCATGTCGGAATGGCGGTGGCGAGTGTCATGGCACGCCTGTCGTCGGTCGAGTGCAATCCCACCGAATGCCCTGCCCCTTGGTGCAATTGGATTTTGCGCGCGATCTGCACCGCGTCATCAAAGTCCTTGGCACGATAGAGTGCCAGGACCCGACTGAGTTTTTCGCCTGACAGCGGATGGCCGGAGCCAATGCCGCTGGTCTCCACGGCGATGTATTCAGTGCCTTCGGGAACCACGAGTCCCAATGCGGCTATCATTTTGTCCGCGTCCTGGGCGACAACCGACCGGTTCAGGCGCCCGCCTGGCCAAAGCTTGGCGACAACGCCGGCCTCATCGTCGATCAGTGCGCCGCCGGCCAAAGCCATCTTGGCCACGAAGGTCTCGTAGACCTTATCGACAACTACGGCTGAATTTTCCGACGAACAGGACGTGGCATTATCAAATGTCTTCGACGCACGAATCTTCTCGACAGCTGCGTCAAGATCGGCGGTTTCGTCGACGATCACGGTCACGTTGCCAGTACCGACAGCAACGGCAGGCGTGCCTGCGGCCTGAGCGCGGCGGACGTTGTCTTGGCTGCCTGTGCAGATGATCTTGTCGCAGGTCTTCATCAAGCGCTGGGTCTTTTCCTTCGAACCGGGCGCAGGAACCATGAGCACCAGGTCGGGATCTTCGCCAATCTTGGCGAACTCGGCATGGATGAACTCCAGCAATCGCTCGCACGCTGCGGCACCCTTGGGCGAAGGTGCCACCATGATCGAGTTTCCGCATTTCAGCGCGTTAATTATGTTGTTGGCAGGCGTTGCTATCGGATTGGTCGAGGGCACGATGGCCCCGATGACACCCATCGGACGGGCAATTTCGGTGATGCCGGATTTGGCATCGTCGCTGATCACGCCATGGGTCTTCACTCCCATGATGTCGCGCATCAACCCCAGTGTCTTGCGATGGTTCTTGACAATCTTGTCGGGCACGTTGCCGAGCCCAGTGGTTGCGACGGCCAGCTCGGCCAGCTCGCGGTTGCGCGCGGGCTCCATGATCGCCCACGCAACGGCTTGCGCGGCTCGGTCGTAACGATCTTGGCTTCCCTTTCGTTCGTAGGCGGCCTGTGCAGTCCGGGATCGCGCAACGATTACGTCGAGTTCTGCGATGGGATCGGGAGCGTTCATGGAACCTTCCGTCAGGAATGGCGGCAGGGTGGGCATCAAGCCCACCCTACACTTGGTCTCGTGGCATCAGAGCCCGGCGAGCAGCTCTGTCAACGCAACTTCACGGGCCTTCCACATCTCAATCACTTCGTCGCGGGTCATGATGTGCATGGGCGAGCCACCAGCTTTCATCCTGGAGGCCACGCGACCGTTGGCGAACATGGTCGGCACCACTTCAGCCAGCTTGTCGATGATCGGCTGTGGCGTACCCTTTGGCACCATCACTCCGCGGAAGTTCACCGATGAGTTGTCGATGTCAAAACCTTGCTCCTTCAGCGTCGGCACGTCAGGGAGGAAATCATTCCGTTCCAGATCGAAGACGCCGAGAATCTTGACGTTGCCAGCCTCGCGCGCCCGGAACGCGTCCGACAGGTTGTTGACGCCACCGAGAACTTCGCGGGCGATGACGGCTTTCATTGCGCCAGCACCACCCTGGTTGTTCGGGATGTAGGCCAGTTTCACGCCAGCTGCCTTTTCCAGCTGCAACGCGGCGATATGGTGGCCGACAAAGAGGCCCGCGCCCGAAAACGTCAGCTTGCCCGGGTTGGCCGCCGCATAGTCGACGACGTCGTTCATCGAGTTGAACTCGCTGTCCGCGGCGACAACGAAGACCGCAGGGTCGGCGCCCCAGTTGGCGATGGGTTCAAAGCTGTCGGCGGAATAGGACACGCCGCCTTCGATCGACTGAGCAATGAAATGCGGGATGTTGTAGGCGCCGAGCGTATAGCCATCGGATTCCGCTTGCCCGGCAAACCAGTTCCAGCCGACGCGGCCGCCGGCGCCCGGCTTGTTAATGATCGCGATCGGCATACCAAGCGCATCTTCGTTACCCGCAGTCATGGTCACGATTCGCGCCTGGAAGTCAGTAGCTCCTCCGGCACCGTAGCTTACCATCAACATGATGGGGCGCTCAGGGTAGTTGTCGTCAGCCAATGCGCCACCGGCCAAGGCCGTTAGCGCCATGGCGGCGGATGCTATCAGGTTCTTCATGTTGGTCCTCCTTTTGGACTGGTTGGTCTGCCGCTCTTGCGGTTCAGAAGAAGATCTCTCGCGGTGTGAAGACGCTCAGCAGTCTCGCGAAGAGACCGTACATGACCACCAGAAATCCGGCGGTGATGAGAATGCGCTTGATCCAGGTTTTGAGTTCCCTGTGCGGGGCAGGATCGTAAAGCGACAACAAGACAAAAGACGCGATGGTCGAGGCCGTGTAAAATCCCAAGGTTTGCGCAGCCCAGAAGACGAAGATCAGTGACACGGCCAAGCCCGGCGCGATATTGATCATCGCCTCCAGGTCCAGACCATTGCCGATCTTGGTTTGGCCAAGGAGCGCCTTGCCAAATGTCCAAAGAGCCAGCACGACAAAAACTGTCGAGATGATCCGAGGGAACAGAAACGCGGCCGCTGGTTCCCGAGTATAGCTGATATACGCCACAGAAACGCCTACTGCGGCCACAAGCCCGCTGGCGATAACGTGTTGCACGCGCGGCAGGTCGGTCATGAAGTCGCCTCATTCTTGGCCACCGCCTCCTCCTTCGCTGTGTGACGGCGGTGGCGCAGTTCCAGCCAGACCGAATAGCCGATCGACGCGACCACGGTTGCGATCAGTGCCAGGTTCAGCGGCCCGGTGAAGAAGTAGCTGCCGATACTCGACGTTGCATTGGCGATCATGGATCCTTGCACGAAATTTGCCTCGGCGATCGGTCCCAGGATCAGACCCAGAACCAGCGGAGCCGCGGAAAAGCCGAAGCGTTCAAGGAAATACATCCCCGTTCCGAGGGCGGCCATGACATAAACGTCGCCCATCGAATGCTGCACGGAATAGCTGCCAAATACTGCCAAGCCCAGCACCACTGCGGCCATGACCGCGTTCGGCACCTGAGCGACGCGCGCGGCAAGCCCCGCAACATAGAGCCCAAAAATGCACATCAGGACCTGACCAATCAGCATCGAGTTAATGAACGTCCAGGCCACGTCAGGATGGTTGTCGAAGAGGTCCGAGCCAGGGAAAATTCCGTGGATCAGGAGGCCCCCCAGCAGCACTGCCGCCGTGGGGGAGCCAGGAATCGACAAGGTCAGAAGCGGGACGAGGCTAGGCCCAACCATTGCGTTGTTGGCGCTCTCTGCCGCAATCACACCCTCGGAATGGCCGGTTCCGAATTTGTCGCGTTCCGGGCTCATCTTCTTGGACTGGTCATACGCGACCAGCCCGGCGATCTGTCCGCCGACACCCGGGATCAGACCGATGATCGAGCCGGTGGCGGTGCCAATGGACAGCGCTCGCAGCCGCGAAAACACCTCTCCGAAGGCCTTGGAGATCGGGTGACTTTCGACGGTCAGGATCTCGGCACCAAGCGGTCGTCGCCCGTTGGCGAACATGCCGATCACCTGCGGGATCGCGAAGAGCCCAATCAGCGCCGCGATCACGTTGATCCCGCCCGACACGGCATCGTGAAAAATGAATCGTTGCGCACCCATTATGTCGTCGAACCCGATGGTGGCGAGCCAAAGCCCGATGCAGCCGGACAGCAAACCTTTCACGACAGAACTGGAATCGAGCGTGCCGATCACGGTGACACCCAGGATCGCCAACCAAAAGAGGTGCGATGGACCAAAGGCCAAGGCCCATTGCGCCAGAACAGGGGTGAGAAATATCAGCAGGAGCACGCCGAATACGCCGCCAACTGCAGAAGCCAAAAACGACAATTGCAGCGCTCGCGCGCCCTGGCCCTTCTTGGCCATAGTGTGGCCGTCAAGCGTCGTCGCAATGTTGGCCGGCGCGCCCGGGATCTTCAGCAGGATCGCGCTGACCGCGCCCCCTGCAACAGTGGACGTGTAAGCCGCGCCCAAAAGGATCAGCCCCTGCGCAGGTTCCAGCTTGAACGTGAAAGGTATCAAGAGCGCCACCGCCATCGTCGGCGATAGCCCGGGCGTTGCACCCAGAAGCAACCCTCCAATCGTGCCGATCAGCAACAAGCCGAAATTGATCGGCGTGAACACTTCCCCGAAGTAAGCAAGAAATTCCAATTCGGGTGTCCTTTGTCTCCCAAGTCGGTTGACAGATCAGACTACGTGATGAAAATAGTTTTGCAAATGTTTTCATTTTTGGCTGCGATTTGCTAGTCAACACGATGATATGAAAGAGAAAAAGGCCGACATCATTGCTGTTGCCAAGGCTGCGCGCGTGTCTCCTTCGACCGTGTCTCGCAGCTTCAATCATCCGGAATTGGTCAAAGCGGCAACTCGCAAAAGGATCGACGCGGCGGTGCGACGGCTAGGCTACATCCGCAATCGTGCCGCCCAGACAATCCACGGCATTCGCGGCGGCACGATCGGCCTGATCGTGCCGACAGTCGATCATGCAATTTTTGCCGAACTGATCCAGAGCTTCTCCCAAAACGTGGAGGAACAGGGATTCACGATCCTTCTGGCCTCGCATGGCTACCGGCTGGAACGCGAATATGCGATCGCCCGGAAAATGCTTGAGCATCGGGTGGACGGCATGGCCTTGATTGGCCTGGACCACTCCGACGATACGTATGGCCTCTTGCGCCAGCAGAACACGCCGACGGTCCTGCTTTGGAACTACTCCGACGAGGCCCCGATGCCTTGCGTCGGCTCCGACAATTACCTGGCCGGCCGCTTGATTGGCGACCACGTGGCACGCCTCGGCCATCGTTCGATTGCTGCGGTCTTTCCACCGACTTCGGGAAATGACCGGGCATTTCAGCGGCTGTCCGGCGTCGAGGATGCGCTCGCTTCCAAGGGGCTGAAAATCGCAAGGGATTGGAGATTGGAGACGCCATACAGCGTCTCGGCAGCCAAGAACAAGGTTGCCAGGCTGATTTCGTTCCCGCGGCGTCCGACGGCGATCATCTGCGGCAATGACGTTCTTGCCTGGGGCGCGCTTCATGCCCTCAAAAGGTCGGGTGTCTCGGTGCCGGAGGACGTGACGATCACGGGGATCGGCGACTTCCACGGGTCCAAGGATTTCGAGCCAAGCCTGACGACGGTCAGAATTCCGGCGCATACAATTGGATCGAAGGCCGCCAAGCTGATTGTCGCGCTCATCATCAAGGAAAGCGACTCCGAAAGTGGGGAACTTGTGCCACCCGAGCTGTTAGTTCGGTCGACAAGTGGCCCGGTCCGATAGCCCCGCTCGCTTCTCAGATCTGGTCAACAGTATGCCTTGTCAGCTGTCCCATGCGTCGGAATTATCAGCTTCCCGATCCCGCTGCTCTTCGGCAATGACGCCCTCGTCGCCCTCGCCAAGCCGCCTTGATAACGCCCGATTGCCACGAAGTGCGGTCTCAACTTCTGGACACACTGGCGCGACAGGAACACGTCGAGGCCCGCACAGGACAGCTTGGCTCGCCCGAGCATGTTCGGCGCTCGGGCAGGTCCGAGGTTCGTTTGCTCGCCCCGGCATCTGTGTTCGCAGAGCATCCATTGGCGAAACGGACATTGAGACGAGATGCCGCCTGTAGATTCGTTGCAGGACGGGCCGCTGTCGGTCTCGTGGAGTGGCCCGACCCTGCAATCGAACGAGACGTTGCTGGAAGTCGCCTGCTAGACCGGCGGCGCCTCGCTGCGCCGAAAGCCATGTCGCTTGAGGAAATTCACGGTGCCGCACCGGCATAGGCTGCATGCGCGTCGTTTCATGATCCCGCCAAGCAATGCCCGTACCATGATTCTGACCCACGACTCCGCAATCATGCAGGCGGCTCCTTGACGTCACGCAAAATCCGCGACGATCAAACCAATCATTTGTGCCTGTCCGAATCTACCAGCCGGCTTTCTATGGCGGCGAGACGACGAAGAACCTCATCTCGGTAGATGTCTGTCGCTCCGGACTGCTCTTCATAGTGTGACTGCTGCATCGCGTTGACTATGAGCCCGACCACGAGGTTCATTACAGCGAATGTCGTGACGATGATGAAGGGTACGAAGAAAGCCCAGGCATAGGGATAGTCTGCCATGACAACCCGGACGATGCCCATGGACCAGCTTTCGAGCGTCATGATCTGAAAGAGGGAATATGCTGACCGGCCGATCGTGCCGAACCACTCAGGGAAGTCACCGCCGAAGAGTTTCGTGGTGATGACGGAGCCAACATAGAAGATAAGACCTGTCAATCCGAGAACCGACGCCATCCCAGGCAAGGCGCCGATCAGTCCCTCCATGACCCGGCGGAGGCTTGGAACCGTAGACACAAGGCGCAACGCCCGCAAAATCCGGAGCGCGCGCAAGACCGATAGCGTGTTTGCCCCCGGCATGAGCGAAACGGCAACAATGATGAAATCCGCCAAGTTCCACCCGTCAGCGAAGAACCGACCACGGTAGGCGTAGAGCTTCGCCAGGATCTCCGTCGCAAAGATGCCGAGGCAGATCCGGTCCAACAGCGTGATGAACGAACCCGCACGCGCCATGATCAGTTCGGACGTCTCCATGCCGAGCAGGACTGCGTTTAAGATGATCACGCCGATTATCATGCGTTGAACGGCCGGCCGTTCTATCCATGCTGCCAGCGATTCACGTACGCCAGTCATTTGCACCTTCTCCCTTGCCTGCACTGCCTGTTGCGTATCTCGTAGCGGCGCGATCCAGGATCAAGCCTGACATTTGAGAAATTGCCGGACAGGCACGCATGCAGGACGTTTCACGATGACCTGGCGACGCTGAGAGACACGTCACGCAGGCGCGCCACCAAAGTGCGCCACTCTGCGCATCGCTTTTGGAAAGTCGAAAGGATCTTCAGGACGCCTGGCGCGCACTTTCTCGTGGCGCGAACCGCCGTACCGATCGCCTGGATTGTCAAGTCCAGTTCAATTCTGACCCATGAGTCGCGTCCAATTTTGACCCACCTTCCGGCTTTTCCCTTTCCCAGTAGCATCTTCTCATCCGGGCATTTTGCTCCGGTGTTCAGGTTCCGCTGCAGGAGAAGAGGAAGAT
>JAJDVJ010000192.1 GCA_022826205.1 Silicimonas sp. | reverse complement strand
CCCACGCTTCGCGTGTCATGTGGTCGCTCCCGTGAATGGCGTCTGGCGACAGGGCGTTGTCCACGTTCTCCCACACAATGCACATATGGAACAAAATAGCAACATCTTTCTGGCCGATGGTTAGGCAAGTATGTAATTCCCTTGATTTTCCGGTCAGCCAGTCGGCCCCTGCGGCATAAAGCGCTTCGACCTCGCGCCCCTTCAGGCCCGGCATGTCTTTCTTGACCGGATAGCCGACCTGCGATTGAAGATAGGCAAGATGCTGGTATCCCACGGGAAACGCGTCCAGAACCTCTTGATCAAGTTCAAGCGTCGCACGCGGTGCAATTGGGTCCATCCGATCCTTCTCGTAAATCGGCTGGCGCAGGCACATTCCCCATTTTCCTTCACGCTTCTCCAGAAAGTCGAAAAAGCGCCCCGTGCAAACGACATCCACCAGAACACCGTGAACCTCGCCGCGCTGCGAGATCGTCATCTTGGTTTGCGTGACCGCCCGGTCGCCCGCGATCTCGCAATTGAATCCTCCCAGAAAATGCAGGATCGACACGCCGCGGGCCCAGCCTTGCTTGTTCATATCGATGAACTCGTCAGCGGTGCCTTGGGTCCAGGTGGCCATCATGCGGCCATCGTCATGCCAGACCGTGCGGAACTTGTCCCAGAGCCCGGCATCCCGCCATATGGCCCAGTTCTCGATCAGTTCGCGCAACTGAAGCTTGTCTTGCCAATCGTCCATTGAGGCCTCCTAGAACGGAATTTCCGGCCGCGGCGCTCCATGCGTCGTGCTATTCGGGACCAATCTCGGCAAGCGCTCTTTGGATCGCAACCAGCATTGCATCGCGTCTTTGCGACATCTCGGCCACGCTACGTCCTTCATTGGCTACCGCCAATCCCTCTTCGAGCAGCTTTGCGTTCGTGTCGTTCAACTGCGGTGAACCAAGATCGTCCCACCACCCGTTAAAGGTGTCTGCGAAGTGATCGCAAAAGGCCGCCAGCCCGCCCTGGCCGGCGCCAAGGCCAAACAGCGTTGTCGGCCCCATGACGGCCCATCTGAGCCCCGGACCGGACGCAATCGCCTTGTCCACGTCGCCCACGCTTGCGACGCCGCTCTCGACCAGGTGGATTGCTTCGCGCCAGATGGCAGCTTGCAGCCGGTTGGCGACATGGCCTGGCACCTCCTTCTGCACACGGATCGTGGTCTTGCCAATGTCTGCATAGAACGCCTCTGCAGCTTCAATCACGCCGGGCTGCGTAATTTCGTTCGCCATCAACTCGACAAGGGGAATCAAATGAGGCGGATTGAAGGGATGACCCAGAATGAACCGGCCGGGCGAGCGCCATCCCTTCTGCATTTGTCCAAGAGTCAGTCCAGATGCCGAGCTTGCGATGATTGCCTGGGACGAAAGGTGTGGCTCTATCCGCGCAAACGTATCGTGTTTCATTGCCATCCGTTCGGGAACGCTCTCCTGAATGAAGTCGGCCCCTTCAACGGCCGCCTCAGGCGACGCGTGAAAGGTGATCCGATCCGGATCGCCCCGCTTTGTCAGCCCGATCTCGGTCATTGCAGGCCAGGCCTTCCGGACATGGTCCCGAACGGCTGCCTCGGTTCCCGTGGCCGGATCGAATACCGCCACCGACCGGCCAGAAGCAAGAAAGAGTGCCGTCCAGCTTGCGCCGATAAGCCCCGCACCAATGACGCTGGTTCGTGCAATTTTCGACATCAGTAAATTCCCGGGTTGATTGGCGAAGCGGCGGTCATGCCGCCATCCACTGTGAAGAGCTGACCGGTTGCGAAGCTCGCCTCGTCTGACGCCAGCCAGACGGCAATTGCGGCAATGTCTTCAGGGCGCCCGAAACGCCGCGTCGCGTGGCGCATGAGCGCGTCCTGCCTGGCAGCCTCGGGGTCCGAGGCAAGTTCAAACCCGGCTTCGAGCATTCCGGTTTCGACCCATCCGGGGCAAATGGCATTGCAACGCACCTTTGGCCCGTGATCCACGGCGATTGAACGGGTGAGGCCATGCACAAAGGCCTTGGACGCGTTGTAGAGCGCCATGCCCGGATCGGCAGTCTGACCCGAAACAGAACCGACGTTGATGATGGAGCCACCTGACCGCATGCGGGGAAGGACTGCGCGGCAGGCATTGAACACGCCCTTGCAGTTCACGCCGACAACAAGGTCCCAATCCGCATCCGTGCTGGCTGTGACGGTTCGCTCAACCTGAACTCCGGCGTTGTTGACAAGGATGTCCACTGGCCCGGCTGTCGCGGCCAAGTGTTCCATGTCTACGGCGCTGGAAACATCTGCCGTCATCCAGACGCAATCCACCGGAATGTCTTCGGGTGCGGGGCTTCGCCCGCAGGTCAGAACGGCTGCGCCCTCCTTCACGAATGCCTCGACGATTCCGCGTCCGATCCCCCGGCTGCCTCCCGTAACAATTGCCTTCTTGTCCTTAAGTCGCATCGGCGCCCACCAAAGCATGCTTCTGCCAGAGATGTCGGCGCCACCCGGCTTCCCAGTGCAAACTCGACAAAATGGGACACCTTACCAGACATCTATCGACAAAATGTCCAACCATTGAGACGTGACTGGGATCACGACATTCAAACCCGAACGTCGTGCCTTGTACTTGGCCCAGATGCCTCATCGCGCCCGCAAAGGTTGCGAAGGTGTAGGGAAGCATGAAGTCCCTGGCCTTGGCGAGGAAATCCAGACTCAATTCGAACTTCCTGGGAGGCGCAAAGATCCCGAAATTCATGGATCCCATGCGGAGATTTGCCGTTTCGAGGCTGACAGACGACGCGTCTAGCTCTTCGTCCATGGTCGCTTCCAGAGCCATCAAGGATTCATCTGCTGGACCTGTGCACTCAGTCCGCCATCAAGGATCCACAGCTGCCCGCTGGCATAGCGCGCTTCGTCGGACGCCAGCCAATTGACGAGATTCGCGATGTCCTCCGGGGCACCATAGGTCCGCATGGGATGCACGTCGCGAACTGCCTTTTGCAATTGCGTGATGGTCCTGCCACCGCCACCCGAGCCTTCGCCTTCGAAAAAGCTCTGCAGCATGGGCGTGTCAACATAGCCGGGGCAAACAGCATTGACTCGGATGCCTTCCGGACCGTGGTCGCAGGCCATGGCGCGGGTCAAGGCATGAACCGCACCCTTCGTGGCACAATAGGCCGCCAGGCCAGGATCAGCGATGAATCCGTCGTACGAGCCGAAATTGATGATGCTGGAGCTGGCACCCTCCTCAGCCGCCGAGCGAAGCAAAGGCAAGGCATGTTTCGAGGTCAGGAACAGGTTTCTTAGTATTTTCAATCTGTTACAAGTCATAATAGTTCATGTCCAAATTCTTGTCTCTTGACGGATGGCGAATCGCCCGTATTTTAAGGGTCGTCGATTTGACCCCGAATCGACGGCGACCGCAGCGGCGTCACTGGAATGGCTGCAAGGACCGCCGCGAAGGCGTCCGCCCAAACGCCGCCCCACCGCCTGTTAGTCGTGGGTGTGCAATGAAAGGGTGGATGCCGCAAGTGTCATTCAAGTACTTGAACGCAGCCTGGCCATTCATCCGTGGATATGACCTCACGGCGACTCAAGCCCTCATTTTAGTGCGTCTCTGTGACAGAGCCGATGACCGGGGCATGTCGCACGCCGGGCGATCCAGCATCGGCAGGGACTGCAATTTGCCGCTCCGCACTGTAGGCCGTGGAATGCAGAGACTTACCAAAATCGGCGTGATCGAGCGTCTGCCGGTAAAGCGGAAAAACGGTTGGGGCACGAGCACGACCCGGATTACGGACCTGATATTCCAGGTTCCCGAAACACCGGTCGACGCGGAGCCTGCCCCTAAGCCGAAGAAACCGCCTTCCGAACCTGCCGATCCGACACCGGAGGACGATGGTGCCGAAGTCATTCCGCTTCCGGGACTTGAGTTGACCCCTGAAGAACCGGAGCCGGAGCGGACGATCGATGATGGCTTTGAAGAACTGTGGCAGCAATCTCCGCGTCGAAGAGGCATCCGGTCAGGACGGAAAAAGGCCAAGGAAAAGTACGTTCGACTAATCAATTCCGGCACTGTCACTCACACAGAACTCCTTTTGGCAATCACGAAGTACGCGGCCTTTTGCGATCAAACCCAGACATTCGCAAAAGACCTTTCGACTTGGCTGCACGGCGAATGCTGGAGTGACGAAATCGAGCCAGCCAACGGCACAGCACCAAGAGCGACCGAGACCGCACATGAGCGGCGATCCAGAAAAAATGACGAGGCGATGCGGGAGTGGCTCGAAATGAACAATCTCAACGAAGAACCAACGCCCGGAGCAGCAATGCTTCCAAACACTCACTCCAACTGAAAAGAGCGATCATGTCAGATTCAATAGACAAAACGCCAGGGCAAAAGTGGGTTGAGAAAGCCTTCTGGGAAAGGGATCCAAGTGAAGCACAAAAGAAAATCTACGCGGCACTTTGCGACGGATTTTGGACCGTCGAATTCGTCAAAGGGATGGAGCCAGAAGATCCGCCAAGCATGGCTCATCTCGCGTTCGCGTCTCAGATCAGCAGGACGATGGACATACTCAATGTTGGAACGACTAGAGAAACGTCAGTGATTGATATCGCGAATGCGAGAATGAACTGAAAGGAAGGCACGACAATGAGCGATCCGCAGCAAGAGAGCATGAAGCGCGTCCGCCAGGAAGCGTGGCAGGGCGCAATGGATGGAGTCTACAAAGCGAAGAACATCCTGCCTGATCAGATATCGAAGGCCGGATATGACAATCTTATGCGCCATTGCTACGCGATTGAGCGCCATTTGCGGATGCTTCGACCGAGGGAGGACGAGTGATGTTTGCGAGTGAGAAATTTGACATTCGGGACGCGGATGAAATCACGAAGCTTGCGCAGGAGATCGTCGGGCTGGTTGACAGCGATCCTGACGGATGCCGTGAGAACCTGAGAGCGATCAAGAAGCGGGCGAATGACGCGAAGGATTTGTCGCGTGAGATACGGAGGCGTCATGTGCCTGCCAAACCTGAACGCGAGCCGACTCTGGATGAAATAACTGAAGCATATATGAAGCGGTCCAACGCGCAGTTGGGTGCTCATTACTTGGGCGATGGCGTAAAGGCTGACGTTACCGTGGATGACAAGCCAGCGTTCATCGGGGGATCGTCTATGGGGCGCCCGGTGGAAGAGAAGGTTCCTACCCCGAATTTTAGCGATCACTTTCCGGAGCGCGGCGATCCGCTGCCTGAGAGCGCGAATTGGGAGCCGGTTGAGTCGCTCAGGGATCGGATCGCGATGAACGCGCCGGAGATGCCAAAAGACATGGTTGTGAAGGGCGAGAACCATGTTGATGCCGCTTGGAGACGGGCGCGGTGGAATTTCGCCTTTACCGACGCGATGCTGAAACAAAGGAGCAAGCCATGAATGAATTCGACAACTGCCTTCTGACGGAGGTGAAGCGACAGATCAGGGATTGGGTGGAGTCGCTCATGAACCTAAGCCCCGCCGACAAGAAGCGTTTCGTGAGAGAGAACCGACCGGAACTCATGAAACTGCTGCAGACAGACGATCGCAGCGTGGAAGAAGTCGGCGCGGGCCTGGAGAAGATTGGCATGTCAAAGACGCTCGCCCCAGCGATGAAGGCATTAGGTCCGTACATGAGGACACAGATGCTTGAAGATCAGGCGGAAAGGGATCCCGACGCTTTCAACGAGACGCTCAATCTCAATCGGCTTCTGAAGGCGGTTAGCTGAATGTGCGGCGATCCCAACGTCCGCGTTCAATAGAAAGGAAAACGAATGGCAGCCCCAGCCCGAATTCTATGCACAGGACCAGAAATCGACCCGTCTATCATGAACAATGAATGGACTAACGCAGCAAAGGCCAGCAAGCAGGGCTTGCACGAAGTCGCATACGTCCGGGAAGACGTTTTCTTTTACGGTCACGATCATAACACGAATCTGACATCCATTAGGCTGTGCGAGATCCAAGAGATCGACGGCAAGGAATATGCGCTGATAGACAAGGACAGGTTGCCCATTTTCTACGTGGACGGGGAACCCACAGCCATTGACCCGGTGGTTTTCATGCTCAAAATACGGAAACTGAACAGCGAAGCCGCAGGCCGAAGACGACAATCCACCAGGAACAAGGACTTCATCCAGAAGACCATCCTTGAACTCCGGGTCTTGGATCAGAGCATCCAGGACGATAAGTTGAAGTCGAACATTCGACGGCTTGTCCGTGACGCTGCCGATTACATTCCCCAAGAACGACGATTCATTTGCGATTGGGCTAATGAACGCCTTTGACCCTGGCAGCGGCTCTGAGCGCGTCACTGAGAGCCGCTAGGTCCGGGCAGTTCGACCACGGAGAAATCCCCTGCGCGAACTCTGGGCTAGTTCAGCCAGCGAAGTGAGCGCCTCAGCGTCAGTCAGGCGAATAGTCCCGCAAAATCAGAGTCGCGGCCTCGGTGCCGTCCGTGGTCGAAAGCGCATTAAACGCATTGTTGAATTTTTCTTGGGTCAAACCGTTTTGTCCGACGAACGATTGATACGCAGCACCCAACGTTGAACTAGTCACGACTAAGGACTCTTCCGTGTCTGTGATAATCTGCATGGTGCCTGTTGCATCAAACGCTGTTGAGAGCCTACGGCCCGCCTGAGTCCCTTCACCGAATGTCACGTAAAAATACGACCCCAATGTAATGTGCGTGGCAAAGACAACTTGATGCAGGCCCAAATTGTTGCGCTCAGAGCTAAGGAGCGTCGCGTCAATCGGAATGAGCGGCCTGTTAATTCGGAATGTCCAAATTTTCGAGGTCGACGTCGGAACGGATGTGTAACTGTATGCACTCGCGGCCAGTTGAATCACCTGCCGGTTGCCGGTGAGCGTGGCCACCTGCACCAACGTAGACCACGGCCCGGTGCCTGCCGCGTTCACGCCCTGAACCTGAACGTCATAGGTCGTGCTCGGATCCAGTTCGCGCTCGATCTGCTGCGTGGCGGAAAGCCCCGTGCGGTTCGTCCAGTTCGCCGCCGTCGATTTCTTGAAACGGAAGTTGTAGCTCGTCGCCAGGCTGGCCGCGTTCCATCCAATCGTCAGCCGTTCGTGTTTGCGAACGGTTGCCATGACATTAGTGACTTCGCCGGGAATGCTTGCTTCAATCGTGATAGGCACGTTCGTAGTCGCTACGGCAGCGTAGTCTGCGCCGCTCGGATCAAGCGCCAATATCGAGGACCCGGAGCCGCTAGTGTCATCCAGGTTGACCGTGAAAACCTGTTGATCGTTCCATGTCGACTGAGTGAACGTTCTGCTGGTCGGAGAAACAGAAACGAGATTTCCGGTCACGGATGCAGCAACGTCTACGTCGCCTGTTGGCTCCGTCCGAAGCCGGACCCCGATGGTGCGGCTCGTGACCGTGCCGCCGACTGTCAGGCTCATGTCGCTGAGCCGCAGTCCCTTGTTTTCGTCGTCTTCGACGGTCACTGCAACGGCGGCGGTGTCGTCATATCCCCCGCCCGTTGCGGCGAGCACGATGCTCGAATTTTCGTCATTGCCGTCAGAATCCTGCGCACCGGCAACCGTGAAGTCCTGCCAATCCGCCCAATTGGAATCGCTGAATTGCCGCGAACCCGGCGACACGGTTGCTTCCGTGATGTCGTTGCTCATGACGGTGACTGTGACCGTCTGCCCCGTACGCGGCCGCGAAGAAAGCCTGACTCGAAGAGTCGCGCTCGCACCTTCCGGCACTGTAAGGCTGTTAGCCGACACGCGGATGATCCGCTCGGCCCTTGGCAGCGTTGCCAGAAGTCTTCGGGCGGCGATCTGCGACACGTCAGGAAAATCCCTTCGCAATACCGACCAGGCGCATCTTCGAGTCGCGGTAGAGAAAGCTCATTGTGTCGGCGCGGTTTGCACCACCCGATAGTGTTGGCCGTCCTTCCTCTCCAAAATCGAAATCACTTTCGTAATCCAACGAGCGGCCTCCGGTTGCATCCTGCTTGAAAGTGAGGATGTAGACCCCGCCTTCCACGGCACCTGTCGGATTTGCCAATCTCCGGTTTCCGGCTGCAGTGACCTGCGCCACCGGATTCTCCCCGACATTCCATGAAATGGTTGCCCCATCAGTCAAAGTCGCAAGGGAAGGCGCCAGACTGTTCTCAAGCGTGCTGACCGCATTGCTGATCCGTGTCTTCGTCTGGCCCCATTGCGCGTATTCCGAATCCGCGCTCGCGGCCGCAACGCCTGTGTGCTTTTGTCCATTCATGGGCAGCGCCGCAGTTGGCGAATTCTGCCCGTCGCGGGTCAGGCACAACTCCAGGCCGTTCGCCAGGTCCTCGTCGTGCGTGTCGTGATCGTCGGTGCGAATGTCTCTATCGTCATTTTCCGTTGCATCCCAAAGGGTTGGGCCGTTGAAGACGCCGTTCGTTCGGTTGAATCGACCGTTTCCGTTCCAAGGCATGGTCACTGCCCTCCGTAGAATTGCATCAAGTTCGACGCGGCGACAGGAATGCCCGCCCGCGCCGCAAGCAGTTCGGTGAGACGCCGACCGCGCCGGTATGCGTTCGCGGGTCTCTCTGAAGCATGAAGCGCCCTCATGCGGGCCTGATCGGCAGGACGGGTCAAAACCTCGGCAAGCCCTGCCTTCGTCCTGTCTGCACGGATCAGGTCGTCTGCCATGCCGCGTCCAAGCGTTCGGCCCACGGCCTCGCCTGTTGCGGCGACCGGCTTGCCCCGCATGATCTGTCCAAGGATGTCTGACGGGTCTTCGCCGGTTGCCTTGTCAAGCAGCTTGCCCGCGTGCTTCCGAACATTGAACAGTGTCGAGCCTTCCAACTCGAAAGCGGAGATCGCGCTGTCCACTTCCTTGAACAGCTTGTCGGCTTCCCGCTCGCCAAGAATAACCGTCAGCCGGTCGCGCATGCTCCGGGCGGTCAATCGCTTGACTATCGCCTGCCCCTCGGTGTCGCCGATTGCCTGACGGGAGACGAAACCCGTCACGCTCGGAACGGGCACGAGCGAGTCCCTGGCGCCTGCCATCAATTCATCCAAGGCGTTGCGAGCGCCCTGGCGCAAGAACTCCCTGTCCTCAGGCCGCATGTTCTTGATCGTGTCCGCAAGCTCGTCGGCGCTGCGGCCCTGCTTGGCTATGAACTCGTAGCCGGTGTTCAGGGCTTCCCTTTGCCGGATCGGAACCGATGCTACCTGCCGTGCCTGTCCATAAGCCGGTGCCACTTCGTCGGTAAGCGCAAGAAGTTCCCTGACCGTGTTTCCAACGGCCCTTCCCATGGCCGTTGTTCCGCCCAACTTACCGCCAGCGGCGTTTTCTCTCGAAACGATGTCATCCAAGGCGCGCTTGAGATAGTCAATCTCCCGCACATCCGGCATTCGTTCGATCTTGAACGAACCGTCTGGCAATTCCCTTGCAATAAGCTGTTTCGATTCTACACCTTCTTCTGCCATGAGTTGCTTGGCCCGCTTCCATGCTTCGGGCCTGATTCGGGTCATCAGGAACGTTTCCAGGTCCTGCCCGGCCTCGGAAGCGTAATCGATGGGCGAGTTGTAGGCGCGATCATACGCCGCCTTCATCGCTGGTTTGTTGGTTTCCCGCAGCGCGGTCTCCGTCGACTTCTGCCCCATGGGAACACCCAGCGTGTCATCCATCGCCTGACGCAGGTCGTCCGACGCTTGCGATGTGCGCTCAGCAATCCGCTCCCGGATCGCGGACTCCGTCAACGTTTCCTTCGGACGGAAGAAGTCGGCAACCTTGGCATCACGGCGCGTCGTGGTGGCGATGTCGTCCACGCGCCCGCCCGTGTCCTCCATTACGCGCCCCATCATGGCGCGGGAACCCGGCCCCACGTCTGCCCACATGCCGTGGTCGGGCACTTCGATCGGCTTGCTGCCAAAGTTGGTGTCCACGTCGAACACGTTCTGAAGAATGTCCACGGTGTCTCTTGGCACGTCGCCCGCCTTCGCGGCCCGCTTTCGCGCCTTGGCCTCCATCCTCTTTCCGATGCCGGCGCCCAAGATCGGCCCGGAAGCACCCAACGCGCCGCCCACTGCAGCCGGTATGGCCGCTGAGCGAACCCGTGGCTCAAAACCGCCCTCGCCCTCAGCGAAGCCGTACGCCGCTCCTGACGCCGCTCCTGTGCCAAGTCCCGAAATCACGCGGGCAAGCGGAGGTGCAATGGCGGATGCACCGCTTGCGCCCATGGTCGTCACGGCAGGGATAATCGATCCGCCGATCTCCGCAGCCGTGCCGCCCCATCCGGTGCGATCCCGCGCTTCGTCCAGGTAATCTCGCGACTCACGCAAGCGCTTGTCGTAGGCAGGGCCAAACTCACCGCCACCAATCACCGATCCGAGACCGGACATGGCGGCTTGCGCTTCGTCGCCCGCGCCCATCATCAAGCCGTGCCCGCCGAGATTGATGTAGTCGAAAATCTTGTCGAGCGTGGAAAGCTCCGGCACACGCTTGCCGCTTGCCGTCATGTGGCCCGGCGTCGTGTCGAGCGCGTTCAGCGCGTCGATCCCGTTGGCGGGCTTCGGCGGCTTGCTCGTGTCGAGCGACATGAGGGATTCAAGACCGGTCGGCATCAATCACCCCAAAGCCAACGATACGATTGAATCAGGTCACGTTCAGGCGCTCTGCGGCGTCGATTGTCTGCCGCCTGCGCCAGTTCCTTTCTGCGCTTCATGATCGCGTTCGCAACTTGGTGGGGATACTTGACCCAAAATCCAGGATCGGAGGTTATCTCGGCAATCTGCGCAGCATCCATCTTGCTCACTGCTTCAACCGTGGGCGGCGCAGTCGGCGGCTTGTCCAGCACGATGTGCGACAAGTCGGGCTTGAGTGCGCCTCCGGGCGCGGCAGGTGCCGAACCGGCAGGGCTGCCGCCAAGTGCACTGACACCCGCGTCTGTTCCCGCCATGGTCGGCGCAGTCAATGCTTGCGGCGCACCGGGAACGCTCGGCCCCGCGCCCATGACGGACGGCGTGGCGTCGGCGGTCACGGCTCCAGGTGCCGCTGGTGCCTGCAATGCCTGCGTCCGCGCTCCTATCGCGGCCTTGAACGCCTCCACTTCCTCGGCAGGCATTGACCCGGCCTGGAATGCGTCGACCACGGCCTGTGCCACCTGATTGATCTGCGGCATGGTCATTTCGCCAATCGCATCTATCGATGGGATGCCGCCAGGCGCGGCCTGCGCCTGCCCCGCACCGTCCACTGCATCGATCACGTCAAGCGGACTCACGCCCGTGGGAGGATCGTTCAGCGCCATTTCCGGCATTTCGACGGCTTGATCTCCGGCGAAGGATTTCACCTTGCTTTCAAGCTGGTTGATCAAGCTGTCATACTTGGCCTTGAACTCCGTGGGGCTGTCATTGAGGTTTGGCATCGCCTTCATCAGGCGTTCGGCTTCCTGTTCCGAAACGGCGGCGCCCGAAAGTTCGTTGATGAACAGCGAAAGTTGCTCCATGACGGTGCGCTTGAACGCGGCCTGCGCGGCAAGATCGTCCCTGTTGCCTTCGCCTATGTCGATTCCCAACCTTTCAGCGAAAGCAAGAGCCTTGCCCTTGAACTGTTCGGGAGTCGTCAGGAACTGCATTCCCTCATTGATCTCCGGCAAACCTGCATTCCATCTCTGCAACGCACCCATTGCCTTGGAAGCGGCGTCTTCGTCGCCGCCAAGATTCGCCAAATCTTCTGCGGTCCCTTCGCCTTGACCAATCTGATACCCACCGGCCTCTTTCAGTCTCAGATGCCGTTCGCTTCCGACCTCGACTTCCGTGACCTTCTTGTTGATCGGATCCCAGTAGTTCCTGAATTTCGGCGTGGATTTGGACCCTGCATTCAGCTTTCTCAGTGCCAGATCGTATTCGCGATCCGCATTTTCCTGCGCTTGCCGCATCTGCATCACGGGGAAAAGAGACTTGAGCACGTCATCCCCGTACGCACCGCTTGCCAGCCCCTGAAACACGGCGTCATTGCCGCCTTGCTCGAAGGCCCCGAACGCGGCTTTCAACGCTGCGTCAGCCTTCGCCTTTTTCTCCGCAGCCTCTCGCTTCAGACGACGCTCCTGCAACCCGGCGCCAATGCCCGCGCCGAATTGGCTCAGGCCCTGCGACAGGGCGCTGAACGTCGGCACCGAGTAGGCACTTGAGCCGCGTGGGGATACGTCGAACAGTTGGGCCGGCATGTCAGTCCCTCCGCAAAGCGTTGCTCATGCCGGAAACTCCTGCGAGAATTTCAGCCAGAGTCTTGCGATGAAGTCCGTCCATCTGTCTCGCCTGATCGAGCAGGAACGTCTTTTCGCGCCACGCCTTTTGTTCCGGAGTCTCGACAAAATCCATGGCGTCATCCGCACCTTTCTGCCAAACGGGCGGCGGGCCTTCCATTGGCATGTATCCTGCCTCGTAAGGCGTCCGCTCCCAGTCGCCAGGAACGTTCATGTTTGTCGGCCCTTCCATTGGCGTGAAGCCTTGCGCCTGCGGGCTTGTTCCAGGAGCATGGAAAGGCACACCCGCCCGTTCCGCCAGCGCCATGAGCCGGGCCAGCTTGCTCGGATCGTTCACCATCCTGTCAGGCATGTCCTATCTCCCGAATAGTCCAAGTCCCGCGAGCGCCATCAACAGTCCTGGCGAGTAACCCCATGAATGGCCGCTCTGCGTTCTCATGCCCAAAAGACCGAGAAGTCTTTGCCGCTCGTCCTGCGGGTTCCATTGGTAGCCGCCCCACGATGGTTGCTGAGGAGGCTGCACCTGCGCCTTGGCCATCGTCTTCGCGAGCCGCGAAGTGTCGTTGTCGTCGTCATTGCCCGTATAGGTAGGCATGTTGCCGTGTCGGGCCTCTCGGTAGCTGGCATAACTCGGATGCCCACGCTCTCGGGCAAAGCGTTCATTGTAGTTGTTTATGGCACTCGGCCTAAAACCAGACCTGACGGCATTCACGAGCGCACCGCCAGTGCTCGTCGTCTTGTTCTGCACCTCGCCACGAGTGATCGGCCTTCGGCCCCCGCCATGGTCGGCTGTAACACGCACGATCTTGCCGGACGGCTTCATGCGCGGCCCGGACCACGTGATGTTGCCACCACCACCGGAACTGTTTGTTTTTGAGCCGCCTTTTGCCATCTAAGCCGCCTCCTTCACTGCCTCGGCATAATTCACCGCCTTGACACCATGAACATCGATCACCGCTTCCGGGATCACTCTTTCAACGTCTTGCGCGATCAGCCCTATGTGCGTGTGCGGCGCCCCCTTGTAGCGGAAGGCCACGACAGGCAGCCCATTGTTCAAGCGCCCGACCTCGCGGATGTCTTCCTTGAAGCGACGATCCGACAACAATGCACCGCCTATGCTCCCAAGCGCGCCGAACATACCGCCCGTCCGCGCCGAAGCCGCGTTGGCCCGTGCGGCGTAGTTCGATCCCGTCATGCCCATGATGTCGGGTGCGCTGTACTGCGGAGCCGTGTAGCTCGGCATCACCGGAACGCCGCCCGGTGCGGTCGTGCCCAAGATGTTCGCCAAGTCGCTGACAGGCTGCGTCCGTCCAAGGATCGATTCCTGAATGGCCGATTGCCGCAACGACTGCTCCTGCGCGAAACGCTGCGCTTCCTCCGCCGCACGTTGCTGACGGATCGCCATTTGCTGCGCGTGACGATCACGCTGTATCTGGTTCGCGACCTGGTTCTCCGCCTGACGCTCCCCGAAGATCTGGCCGCGATACCCCATGTCGCGCCCGAACTCGGCGCCACGTTCCGCCTCGTTGGCCCGGTTGAAGCCCTCAATGGAGTTGACGCCGCCAAGCGCATCTCCGAAGACCTGACCGCCTGAGTTGAACAGCCCCGTCGCGGCGTTGAACAGGTTGTTGCCCGCCCCGAACGTGTTCAGGCCCTCGTTGAACAGGTTGCCGCCCCGGTCGAACGTCTGCCCCGTCCGGTCGAAGATGCCGCCCGCCTCGCCAACTTCCTGCGCCCGGTTGCGGGCAAGCAGGTTGGCAAGCCGTTCGTGCTCCTGCGCCCCGGCCATGACTGCACCAAGTGACAGGTCGTTCATAGCGCGGTCACGCGATTGACTGAGCCGATTGAGTTCCTCGTTGTAAGCCTCGCTGCCCGGAGCCAGACCTTGCTGCCAGAGCCGGTTGCGAACATCCGCCTCCTGCCGCTCGTCATCGGCACGGCGAAGGTTCATGGCCCTTTCGTAAACGGCGTTCTCGATGCTCTTGCGCTCGTCCCCAAACGAACCGGGGCCGCTCAGGTGGTACTTGTCTTGGATGCCGCCCACGTCATCGCGGTATCCGGCCAGCGCACGTTGCAAGCCGCCGAATTCGTCCTGCCTGTCGCCAAGCATCGCCTCAAGGTTCGTGTACCGGCCTTCCAGGTTATTGAACTGCTGGCCCAACTGTCCAAGCTGCCCCTGCCGCTCGCCGATCATGCCTTCGATCCGTCCGGCAAGATCGCCCCTGTCCCGAACGTAGGACGTGCGGCTGTTGTCGACTCCAGGCAAATTAGCGATGTTGAGACGCTCAAAATTTCCGACATTGACGCTCGGAAGTCCGCCGAAGTTCGTTGCGGTGACTTCCGGCATGGACGAAAAGTCAATCGGATCCTTCGTCGCGTCGTAAATCTGGCCGATCAGGCCGGGCGAGCTCGTAGGGCTTGATTTCTGAATCTGCGCCGTCTCCGGCGTCCTGCCAACCGGATCCCATTGCGGCTTCGATCCGCCTTTGCTGGAACTGGGACGGGCAGCAGCACCAGTGTCCGGCTTGGAGCCACCCTTGCCGCTTGGCGCAGCATTGCCAGGAGGTGAGCTACCAGGCCCTTTCCCCCAACCAGAGCCGTCCTTATTGAATAAAAAACTCATCAGCGCATCCCCCCACTTGGAGGCGGAAGCATCATCGGTCGCCTCGGCGGCGGAAGACGCGGCGGCGGCATTCGTCCGCCACCCATAGGTGGACCCATCGGACGACCGCCCTTGCCTCCACCCGGCGATCCGCCGAATACGATTTGGCTCAAAAGTGGGTGCAATTCGGTGTGTTGCATCCGGCTTCCGTCGTCCAAATTTCCGGTCCAGTACGTCCGACCAAACGGAGTTTGTTGAGCGATTTGAGACATTTGCGCGTTGTCGCGGGCAGCCTGCCTGTTGACGGCCATTTGCATTTCGGCTGTCCGAACCGGATCAGGTGGTTTGGGTCCAGATTTTTTGCCCATTTTTGATAATCCGTTCAGAGCTTCTCGTTATTCATGATAATGCGCCAAATGCTTGCTGTCCATTGACATTTCCGGTCACTTGCGCTATGGTTTCTGCGACCCGCGTTGGGCCTCTCGCGCCATTGGAGAGACAGGGGCAGGCATTCGCCAGCACAGTCCATCTTGAAGCGAGCCGGGTCACATCTCCAAGGCAAGGCAGACATGGCCTGGCGGGGCACGATGTGTCGCGGTCCGGTGGGGCGGGGCAAGGCAGACGCGGCGGGGTGTGGCTGGACAGGGCATGGCCCGGCTCGGCACGGCAGACATGGCGGGGCACGGCGTTGCGTGGCGAGGATTGGCTCGGCGAGGCAGACACGACTAGGCACGGCAAATCCATTGGCACTCATGCGGCAACATTGCGTAAACGCACGAGTCAGCCTTCCCATCCCAACCCTGTCTCGCAGTCCCTTCGTACTTGAAGCCGAGTCGTTCGGCTAAACGCCGCGCTTTCCGGTTCCTTTTCGCCGTTTGAACCCACAATCGGCTGCAGCCCATCTGCGAAAACGGATAGGCGAACATCGCCTCCAAGGTCCGCTTTGTCGCCCATCCCGGTCGGTCGGCGGCGATCGTCGCTTGAAGACTGTTTCCAAATTCTGCGACACGATATTCGTTGAAAACGACACCGCATGTGATGGTCTGCCCATCAAGCGTGATGCCCAAGGCGGTGCACATGCCGAAATCTGAAGCAGGCATCGGAATTCTTTCTGCGACCCATGGCACAATGAGATCATCGGCGTTTGCGAATGCGATGGGGGCGGTCACAGCAGGCCCTGAGTGCGTTCGGCAATCACGTCTGCCGCATAATACCTAAGCCGCGCACCGGTGGTCGACGATCTCAGCCTGACGCTGATCGCCGTTCCATCCCTATTCAAACTTTGCCATTCTTGGAGCGAGAAAACGCCGCCAGCCCATTTGGCCGTATTCCATTTTGTCGCGTTCCACTTGGCTCCGCCCGTGACAATGTTTGTCGGGGCCTCAAGCCCGCCGTCTTCGTTGAAGTCTGTTGTGGTTCCGAGCACAAAACTCACGTTTGCGTCGGCGTCCACGAGTGCCCGCGCCATCGTGAACCGCTTGTCCGCCGATGATCCGAGATACTGAAACGCGCCTCGGCAGTCGCCTTCGATGGGGACTCCGTTGTCGCTCGCGCCAACATTGGTTTCGTAGACCCGACCGTCTGTGCCGCCGTAGTAGAGTTTCCGGTTCCAGCGCGTGAAGCACCGGGCGTTCCAGCCCGTGAAGCGGCACCAGGCGCCCGTCTGCGTGTTGCGAACGTATTGGATGCCACCTTGGACCGGCACATTGATCACAAGCCAATTTGCGGGCGTGTGCAAAGCCGCGTCCCATCCGGTCACGTCGCCGTATAGGATGTTCATCTCCGAGATCCTGTTGGCGATGTTGTGGGAGAGATTGCCGCGCATGTTGCCCGCTTCGAGTTCTCCACCGGTCGTGAGCTTGGTTACGGAGACAACCCCGTCATCCGTCAGCGCGATCAGGTCTCCGCCGTACTTCAACACGGCCTTGTCGCCGACAAGCCTTCCGATCTTCCATATGCCGACGAGGCTCCAGGACGAGGAACTGCTGATGTCCGCGCCCTGATAGACGATGACCGCGCCTGAATCGAAAAAGATGCAGAGCAGGTCGTCCACGCCGTCACCGGAATCAATGGTGATCGTTCCCAGCCCAATGGCGTTTCCGCCGTCCGGGTGTACGCGGTCCAGCGCGAAGCGTGTCAGTTCGCCTTGGACAAATCCCAAACCGCCGTACCATAGATTGGCCGTGTCCTTCTGAAGGAAGAAAAGTCGTCCCTTGAAGGGAAGCACCCGGTAAAGCTGGCTGGCGGCGAAGGGTATAGAGTCCTGACCGCTGGCCTTTGACCATCCATGGGCGGCGGCAAGCGTTCCGGCAGGGAGAATCCGGAGCGGATCGTCTTCGCCATTTACCATAACAGTATGCCCGCCGTGCATGGCGGTCTGCCACCGGCTGCTTGTCAGCCCGGATTTCAGGCTCGTTCCGGCCGCATTGTCGCTCACTTCATAGAGCGTTCCGCCCCCGACCGCGAACATCTTGGAAACGGTCCCGCTCTCGTGGGCAAACAGAGACAGCACTTCGCCGTTGCCGACTTCTGTAGCATGTTCCCGGCATCCCCTGCGCAGGACGACCGCACCGGACTCGGGGAAAAAATTGTCGAGATGAATGGCATACTTTGGCCGCATCGCGGCCCATGCGTCGGAGGTGTTCAGCCCCGACACCGGCGCCTGGATGTTGTGACGCCTGCCAAGGTGCTGACGCGCCCCGATGGACGCGCCGCCATGCTTTCTGACCGTCTGTCCTATGGCGTGCGACAGCGACATGGCCTATCTCACCGCAATGCCGCCGAAGCCGGTTTCGGGTACCTGGTCGCGGAACGACAGTCGCCGCCCTCCACCCAAGTAGACCTTTCGGGGTCCGGGATCCTTGCCCAAGCGACGGTCGCGCTCGATCTCGAATTCGGCAAGCTCTGCCGCGAAACTCAGGCCACGCGATTGCTTGAACCGCCATTCAAGGTCGAGAATGACAAGATCGTCATCGTAGAGCGGGACGTCCGTGTCCGACTCGATCTTGCGCCTGAACTCGGTCCCGGTCGAGTTCGTCAGCCAAAATTTTGACGTATACTCAATGACGAGTTCTTCCGAAGACGACGGCACGGGGTCTATGAAGAACGACTTGCCCGTGCCTTGAGACGAACGGCGCAACCGGTAGTTCGGTGTGATGCTTGTGGTCTCGATGAGGCCGGACTTGATTGACTGCCACTCGCGGGGCGTCAGCGCTCCACGGGCTTCGCGATAGCTGTTGCGATCCCATACCGTGCCGTCCACCAATTGCTGATAGTCCTCAGGCAATTCGTACTCTTCAACCCCGGCCTGCGTCGTGAACAGAAACTCCTGCGTGAGCACGACCCAGCCCTGATCGTCCGACCCGCGCTCCTGCGCGAGTATGCGTCCGCCCCTGTTCAGGAGCGTCAGCATTGACCGCGCATGAGGTTCCGGGTTCCCGACAAGGGACGAAATGTCTTTCATCCCTACGACGGAAGCGACTTCGCGAGCGATCTGGAGGAAGTTATCCTGCATTCTCCGTTTCCTTCGCAGCCTTGGCCTGGCGTCCGCGCTTCGCCGGCGCCGCCTGGGACGCTTCGACGGCCTTCATGAGCTTCGCCATCTGCGCCTTGATTTCAGCGTTCTCGGCCCGAAGCGCCTCAACTTCCTTGTGGGCATCGTGCGCCTTCTGGTACTGCGCCTTTTCGCCAAGATGCTGCTTCGCCCGCTGCCTGAACGTCCGCATTCCAGGCCCAAGGCGATCAAGGTTCGTGTCAGTCACCCGGGCAAGCTGTTCGACCGTGAGAATCCGCGCTTCAGACAGCCGGTCCCGCGCCGCAGGAGCAAGCCAGCCAACGTTGGTCAGCCGCGTCTGGCCTTTCAGTTGGTCTTCCTGATTGAGATAGAGGTTCCACTTGTCGGCGTACTGCATCTTGTCTTCTTCGGTGACAGCGCGGTCGACCTTGAAGAACCTGTCGCCGGGGAATTCCTTCTTGATGTAGTCGGCGTTCTTGACGGGGTTCTTGTAGAACTCCACGAACGTGTCATCGACGCCGGAGAATTCGGGGTCGCCGTACCGGAATTCGCCGTTCCGCGCCCGACGCTGAACCGGATCGACGGGATTGGCGAAAGCCGTGTCAAGGTGATCCGGGGGCGCCGCGATTGCGCCTTCCGGCATTGCGTTGAGGTCGATTTGTGCTGCAGCTTCCATTTTAGGTTCCTTTCATGTTGCTGAACCTGTCTTCACTTCTTTGCGGGCGAGCACCCGGAAACTTCGAGAACGGCGATCCGCTTTTCGATCGCGGCATGGGATTGAGAACTTTCCAGGCGCATGTCGTTGATCAGTTGCTTGATCTCGTCCATGCGCGAATACATTTCCTTCCTGAAGGCCCGGTTTTTCTCCGCTTCATCCTTCAGCCATTTGATGTCATCGACCATTTCCTGCTTCTCCGCACCGCCGCTGCGAACCATGAAGAACAGCCGCCCTATCGCCAGGAACGCCCCGGCGATTCCGCCTAATGTGAGAATTTCCTGAGTGTTCATTTACTTTCCTTTCACCTTGGCGGTCCCGGCTGGCGGGGCCTCCGGCGCCACCTGGGGGGATGAATTCTCCGCCAGAGACCCCTGAACGATATGGCTTTGAAGAGTCATGAAGCCAGATAGACCTTGAGAGTGGTGCCGTTGTCCGGGCTTCCGACGTGCAGGCGCAGGCGCAATCGGCTTCCCGCCTGATCCGTCACGGCATCTATGTGCTGATTGGCGTTGTCTACGTTCTTGAACAGTCCGGCACCAAATGGCGTGGTCTCGTGCGCCCGCTTGAATGCCGTGAACGGTATCTTCACGCTTGTCAGAGGATTGCGAGCCGCGCCGTGTCGTTCAGATTCGATGACAACGCCATCATAGCCGAGGTCATGGCGCATATAGTCAACCATTGGGATTTGCAGCCAATCGGTGCCGCTGGTCGCGCCCGCTCTATCCACGCTGGAAATAAGGGCTTGGTGCGCCGATGGAATGGTCCACGAATGGCCAGCCAGCGTATTCCCTGACGGGGTTACGCTGCCGATGAGGTCTTTCGTCGGCGCCGGGTTGCGCAAAGGGTCAAACGCTGATTCATTCACGAGCACCCGCGCCAGCCCGGACAAATCTGTACGCTTGTTTTCCCACGTAGATTGAGACACGGCGTAGCTGTGGAATGTGTTCACGGGGTTGTTGTTGACCAAGGCGGCGGCTGTGCTGCCAAGACCAACGAGTCCTTCGCGCTCGTCGCCTACCAGCAGCAGATCGTCACGCCCGCCAATCCCACTCGTGAAATTCAGGCTCTCAAAGTCGATGGTGTCGCCATTCACGAGGTAGCGGTGGGCGTCGTTGAGCGTGGCGTTGTTGGCTGCACCGCCGACGATCAAGCCGGACGATCCGTCGCCGTCTGCCGCGCCGAGCGTTCGGTTGCTTGGGACATCGCCGGTCGGAGTCAGGGTCTCATACGTGATGATCCCCGTGGTCAGATTGGCGTGATACCGTGCCCAATCGCTTCGCAGTGCGCTACCCCCGTAACCGAGACCGAAGAAGCCTTCGATGATTGTGAGATCGGGGTTGTCAGTCGGGACGAAATGCCCGCCCGCCACAGCCGCCGTTCGCCCATGCGGAACGGTGCCGACCTGACGCATTAGCGTCCAAGTGATCGTGTGGGCGCTCCAATTTACGGAGTACTGCCGCATCGCTGCTGGCCATACGGCACTCGGCTCGTTGTCCACCCCGAAACCGAGTATGCCCTGATCCGTCGATCCGACATGAACCGGGCTTGTGCGCGCACCAGGAGCATCGCCGCTTTGCGTGAACTTGCGGGCGGTGTAACTGCCGTTGTTTTGAAGCTCCAAGCCCCAAACATCGTTAACATCGCGCTCATGGGACGAGTCTCGGTATTCCTCGCCTCCGAACATCAGCAGTCGGCTTAGGTCCGCATTTGCGGCCATCGCGCCTGAACCCAAGCGCGCCGGTTTCAACGGCGCGGTGACACCATCCCGATCGTCATCGTTGATCGTTGGTTTCGTGATCGTTATTCCCGCGCTCGTGCGTTCCCATGTGTGCAAATCGCTGAATGAACTGAGGTTCGACCTTCCGCCGTAAAAGGCTCCTGCCTCAACGGTTCCTGCATACAGGACCGCAGCACGTGCAGACAATGTGCCGGTGCGTGTCAGGGCGGTATAAGTGATATCCGAACCATGAACTTGAGCGTCGTAGGGGATGAAGTCCTTGGCCTTCATGTCGGCGGCTACGCGGTATCGGCCCGTTTCGGCTCCAAACAGGAAAACTTCCCACGACTTTACACCGTCAACGTCCTTCAACTCATGGAGAATATCGCCGACGACGACCAGAGCGCCTTCGGTGTAATCGTCAACATCGGGAAGCGCATTGAGATTGTGGAGAGTGGCCTGGGTCAGGCCCGCTCCGACGCGGTAGAGCGTGACGACCTGATTGGCCTGCACCTGCCAGCCCACGTCGATCTTCTCCGCCGGGTTTTCACTGCGGCCAAGGTGGTAGTCACCGAAAGTAAGGGAGTTCGCGTCAGTCGCGGCGTCAGTCCCGGTCGCATTTGCGGCTTTTGCCTTCAGCGCGGCCAGCGTGAAGAGGTGGATGTGGTCGTTCTCGGTGAACTGGATGCCGTAGAGACCGTCCTCCGTAGGCATGTCAATGGAGGTCGGCGTAAGCTGCGCCACGTAGTCGTGGTCGGTGTCCTGGTCAATCTGCTCGAAGGCCAGCCGCCCGCCATCTAGGCCCGGATCGCCCTTGTCCCCTTTCGGTCCCGTTCCACCGTTGGCGCCGGTACCGATCCGGTAGATCGCGAACTTGGACGCGCTGCCGTCAATGGCCATCGTGTCGGTTGAAGCCTGTTCGACAACATGACCCTGCAACTCGATGCTGTCGCCCGCCTGACAGTCAATGATGTCGGAAACGGGGGCAGTGATCTCAAAGAAGCCGGGGTACTGGTTGCGAGCATAGGAGCGCCCCACGGTCTCCCGCCCGGTGGTCGTTCCGCCCGTGGTATGAGCGAACCGGGAGTAAATGCGCGCGCGGTTGTTGGATCCTGTCCCGGATGCCGTCCCGTCGATCGCGCCGATGCAAACATACCGGCCAGCGGTCGGGACCGTCACCACGCTGTTCGCTATCGTGTAGTCGCCGACATTCAACTCAACGTCGTTGTCGGCATCGAATTCCATCTTCACGAAGCCGGTGGAGGTGAAGTTCGTTATGTCGGCAAGTTTCGTGGAGAATGTCCGCTCGCTGACCACGGGAGCCGTCGCGCTTTCAGG
>JAJDVJ010000138.1:2500-17789 GCA_022826205.1 Silicimonas sp. | reverse complement strand
GACAGGTTCAGGCTTTCGAAGAGGTCGAGTTGTTCCGGAGTGATCTTGCTGGTGCCGTTGAAGGTGCGGTCGCCGATATGCGCGGTGTGCTTCTGGATGCGGGCAAGCAGGTCGAGCGCGGCACGAGGGCTGGCGCTGTGGCCCCTGGCCTTCAAGCGCATCCGCATGACGCGATGGAGTACCAGGGCCAGGAAGCAGATCAGTGCATGAGCCCGGATGCGGTCGGACAGTCGGTGATGGACAGGCGCGATCTCGATGTCGGATTTCAGGACGCAAAAGCTCCGTTCGATGTCCGCAAGGCTCTTGTACCGGGCAACGGTCTCGGCGCGCGTGAGGTCAGGCGCGTTGGTCAGCAGGGCAAGCTTGCCGTCGAAGAGTTCCGCCCGGGCGATGGCGTCCTCATCGACGCTCCAGCTGAACCGGTCGGCTTGCAGGTCGGGCTTGATGAAGCGGGTCAGCTCGGCTTCGGCGACGGCACGGGCAAGGCGGCTGAAGGCGCCCCGGTCGGAGGCGCGGCGACCACGAGCGGTCCGGCCTTCGTCCTGGGCGTCGAGCCTGGCCACCATCCTCTCAGCCATGCATTCCAGTTCCCGGATGCGGGCGCGGCGACGGTCTGACTGCTCTTCGGCTCGCCCAGGGTCATGCGCGACAATCAGGCGATGGCCGGCAAAGGCGCTTTCGGCAAGGCCCGCCGCATCGAAGGCCAGGTCCCGGAAGGTGTCGACCAGTTCGGCGTAACGGCGGGCGGGGACAGCGAGGATGAACTCCAGATTGCGCCCGCCCTGATCAGCCAGCGCGCTCAGCTCCCCGATGTTCTCCAGGCTCAGGAGGCCGCGGTCCGCCACCAGGACGAGGCGCTGAACCGGAAAGCGGGCGAGGACCTTCTGCAGCATGCCCTGCATTGTCCTTGTCTCGCCGACATTGCCGGGATGAACGGTGTGCATGAGCGGCAGCCCCTCGGCGGTCTGCACAACGCCGAGGACGAATTGCCGGGCAATGCCGCCCTTGTCCTTGCTCATGCCGAAAGCGCGAATGTCCTTCTCGACCTCCGCCTCGCCATGGATGCGCACGGTCGTCAGGTCGTAGAAGACGACGGCAAGCTCCTGATCGACCAGTGGCCGGATCTGGCGGGCCAGAGCCTCCTCGACAACCTCCGCATGGTCCGTCAGCGCATCCATGGCGCGCAGAAGCTGCTGGTGGGTGACAGTTGCCGGCATGGCCGGCATGGCTGCCGTTTCCAGCCAGCGCAGGCAGCCCAGCTTGCTGGCAGGATCGCACAGGCGGTTGAACGCCATCGCCCGGATCAGCGCCTCGGCGTCGAATTCCCGGCGCGAGGAACGCAGCGCCCGTTGCAGGGCCGTGTCGAAGCCAAGATCCTTCCAGATCTCGTGCAGGGCGAAGACATCGCCGAAACTGCGCCCCGGCTCCTGAATGACCTCCGAGGCCGTGTTTTCGGCGCGCCCAACGGCCCGGTTGAGCCCGTTGATCAGCGGGTCCAGCCTGTCCGGAGCAAGCTTGTCGAGGCGCCCGAGGTTGGCAACGACGCGCGCTCGAACCTTTCCGCGGTCATTGCGGAACGACTCGACCAGTTGCAGGTACTGACGTCCGCCGGTCTTGGTGATGCGCGTATACATTATGTGGCGACACTACCATTTCCAAAGTCATTTGATCAAGACAGAAAACGATCATGGCGTGTGACGACAAGGGTTGAGAAATTCGACCCGTCAACCACCCCTAACCCATTGAAATGACACAAACCGTCAAGAACACGCAGCTCAAATATGGCTCTCAGGTGTCGAACTTGGGGGACAAGCTCTAGTCGGTTCGAATGGGGTTGGCGCTGTGGGTCGGTCAGCATTGCGGCGGCGGCGCGGCGGTTCCTGTTCCGCAACGCGCTCGACCGCTCGGACCAGGGCATGTGGTGCCGCAATCAGAGCATCACGCGGAAGCTGCCACGACACACGCCGGTGAAGTAGATCAAGCGGCTGTTTCTGTGGTCACTGACATCAGTTACCGGACGGTGACTGTGCTCACCTGCGGCGCCGGCTGCAGATATCGACCACTGTTGGTGAGAAGGTCTTCGACATTGACCGCGACAGCATCCTCTTGCTTATCCCTGGCGAGGGCGGGATCGATTGCATGGCGCTTTTTTGCCTGCAAAACTGGTCGAAAACCTGCTGAGCTACTTGAGGGAAATCTTTCCTCGTGAAGTATCCTGGATGTAGCACCCCAATTCGTCCGACCAGCACCGACTTCTCGCTCTTTATCGAGACACGCATTTGGGTGCAGGGGGCGGTGCAAAGCCTGCATGGCTGCCCCTTGTCTTCTATGTCCGGTGATTGAGGTACCCGACTTGCGCATTGATCCCGACCTCCGCTTCTAGAGCGCAGCAAATTCGGGGTCGCCGTTCGAGCGGCGGCCTGGTACCGACTCATTCACGCAGTTCGTTGGGCCTGACGCCCCAGATCCGGTTCTTGCTAACCCAACCCCGAAAACCGTTCGCATTGATCTTGCACCAGTCCGGCGCACAGGTGCCAAGCCGTGCGACAACGCCGGCCTCGGCGTAGGCCTTGATTACGGCCTCCGTCGAGGGCTTGGCGTGAAGCGGTGTCAAATCGTCCTCGACGATCACGTGGCGCACGCCCGACAGCAGCGAGTAGTGCATCCAACCACCTTGTCCTTCCCGGTCCTGGACGCGGCGCCAATGGCCGTATTCGGCTGTGACTTCCAGCGGCATGTTGCGCCTTTGGAACACCCAATCGATCCGATGGCTGAGCGACGGACCGCGCCTGACGTTGCCTTCCTTGGCCTTCAGGGAAACAAATCGGGGAATCGGCAGGTTCGTGACCTTGCCCCGTTCAGTGGCCAGAATCGGGCCTGCCATTGCCAGTGAGAGCAAGACTGCAAGTGCAAATCGCATCCGCGTCATGGTCCCTTCCCTATGTACCATGCATTGGCGTCTTGCGCCCTTGTGTAAGCCTCGGTTCCTTGCCACTTTGCCAGCAACCGAACGCGAGGGAAAGACGGGAGCGCCACTCGCATGCCAGACAAGTGCCTGACCGTTGTTGTCACGCGACGCCTGCCCGAACCTGTCGAGCGCCGCATGTCCGAACTGTTCGAAGTCTCGCTGAACGCCGACGATGCGCCAATGTCGCGCGAGGCACTGGCAGTGGCAATGAAGTCTGCCAACGTGCTGGTGCCTACGCTGACGGACCGGATCGATGCGCCATTGATTGCCCAGGCTGGCGAGCGGCTGAAGTTGATCGCGAATTTCGGGGCCGGCGTGGATCACATTGACGTCGCGACCGCGCGGCAGCGTGGAATCCATGTCTCGAACACGCCGGGCGTGGTAACTGAGGACACCGCCGACATGACCATGGCGTTGATCCTAGCCGTCACTCGGCGCATCCCGGAAGGGCTTTCCGTCATGCAAAAGGGCGATTGGAATGGCTGGGCGCCGACCGCGCATCTTGGCGGGCGGCTTGCAGGGCGCAGGCTCGGCATCCTTGGCATGGGCCGAATCGGCCAGGCCGTCGCACGCCGTGCCGCGGTCTTCGGCATGCCGGTCGAGTACCATAACAGGCGCCGCTTGCGAAGGGAGACCGAGGCGGATCTGAATGCGTCCTATCGGGAGAGCCTCGACCAGCTAGTGAGCCGGGCGGACATCCTGTCGATCAACTGCCCTCACACGCCTTCCACGTTCCACTTGATGAACGCGCGCCGGCTGAAGCTCATGAAACCTAACGCCGTCATCGTGAACACGTCACGCGGCGAGGTCATCGACGAGAACGCGCTGACACGGATGTTGCGCTCCGGCGAGATCGCCGGTGCGGGGCTGGACGTCTTCGAGCATCGCCACGAGATAAACCCGCGGCTACGCGCACTGCCCAATGTCGTGCTTCTTCCTCACATGGGTTCGGCGACGGTCGAGGGGCGTGTCGAGATGGGTGAAGCGGTGATCGTGAATATCAAGACATTTGCCGACGGTCATCGCCCACCTGACCTGGTCGTGCCTG
The DNA here is from genome assembly GCA_022826205.1 of Silicimonas sp. Classification (GTDB taxonomy): domain Bacteria; phylum Pseudomonadota; class Alphaproteobacteria; order Rhodobacterales; family Rhodobacteraceae; genus JAJEFO01. Next base: position 13,773 of record JAJDVJ010000138.1, on the reverse strand, counting down.
CAATGCTCTGATGCGCACCGCGCTCCAGCCGCTCGAGAATTGCCCGAGACCCTTGGCGGATGGGGGGTGGGCCGATGGAAGCGAATTCGGGGCGCAAGTCGGCTGATGAGCGGCGCGGCACGAAACATTGCGCTCTACCCATGGTTCAAGTTCTTCCAGAACCTGCTTTTCTGGCAGGCGATCTGGTTCCTGTTCCTGCAGTCCGAGCTCTCTGCTGCGCAGGCCATACTGTTCTACGCCATCTATGACGTCACGACGACCGTGCTGGAGGTGCCTTCGGGGTATTTCTCGGATCGGTGGGGCAGGCGGAGAACGTTGATCGCGAGCGCCTGCGCCGGGTTCTTGTCCTGTGCCCTCTTTGCGTTCGGCGAGAGCTTCTGGGTCTTCGCGCTTGCGCAAATTGCCATGGGTGCCCACATAGCGCTGGTCTCTGGAACGGACAGTGCCGTTCTTTACGAGTCGCTGACGAGCGAAGGTCGAGCTGACGAGATCGAAAGGGAAGAGGTTCGCGCATGGCGATTCAGTTTCCTTGCGCTTGCGGTTTCCGCAGTTGCCGGAGGCCTTATGGCGCTCTCTGGCCTGCGCCTGCCATTTGCGGCCAGCGCAGTGGCGTTCGGAGCGCTGGTCCTGATCGCGATCCAGTTTTCCGAACCGCACCGCAACGGTCGCGTTCGCGGTGAGGCAGAGCGATTCGAAGCGCTTCGCAAGGCCTTGTTCCATCCGGTTCTGGCATGGCTCCTTGTGCTTTCGATACTGATCTACGGCTTTGGTCATCTGCCATTCGTTTTCGGGCAACCGTTCATTCTGGAAGTTCTTGGCGGCCCGGGCTTCATCTCCGAGGCTGCGGTTGTGAGCGGCGTCGTGACCACGCTCATGATGCTGGTGTCGGTTGCGGTGTCATGGGTGGCACCGGGGGTAAGGCGCTGGCTCGGATTGAAGAGCATCCTGTTGCTGGCATTCTGCATCCAGATCATGCTTGCGGCCGGACTGGCAGTGCTCGGCAACGTACCGGCAGTGCTGCTTCTGCTCTTGCGAAAGGTGCCTGACAGCCTGGCGCAGCCGTTCATTGCAGCGCGAATTCAGCCCATTCTGGAGGACGAGATGCGCGCGACCTACATCTCGCTCAGGAATCTCGTGGCGCGGCTTTTCTTTGCTGCTAGCCTGCTGCTGGTCTCGGTGAACATGTCCGAAGTCGGTGCAATGACGATCAAAGAGATCCAGGCAATTCTGGCCGTCTACGCGGCGTTCGGATTGGTCTGCCTTGCAGGTCTGGCCATGACTGGTCGCAGACTCGGGTCTGGCGACCGCGACTGAAGCGACCTCTGGGGACCGGTTGCATCAAGCCGGGGAAGCAAGCGGGTGCCTGGCAATTGTTCACGACCAGTGTTCGATCGCGTTGTGCGTATGGACCTGAATTGTGGATCTGGCGCATAATGTCACGGTGCATTGTCCCTTGGATTTGAACGTTGTCAGAAAATCTCGACGGCAAGGGTGCTTGGCAATGTGAGACCAGCCGGTTAGGACGCACGGGCCCAGAAGGGAGATCGCTTCGTGTCCGCACCAAGGAAACTGTTCATCAAGTCGTTTGGCTGCCAGATGAACGTCTATGACAGCGAACGCATGAGCGAGGCGTTGGCCGCCGAAGGCTATGTTGCCGCAGAAAGCGTCGAGAACGCAGACATGATACTTCTGAACACGTGCCATATCCGGGAAAAAGCCACCGAAAAAATCTATTCCGAACTTGGCAGGTTCCGCCCGCTTAAGGATGCGAGGCCCGACCTGAAGATCGGAGTGACGGGATGCGTGGCCCAGGCCGAGGGAGCCGAGATATTTGCGCGCCAGCCCATGGTCGACATGGTCGTTGGCCCCCAGAGTTACCACAGGCTTCCGGAACTGGAGCGGAAGGTCCGAACTGGAGAAAGGGCCCTGGACACCGACTTTCCGCAGGAAGACAAGTTCGACCATCTTCCCAAGCGATCGCAAGCGGCGCGTGGGCCGACCGCGTTCCTGACAGTACAGGAAGGTTGCGACAAGTTCTGCGCCTTCTGTGTCGTGCCCTACACGCGTGGTGCCGAATTCAGTCGCCCGGCCGGGCGCGTCATGGCGGAAGCGCGCGAGCTTGTTGCGCGGGGCGTACGAGAAATCACCCTCCTGGGGCAGAACGTGAACGCCTATCATGGGCATGAGGGCGGCTTGGCCGGATTGATCCGCGAACTGGCTGGAATCGACGAGTTGGCCCGCATTCGCTTCACGACGAGTCATCCGTCAGACATGAGCGACTCCCTGATCGCGGCGTTCGGAGAGGTCGCGAAGTTGATGCCGTATCTGCATTTGCCGGTGCAATCGGGCTCTGACTCGGTGCTCAAGGCGATGAATCGCAGACACACCGCAGAACAATACAAGAGGGTCATCGAGCGCATTCGTGCGGCGCGACCGGACATTCTCCTTTCGGGCGACTTCATCGTCGGCTTTCCGGGCGAAACCGAGCCGGACTTCGAGGATACGTTGGCGTTGGTGGAAGAGGTCGAGTACGGGCAGGCCTACAGCTTCAAGTATTCGCCGCGTGCCGGTACGCCTGCCGCGGAACTGGAGGGTGTTGAAGATGCGGTCAAGGACGAACGCTTGCAGCGATTGCAGGCGATTCTGAACCGTCAGCAGCGCGCCGCCCAAGAATCGATGGTCGGCCACACAGTCAGCGTCCTGTTCGAAAGGCCCGGCCGCCTTCCTGGGCAGGTCATGGGCAAGTCGGAATACCTGCACGCGGTTCACGTGGCCGATGGCCAGGCCGGCGTTGGCGAGATCCGGTCGGTTCGGGTCAATGCGTCGGGCAGCAATTCGCTTTCGGGTGAGGTTTCGCAAGGCTAAGCATTGCGATCTCGATTGCATGACCGATTCATCCCTGCAGGGGCGAGCTTGCAAGTTCGAGAGCCATGGCTTCCCTGCCTGGGCACGCCCAGGGCCGGTGCTCCGCATCCAGGATCATTTCGTTCCGTGCAATTCGATGTGGAAATTGCGCTGTCGTCGCGCCGTCCAAGGGTGGCTCCGGATTTCCCGGGGACCGGGGAAGACCTGAGCCCCTTGCGTTGCCGTCAAACCCTTGGCAGCATCAAGGCAATCAGGCCCTTCATGCCCCGGAGTGATAGCATTTGACCGTTCGTGCTCTGAACGACCCAAAGCCGCAAGATGACGCTTTTCAAACGCAACTGGAGTTTCCCGACAACCGCCTGCTCATCGACCTATTCGGAGAGTTCAACCGCAATCTCGTGCACGTCGAGGAAGCGCTCTCCGTTCAAGTCATGCATCAAGGCAACAGGTTGACGGTTTTCGGCGAAAGTGCGGATGTCGGCCGTGCGGTCGAAGTTCTTGAGGCACTTCACCGGCGGCTGGAGGCAGGCCGCGAAATCACGCCCGGCGACATCGACGCTGAAATTCGTATGGGCGAGGATGTGGCCGTCGGTCAGTCTGCCGATCAGATGGAGCTCTTTCCGCGCGGCAAGATCGAGATCAAGACGCGAAAGAAGCTGGTTGAGCCGAGAACCGGGGCGCAGAAGGCCTATGTCCGTTCCCTGTTCTCGAACGAGCTCGTGTTCGGCATCGGTCCGGCTGGCACCGGAAAAACGTATCTCGCCGTTGCCGTGGGCGTGAACTTGTTTGTCAACGGCCATGTCGACAGAATCATTCTCAGCCGGCCCGCGGTCGAGGCCGGCGAGAGACTGGGTTTCCTCCCGGGTGACATGAAGGACAAGGTCGATCCTTACATGCAGCCACTTTATGATGCGCTCAACGACTTCCTGCCAGAAAAGCAACTTACCAGGTTGATCGACGACAAGCGGATCGAAATCGCGCCACTCGCCTTCATGCGGGGTCGGACACTGTCCAGTGCATTCGTGGTTCTGGACGAAGCGCAGAACGCCACAACCATGCAGATGAAGATGTTCCTGACTCGTCTGGGTGAAGGCAGCCGAATGGCGATCACCGGCGACAGGACCCAAGCGGACCTTCCTCACGGGGTCGCTTCCGGTCTCATGGACGCCGAAAGGCTTCTTGCCGACATCGACAGAATTGCTTTCTGCCACTTCACATCAAGGGATGTTGTCCGCCATCCGCTGGTTGCCGAGATAATCGATGCCTATGGCGCTCGCAGTGAGCGTCCGTAAGATTCCAGGAGTTGGGACGTTGCGGGCGCTCGGTAGCCAAGGCTGACTGCTCGCCCCGCGATGTCCCGGAAGCCCACCGCGTGTGCATTGGATCCTACTGCTGGTATCGGCGCGGGATCTCCGGCCCGGCACTTTCCAAGCTGGCTGCGCTGGCCTTTTCCGATGCAAGCTGTCGTCTCGAATGGGCCGAGCCTATCCAGACCCGATCAGTATTCCGGCCGCCAGTACGAGCGCGCCGCCAAGAACCACCTGCAGCGTGGCCCGGAAGAACGGAGTCTCCATGAAGCGATTCTGGATCCAGACAATTGCCCAAAGCTCGAAGAGCACCACGATGAACGCGATCGTGGTCGCGGTCCAGAAGTCCGGAATCAGGTACGGCAACGCATGCCCGAGCCCGCCAATGGTAGTCATCACGCCTGAAGCCAAGCCACGCTTGACTGGCGAGCCGCGCCCGGAAATCTGCCCGTCATCCGATGCCGCCTCCGCGAATCCCATCGAGATTCCGGCACCCACGGATGCGGCGATTCCAATCAGGAATGTGCTCCATGTGTCGCCGGTGGCAAAGGCCGCGGCAAAGATCGGCGCCAGTGTCGACACCGAACCGTCCATGAGCCCGGCCAGGCCTGGTTGAACCCATGTCAGCACGAATTGCCGGTGCGCGGTCCGGCTCTCGCTTTCCCGTGTTTCTTGGTCAAGATGAGTGCCGGACAGGTTCTGTGCGACGGTTTCGTGACCGGCCTCGATCGCCGCCAGGTCACCCAAGAGCTTCCGGGTCTCGGCATCGGTTGCCCTTCCGGCGGCGGCTTCGTAGAACCGGGCCGCGGCGTGCTCCATGGCAAGCGCTTCCTCGCGCATGCGTTCCAGCCCGAGATTCTCGATCAGCCATACCGGCGGGCGAGCGAAATAGCCCGAAACATGTTCGCGTCGAATGAACGGGATCGTGTCGCCGAATCGCTTTCGGTGCAGGTCGATGAGGACGCTGCGATGGGCATCCTCCTCGACCGCCATTTCGTCAAACACGGTGGCGGAACCTGGGAATTCCTTCCGGAGCTTGCTGGCGTAGGTTCGGTAGATTCGGGCGTCGTCCTCCTCCGAGGAAATTGCTAGGGCAAGGATTTCCTGTTCTGACAGGTCGGAAAACTTGCGACGTCGATCTAGGCCAGGGATCATTCAACTCTCCTGCGTACCTGTCCAAATTTGTGGTCTGGGCCTCGAACCTGCAAGACCGGCCCGCAATCCCCGAACTGACGCGCTTTTTGGAAGGGCCAAAGCGTGGGGCGTAACGTTCGCCAAGCAGGTCGTCCCGCGAAATGGACGGAACCGTCCGAATTGTCTTCACGGCCATGCTTCGACCGATGAACGTGGGGAACGACCCGGGCCTACTCCAGTTCCTTGACGCTGGAGATCACCTTGCCAAGCAAGCCGTACTTGATGGCCTGGTCGGTGTTGAGCCAGAAGTCGCGCGCGGTGTCGCCTGCGATCTTCTTGGTGGTCTGCCCCGTCGCCTCCGAAAAGATGCGGTGGAAGCGCTCACGCATGATTCGGATCTGCTCGGCCTGTATCTGTATGTCCGAAACCGATCCGCCGACCCCGCCACGGGGCTCGTGCAGCAGAAAGCGCGTGTTCGGAAGGCAGAAGCGATTGTCCTTCTTTGCGGCAACGAAGATCAGTGCGCCTGCGGACGCGACCCAGCCGGAACCGATCGTTCGAACCGTGGGCCCGATGAACTTGATCATGTCGTGGACCATGTCGCCCGATTCCACGTGTCCGCCGGGCGACGATATGAAGACGTTGATCGGATCGTCACCGTCCTCGGCCAGGGCGATGAGCCGGGTCGCGACACGGTTTGCCAGCCCGTCGTTGATCTCGCCGGTGATCAGGACATTGCGCGACTTGAAGAAGAGCTCTGAAACCCTGTCGCGCGTGGAGTCGTCACGATCCTTGCGGTCGCTGTTGTCGCCGGGCATCATTGTCGTTCCCTTAAGTGATTTTGCGGAATGTCGTTGCTGATGCGGCGAATGACAAGGCAAATTGCAGTGCGCGTCACCGCGTCACCCTGCTGCAGGCAAATTGGCTCTCCCGCAGTCGAGTCAGTAGACCACGACCGACCTGATCGACTTGCCCGCATGCATAAGGTGGAACCCCTCGTTGATGCCGTCGAGGTCCAGGGTATGCGTGATCATCGGATCGATCTCGATCTTGCCGTCCATGTACCAGTCGACGATTTTCGGCACGTCGGTCCGGCCTCTTGCGCCGCCAAATGCGGTTCCGCGCCAGACCCGTCCGGTCACCAGCTGGAAGGGCCGTGTTGCAATTTCGGCTCCGGCAGGCGCCACACCGATGATCACGCTTTCGCCCCAGCCCTTGTGTGCTGATTCCAGCGCGGCCCGCATGACGTCGACATTCCCCGTGGCGTCAAACGTGTAGTCTGCGCCGCCTCCCGTGAGATTGACCAGGAAGGCAACGAGATCGCTGTCAACCTCGTCCGGGTTCACGAAATCGGTCATGCCGAACCTTTCGGCCATGGCCTTCTTGCCCGCATTGACATCGACGCCGACGATCTGGTCGGCGCCTGCAAGCCGCAGGCCCTGGATGACGTTGAGCCCGATTCCGCCGAGTCCGAACACGATGGCGCGGCTTCCTTCTTCGACCTTCGCCGTGTTGATCACGGCGCCAATGCCCGTGGTTACGCCGCAGCCGATGTAGCAGATCTTGTCGAAGGGTGCGTCCTTCCGGACCTTGGCGATCGCGATTTCGGGCAGCACCGTGTGGTTCGAAAACGTCGAGCATCCCATGTAGTGCAGGATCGGGTCGCCATCGAGCGTCGAGAACCTTGACGTGCCGTCCGGCATCAGGCCCTGGCCCTGGGTCGTGCGAATCGCCTGACATAGGTTTGTCCTGGGATGGAGGCAGTACTCGCATTCCCGGCATTCGGGCGTGTAGAGCGGGATGACGTGGTCTCCAGGCTCGACGCTCTTGACGCCTTCGCCAACTTCGATCACGACGCCGGCGCCCTCGTGTCCGAGGATCGCCGGAAAGAGCCCTTCCGGATCGGCGCCGGAGAGCGTGAATTCGTCTGTATGGCAGATCCCCGTGGCCTTTATCTCGACCAGGACCTCGCCCTCCTTCGGCCCCTCAAGATTGACGTCGATGACTTCCAGTGGCTTGCCGGCGGCGGTGGCAATTGCGGCTTTCGTGCGCATCCCTTGGCTCTCCCTGTTCGTTTCGGAACCGACCTTGCGCGACGAGCGAAACGAAATCAATGTAATTTCCGGCTTCTGATGTCGATCACGGCACGGAAGCCTGCGGCCCGAAAATGCCAAACCGCGTGAAGGGGTGCATCATTGCGTCTGGAGGCAAGGACTCGACATCAGAAAGGGTTTGGCATATTCTGAACAAAACAGGAACTTGTGTTCTGCCGTGATATTGTCCGATCCATGAGACAGCGACGGATCATGTCGCTCTGGTTTCCCCGTCTCGCCGCCGAACATTCGGTGCGGCAAGGCCTTGGCATGCCTGGCATGCCTTTTGCGGTCGTGGGGCAGGAGGGGCAGAAACAGGTGCTGGTTTCGCTTTCGACCGAGGCTGAGGCGGCGGGGTTGAGACGAGGCCAGCCATTGAGCGATGCCTGCACCATGTGTTCCACGCTCCAGACGCGGCTCATGGACCCGCAGGTCGACCATGACGTTCTGACTGCGCTGTGTCGCTGGACGGGAAAGTTCAGCCCTTGGGTTTCCAAGGAGCCGCCCGAGACGCTTGTGGCCGACATCACGGGGTGCGCGCATCTCTTTGGAGGCGAAGCGGCCCTGCTGGACCAGGTGAAGACCGAATGTGCGGGGCTGGGACTGACGTTGCGGGCGAGCATTGCGGATTCGGTAGGTGCGGCCTGGGCCCTTGCGCGGTTCTCGGGCAAGGAGGTGGCGGGCACGCGTTCAGGGGATGACATCGCTCAGGAAGCGCGGGCGACGCGCTCGCGGGCTGCCAGGCGGCGGCATTGGGAACGGGGTGGCCCGAAGCCCGAGGCGATGGCGCCATCTTCATGCGGGGCGCGCATTGTCCCACCCGGACAGGTCTGGGCGGCACTGGCCGACCTGCCGGTTGCGGCGCTGCGCATCGAGGAAGACATGGTTGTGAAGCTGAACCGGCTGGGATTGCGCCGGATCGGCGATCTGGCGGGTCAGCCGAGGGCGGGACTCAGGCGTCGCTTCGGGCATTCCCTGCTGCAGAGGCTGGATCAAGCGCTCGGCACGGAGCCCGAGCCCGTGAACCCCGCGCGTCCGCGCCATCATTTCGGGGCGCGCCTTACTTTTCCTGAGCCGATCGGGTCGAAGGAGGACATTGAAGCGGCGATCAAGCGGCTTCTGCCAGCGCTGGAAGAAAGGCTTCGGACGACGGGTCGGGGCATGCGGCAGGTTCGCCTCGAATGTCACCGAAGTGACCACAAGGCGAGCCGGATCGAGGTTGGGCTGGCGCATGCCGTGACTGCACTTGATCGGGTCTGCGCGCTCCTGATGATGAAGGCAGATGGTATCGATGCAGGCTGCGGGATTGACATGATCCGGCTTATCGCCACGGTTACGGAACCGGTGACGTCCCGTGCGCATGCGACCCTTGCGGCAGCGGCGCACGATGGCAAGATGCAATCCACGCGCGAGAGGCAGACGGAGTGCCTGCTGAACCGGATCGGTGCGCGCATCGGGCTCGAAACGGTAATCCGGCTGCATCCGGCTGAAAGCCACATCCCCGAAAAGACGTTCAATGTGCTTCACGCCGCATGGTCGGAGCCGGCCAAGGCATGGCCGCAGCCGCGCACGCTCCGGCCGCTGGAACTCTGGCGACCGGAAATCGTGACCGTGCCCCAGGAAGGGCCGGAACTGCCCGCGACCTTCCATTGGCGGGGGAGGGCATTCGAGACCCGTGCCGCTCTGGGACCCGAGCGGGTCGCGCCTGAATGGTGGCTGGACGAGCCTGAGTGGCGTACCGGCGTGAGGGATTACTGGCGGGTGACAACACGTACGGGGGAGCGGCTGTGGCTTTATTTTGCGCATGGCGCCGCCAAGTCCCCGGGCTGGTTCTGTCAGGGCAGCTTTTGTTGAACCGGCATTTCCCTGCAACGACGGGCGTGTCAGGGGTGCATGGCGGTGACCGGGCGACGCAGCAGGCACGGAACTTCCCAAACGCATTCGCCGTGCGTCGGTCAGTGATCTGACGCATCACGGCAGGATTGAAAGAATTCGCGCGGCGAATGACGAATCCGTGAAGCCGATTGCCCAAATGCCGATCAGCCGCCATTTTCTGAAACACCCGCAACGGAGGACAGCATGGCAGGACGATACAAGAGCGACTTGAACTGGTCAGACGTGACACCCAAGGACGTATGGCTGAACCGACGGAAACTGATGGCGGGCGTCGGCGCGGTGGCCCTCGGCTCGATTGCCGGGCCCGTGGCAGCGAGTCTCAATGCTCGCAAGACCGCATATGGCGAAGGGCTTGAGCCGAACACTTGGGACGAGATCACCAGCTACAACAATTTCTACGAATTTGGTACCGGAAAGGACGACCCGTTACGCTATGCCGGAGAACTGACGACCGAGCCTTGGACGATCGAGATCGGCGGGCTGGTTGACCGGCCCGGCTCTTACGGCCTGGAAGACATCCTGAAGGATGTCACTCTCGAAGAGCGCATCTATCGTCTGCGTTGTGTCGAGCGCTGGGCCATGGTCGTCCCATGGGTCGGATTCGAGCTCGCGGACCTTCTCGACCGTGTCGGAGTCCAGCCTTCGGCGAAATACGTGGCTTTCGAGACCGCACTTCGACCCGAGGAAATGCGCGGGGTCCGCTTTCCGGTCATTGAGTGGCCGTACAAGGAGGGTCTGCGCCTTGACGAGGCGATGCACCCACTTACCATATTGGCCACCGGGCTGTACGACGAGCCGATGCCCAACCAGAACGGAGCGCCGATCCGGGTCGTAGTGCCATGGAAGTACGGCTACAAGTCGATCAAGTCCATTGTGAAGATCACGCTTGTCGAGGAACAGCCCCCGACCGCGTGGAACGAGTACAGCGCACACGAGTACGGTTTCTATTCAAACGTGAATCCAGAACGCGACCACCCGAGATGGAGCCAGAAATACGAGCGTCGCGTAGGCGGCGGCCTCTTCGCCAAGCAGACCCCGACGGCCAAGTTCAACGGCTACGGGGACGAGGTCGCGCATCTCTATGCCGGCATGGACCTGATCGTGAATCACTGATGATGTCCGGAATTCCAGATTGCCGGGCCGGCCATCGCCGGACCAGGGGCTTGCGCCGGTGAGCGTGGTGAAGCGTGCGAACCGGGCCATCGGCCTTGTGCCGCCCCTGGCCATCTACGTGCTGGCGGTGCTGCCGCCGGTCTGGTTCCTATGGCAGGCCCAGACGGGTCGCTTGGGGGTCGAGCCGATCAAGGCCCTGGAGCACGAGCTGGGCGAGCTTGCGCTCCAGGTGTTGATCGCGACGCTTGCAGTGCGCCCGGTCAACAAGTGGACCGGGATAAACTTCCTGAAGCTGAGACGCGCCTTCGGCGTGGTGACATTCTTCTATGTGCTTTTGCATCTGCTCGTCTGGCTGGTTCTTGACGTCCAGTTCCTCGACCAGATCTGGGCCGACATCGTGAAGCGCCCATACATCACGGTGGGCATGGGCGCCTTTGCCCTGATGATTCCGCTTGCGCTGACCTCGAACAATCTCTCGCTGAGGAAGCTCGGACCGATCAGGTGGCGGCGGCTGCACAGGCTGATGTATCCGGTTGTGCTGCTGGGGGCGATCCACTTCGTGATGCTCTCGAAGGGTTTCCAGCTGGAGCCCTATGTCTATCTCGGTGTCATTATTGCACTGCTCGCAACGCGGATCAGGTGGGGCGAGTGGCGCGCGGCGTTGGCCGGTTCCGCTTCCTGAACGCTGGAAGCCCTGCTTCGGACCGGGCTTGACGAGACCCGGCTCATGAAAGAGCTGTCGGTCATGCGCGCCACGTTTCTGATCATGGCCATGTTCTTGTTGCAGCCTCTCGTGATCGGCGGGTGGCTTGCGATCATTCCGATCGTGCAGGAAGACCTTGGCCTTTCGAAGGCGGAACTGGCG
>JAJDVJ010000149.1 GCA_022826205.1 Silicimonas sp. | reverse complement strand
AACACCCCGAAGAGCGTGCCTGGACAGCCCTGATCACCAGAAACGGCCACTGAAACCGGCGCGAAGAGAACCCGGTTCGCCTCAGGCATGCCCGTTCCTTGCCACTTCAACGCTCCAGAACCGACAATAAAATGGTCCTGGCACGCCCACTTCTGGAAACTCACGGTGCACATATGCAAGTTGCAGGCATGAGGAACGTACCAGCTTGGTTCCGTGCGGACGGAACGGCCTGGTCCCGCAATCGGGCGGAGATCACGCCATTTGACGGCCATTGGCGGGCCAGGCCGGATCACGGCACGATTCTTGAGGGCTCTCTCTACCTGGAGAACAGTGCTGTCCCGGACTGTCGCTGATCCCCGGAAGGTCGCGGAAGCGTCAATCGTCGTCGTCTGCTTCCGGGACTGCCACGAATTCCGGATAGGCCTCGACGCCGAGTTCCACGAAGTCTTTCCCCAGCTGCTCCGCGCTCGGGGATACACGCAGCCCGATGAGACGGTCGATCAGCATCCAGATCGCGGTCGAGACGCCGAAGACAAAGATCCCTATCGCAACGATGCCGGTCAGCTGCACGAACAGGTTTCCGCCCGCGGCAATGCAAACGGCCAGCGTTCCCCAGATGCCGGCAAACAGGTGGGCCGGTATCGCGCCCACGCCGTCATCGACCCGGACCGTCTCAAGCAGCCGGAGTCCGGCAATGGCAACGGCGCCGCCAACGCCGCCAATCAGGATCGCCCATTGGTGGTCGACGAGATCCGGCCCGGCGGTGATCGCCACGAGCCCGGCGATCACTCCGTTCAGGGTTGCAAGCAGGTCCATGCGCCCCAGGACTGGCTTGGACAGAACCAGGGCCACGACCAGGCCGGCCGACGCAGCGATGTTGGTGTTGGCGAATATGTTGCCAAGTGCCACCGCGTCCGTTGCCGAGTTCAGGGCCAACTGGGAACCGCCGTTGAAGCCGAACCAGCCCAGCCAGAGGATGAACACGCCCAGCGTGACGATGGGGACGCTTGAAGGCGGCATTTGCCGCACGGTGCCATCCTTGCGGAATCGTCCGCGTCGCGCACCGATCAGCATGGCTCCGGACAATGCGGCCCATCCCCCGGTCGAGTGCACGATCGTGGACCCCGCAAAGTCCTGGAAGCCCATTTCGGCCAGCCAGCCGCTGCCCCAGGTCCATGCACCCACGATCGGATAGATGAACGCGGTCTGTACCGCCACGAACAGAAAGAACGACCACAGACGCACGCGCTCGGCAAGGGTGCCGGAGATGATTGACGCCGTCGTCGCGACAAACACCATCTGGAAGAACCAGTCCGACATCGTGGCATGTCCGGAGGAACCTGCCAGCAATGTCTCGCGGGCCTGGTCGATCGCGTCCGGAGCGGCGTTCATGAGCGCGATCTCGTCAGCCGAGCTGCCGCGGAACAGCGAGGGGGACCCGAAGAATCCGCCGTCAACGTCGACATGCATGATGTTGTAGCCGATGACGTAGTAGGCCAGCGCAGTGATCGAGTAGAGCCCGATGTTCTTCATGCAGATGACGGAGGCGTTCTTCTTGCGAACCGATCCGGCTTCCAGCATCGTGAAGCCGGCGCACATCCACATGACCAGTGCGCCCCAGATGAGAAACGCAAACGTGTTGAGCACGAATCCGGTTTCCGCACCGACGGGCGCCAGTGCCACGGCTGAAGCGGGCAGGATCGCCAGAATCGCTGCAAGTCCCAGAATTTCGAGCAGCATATGCATGATGATCGTTTCTCAGTCCTTCGTGATCGTACTGTCGAATGTCACGACGGAACCCAAAGAATCAATCCTGAACGAAGAACTGATCTACCGAGAAGCCGGGTGGAGAGGGATGATTCGGCTCGCAGCCACCTTCGGTGACGGCCGTCCGTTGCCCATGCTCACCCGTTGGAACCGCAGTCTTCGCGATGGTCGGACGCGGTAATTGCGCGCCGGAAGCTCGGTCCAAACATCCGTAAGGGAGGCTCTGAACCTGAACCGGGCTTCGCAGCGAGACTGTTTGCCTTCACCGGACCGTCCGCCGCACCAAGCAGAAAGTCTTTGCGATCACGCGTCTTATGCGCCAGACTGCGGGAAAGCGCCACAAAGATGGCAGCAAAGAGGCAGATATGCGTACCAGCATGCGAAACGGCGTCGGCGATTTCGTCTACTTCACGGTCATGTTCCTGCTTGCAGCCTATTTCATGTTTGCCAGCGTGCAGGGAGATTTCGGCCTGTTTCGCCGAATACAGATCGAGGCCGAACTCGTCGCGCTTGAGAACGAGCGTGACCGGCTGACGACGGAAGTTTCTGCGCTGGAAAACAAGACCCGGCGACTGTCGGGCACCCATCTTGACCTGGATCTTCTCGACAGCCAGGCCCGCGACGTCCTCGGCCTGATCCGCCCTGACGAGATTGTCCTGAACTGATGCCCAGTCCGTGCCAACCTTGCAGAAGTTGCATGGCGGCTCTGCATGCACCTGCAACTTTTGCCCGTGCAATTCGGAAACTGCTGATGTATGAAATTGTTTAACGTTGAACAATCTTCTCCCGAACAGGAAGGATCGCGCCCATGGCTGCTCGACGGGCAACGAAGAAGCTGACCGCCTCGAAGACGGAACTTCTCAAGTATTACAGGGACATGCTCCTGATTCGGCGGTTCGAGGAAAAGGCGGGGCAACTCTATGGCATGGGCCTGATCGGAGGATTCTGCCATCTTTACATCGGACAGGAAGCTGTCGTTGTCGGCCTCGAATCCGTTGCCATGGAAGGCGACAAGCGGATTACCACTTACCGCGACCACGGCCACATGCTCGCGTGCGGCATGGACGCAAACGGCGTCATGGCAGAGCTGACCGGGCGTATTGGAGGATATTCCAAGGGCAAAGGCGGCTCCATGCACATGTTCTCGAAGGAGCGGGATTTCTACGGTGGGCACGGCATCGTCGGGGCCAACGTGCCCCTCGGTGCGGGTCTTGCGTTCTCAGACATGTACAAGGGCAACAAGAACGTCACGTTCACGTATTTCGGCGATGGTGCGGCTAACCAGGGCCAGGTCTACGAGACCTACAACATGGCCGAGCTCTGGAAGCTGCCCGTGATCTTCGTGATCGAAAACAACCAGTACGCCATGGGCACAAGCGTCAAGCGCGCCACCAAGTCGTCCTCTTTCTGGGAGCGGGGCACCGCCTTCTCGATCCCGGGCGAACAGGTGGATGGGATGGATGTGCTGGCAGTGCGCGCCGCCGGCCAGAAAGCCGTCAAGCACTGCCGGGCTGGTAAGGGCCCCTACATCCTCGAGATAATGACCTACCGCTATCGCGGCCATTCGATGTCCGACCCGGCAAAGTACAGGACTCGTGACGAGGTGCAGAAGATCCGCGAGGAGCGCGACGCGATCGAACAGGTCCGCGGACGCCTTCTCGACGCAGGTGCCACGGAAGCCGAATTGAAGGCGATCGACAAGGAAATCAAGGACATCGTCAACGCATCGGCCGATTTTGCCAAGGAAAGCCCAGAGCCCGACCCCTCGGATCTCTGGACAGACATCACCATAGACGCCTGAGGGAGGAGCAAGACGTGGCAACAGAAATTCTCATGCCGGCCCTCTCACCCACCATGGAGGAGGGCACGCTGGCAAAGTGGCTGGTGAAGGAAGGCGACAGCGTTTCGGCGGGTGACATCATGGCCGAAATCGAGACTGACAAGGCGACGATGGAGTTCGAAGCCGTCGACGATGGCATCGTTGGCAAGATTCTCGTCGCTGAAGGGACCGAAGCCGTCAAGGTCAACACGCCTATCGCGGTCATTGTCGAAGAGGGCGAAAGCGCAAGTGACATCAAGGCTCCCGCCGCTCCGGTTGCGGCTCCGGAAGCCGGAGAGTCCTCTCCAACGTCCGAAGTCATGGCCGACGCGCGCCCCGCTCAGCCGGCAGTCGACCGGTCGCCTGACTATCCCGACGGAACCGAAATGGTGTCGACAACGGTGCGAGACGCGCTCCGCGATGCCATTGCCGAAGAGATGCGGGCCGACGACACCGTCTTCATCATGGGTGAGGAAGTTGCGGAGTACCAGGGGGCATACAAGATCACCCAAGGCATTCTCGAGGAATTCGGGGCAAGACGCGTGATCGATACGCCGATAACCGAGCATGGCTTCGCAGGCTTGGGTGTAGGGGCGAGCTGGGGCGGCCTCAAGCCCATCGTGGAGTTCATGACCTGGAACTTCGCGATGCAGGCGATTGACCATATCATCAACTCTGCCGCCAAGACGCTCTACATGTCCGGTGGCCAGATGGGATCGCCGATCGTGTTCCGGGGCCCGAACGGGGCGGCAGCCCGTGTGGCCGCCCAGCATTCCCAGGACTATGCCGCCTGGTATGCATCCGTACCGGGGCTCAAGGTCGTGCAGCCCTTCTCTGCGGCCGACGCAAAGGGGCTCCTCAAGACGGCAATTCGCGATCCCAACCCGGTTGTGTTTCTCGAAAACGAGATCCTCTATGGGCGAGCTTTCGATGTGCCGAAGCTCAATGACTTCACGATCCCCTTCGGCAAGGCCCGCGTCTGGCGGGAAGGCTCGGATGTCACGCTCGTGTCCTGGGGAATCGGCATGAGCCATACTCTCGAGGCCGCAGATGAACTGGCCAAGGACGGGATCTCGGCCGAAGTCATCGACCTAAGAACCCTGCGCCCGCTCGACATGGCAACGGTGATCGAAAGCGTAAAAAAGACCAATCGTTGCGTGACGGTCGAGGAAGCTTGGCCAGTTGCCTCGATGTCCGATCATATCGGCTCGGAAATCATGCGCGAAGCGTTCGACTATCTCGACGCACCGGTGCTCAAATGCACCGGCAAGGACGTGCCCATGCCATATGCGGCCAATCTCGAAAGACTCGCCCTGACGTCGGTCAAGGAAGTGATTGATGCCGTCAGAACCGTAACCTACAGGTAAGGAGAGGGAAGGATGCCCACTGAAATCCTAATGCCGGCTCTCTCGCCAACCATGGAAGAAGGCACGCTGGCAAAGTGGCTGGTCAAGGAAGGCGACGCCGTGTCTGCCGGTGACTTGCTTGCAGAGATCGAAACCGACAAGGCAACGATGGAGTTCGAGGCCGTTGATGAAGGAACGGTTGGACTGATCCTCATCCCTGAAGGCACCGAGAGCGTAAAGGTCAATTCGCCGATTGCCGTCCTTCTCGTCGAGGGCGAAAGCGAGGCCGACATCGGTTCCACGGCTGCAGCCGCCGAAGCCGCCCCACAAGAATCGGCCCCGAAAGCTGTGCCCCCTGCCCCCGCAAGCGCGGATCCGGCACCGATCGCAAGCGCACCGCCTGAGGCTCCTGCCACAAGTTCCGAGCGCAATCGCGTCTTCGCATCGCCGCTCGCCCGACGAATTGCCGCCGACAGGGGCATAGATCTGAGCCAAGTGAAGGGTTCAGGACCAAAGGGGAGAATCGTCAAGGCCGATGTCGAAAGCGCACAAGCCCTGCCCGCGGCCCCCGTAGCCACACCTGTGCCCGACACTCCCGGAGCCGAAGCTATCAAGGCGATGTT
Source organism: Silicimonas sp. (assembly GCA_022826205.1). GTDB lineage: Bacteria > Pseudomonadota > Alphaproteobacteria > Rhodobacterales > Rhodobacteraceae > JAJEFO01. The sequence continues at coordinate 49,723 of JAJDVJ010000149.1, read as the reverse complement.
CCAGGACCGGGAATTCGAGGAAGTCTCGCTCGACGGAATGCGCAAGATCATTGCTGCGCGCCTTGGCGAAGCCAAGCAGTCGATCCCGCACTTCTACCTTCGCCGGGATATCTTGCTGGATGATCTCCTCACGTTCCGTTCGCAGGCCAACAAGCAACTTGAGGCACGTGGCGTCAAGCTCAGCGTCAATGACTTCATCATCAAGGCCTGCGCCCTTGCCCTTCAGACGGTACCTGAAGCCAACGCAGTCTGGGCCGTAGACCGGATCATCAAGCTCAAGCCATCTGACGTCGCCGTCGCCGTGGCCGTTGAAGGCGGCCTGTTCACGCCAGTTCTCAGGGATGCGCACCTGAAATCGCTCTCGACCCTGTCCACCGAAATGAAGGAACTGGCGGCACTCGCGCGTGACCGCAAGCTAGCGCCGCACCAGTACAAGGGGGGCAGTTTCGCGATCTCCAATCTGGGCATGTTCGGCATCAAGAACTTCGACGCCGTCATCAATCCACCCCACGGATCGATCCTGGCAGTTGGAGCCGGCGAGAAGATGCCGGTCGTCGACGATGATGGCGAACTTGCCGTCGCCACCGTCATGTCGGTCACGCTCTCGGTCGATCACAGGGTTATCGATGGCGCTCTCGGCGCTGAGTTCCTGTCAGCGGTGAAGACGAATCTCGAGAACCCTATCGGCATGCTGGCATAGTACGGAAACCAGCGGCTCCTCCACGGCCCAAGATCACGAAAGCTCAGTCAGCGACGAATCCGTTCAGAATCTGGTCCATCGTCAAGGATGGCTGGTCACACCCGGCCTCGCCTACGATCTTGGCAGGCACGCCAGCCACTGTCTTGCACGGCGGCACCTCTTGCAAGACCACTGAGCCGGCCGCAATTCGGCTGCAATCGCCAACCCGAATGTTGCCCAACACCTTGGCGCCGGCGCCAATCAGGACACCGTCTCCAATCTTCGGATGCCGATCGTCGTCCTCCTTGCCGGTACCGCCCAGTGTGACCGAATGAAGCATGGAGACATTGTCGCCGACGGCTGCCGTCTCGCCGATCACGATGGAATGGGCATGGTCGATCATCAATCCCTTTCCGATCCTGGCACTCGGGTGAATGTCTATGCCAAAGATCTCGCTCACGCGGGCCTGGATGAAATAGGCCAGGTCCTTGCGCGAGTGTGTCCACAGCCAGTGCCCGATTCGATATGCCTGGACGGCCTGGAATCCCTTGAAGAACAGAAGGGGCTGCATCAGCCGATGGCAAGCGGGGTCGCGCTCGTAAATCGCAACAAGATCGGCGCGGGCAGCCTCGCCCAATGCAGGATCCTCGGAATAGGCCTCCTCCGAAATCTCGCGCATGAGCTGCCCGGTCATTTCCGATGAGGAGAGCTTGAACGCGAAGCGATAGGCCAGCGCGCTCTCGAGCGAACCGTGATGCAGAATGGTCGCATGTACCATGCCGCCGATCAGCGGTTCAGCGGCAATTGCGGCATGCGCATCTTCCTTGATTCGGTCCCAAACCGGATCAAGCGATGAAATCTGTGGCTTGTCCTTTGCCATGATGTACTCCTCGACTGGCCGGACAACCCTTGATCGGATAGGGTGCCGCACCAAGGAACAATTGATCGTCAATGGGAAAGTACCACTGAACAGCTTGGAAATAAAGGCATTTCGCGATGCACTTTTGGCGGAGCGCGCGCAGCTTGCCAACGAGGACGCTGCCTCAGCCGAGGACCGTGACACGGTGATGCTGGACCAGCAATCGGTTGGCCGGCTCAGTCGCATGGACGCCTTGCAGCGTCAGGCCATGGCACAGGCGACGATGCGCCGACGCGCGGTGCGCGGAGCAAGAATCGATGCAGCCCTTCGGCGAATCGATGAGGGCGAATTCGGATTCTGCCAGAAATGCGGCGACGGCATCGCTCTAGAGCGCCTCAATCTCGACCCGACAGTCCCGACCTGCGTCTCCTGCGCGACCGGTGCATGAAGCGGTTCGGGTCAGAGCCCGTCGCAACCGTCAATCATCCAGATGCACGAACAAGAGAGTCGTCAGGAACGAAGCCGGGTTTCGGAACGCTCGCCGCGTTCCTTCGGGAATCTTGCACCGAAGACGGTTATTGATCGGCCTGCTCGGTCTGAAATCTGCGCCAGCGGGCAACATTCGCGTTATGCTCGCGAAGCGTTTCGGCAAATGCATGCCCGCCCGTGCCATCCGCGACGAAAAACAGGTAGTCCGACTCTGCAGGCGACAGTGCGGCTTCGATGGCAGCCTTGCCAGGATTCGCGATCGGTGTCGGCGGCAACCCAGCGAACAAGTAAGTGTTCCAGGGCGTCTCGCGGCGCAACTCGCTTTGCCTGAGCCCACGCCCGAGAGCGCCACGGCCCTCGGTGATTCCGTAGATGACCGTTGGGTCGGTCTGGAGCCTGATTCCCTTCCGAAGCCGATTTGCGAACACGCTTGCGACCAGCGGGCGCTCCTCCGCACGGCCGGTCTCCTTCTCGATGATCGAGGCAAGAATCAGAGCCTCCTCAGGCGTCTTGACCGGTGCATCCTCGGACTTGGCAAGCCAAGCGGCTTCAAGGCGCTCCTCCTGCCTCGCGCGCATCCTGTTGAGGATGGTCCGACGGTCGGCTCCCGGAACTATTTCATACCCGTCCGGCGCCAGAGATCCCTCTTCGGGCACCTCGCCGACCTCGCCCTCCAACAAGTCGCTGACCTTCATGGCTTCGACGACCCGCCAACTTGTCACGCCTTCCGCCACCACGATGCGAAACCTGGTCGCCACGTCGTTCAGGGCTGCCGTGTAGGAAGGCGGAACATCGCTTTCGGACACAGGATCAAATTCCGCGGTGACGGCAAATTTGCCGGTCACCGCGTTCAACTCGCGCACGCGGACTTCCTGCCCGGTGACAGAAATCCGGTAGACGACTTCAACGCCACAGGTTGACTGTCCGTTGCCAGTGACTTCCGCCACGATGTCCTGCATGGACGCACCTTCCGGGATCAGGAACGACCCGGCCTTCACGTGTGCTGCACGTCCCGTATATTCGGCACCCAGCCTGAAGATCATCGCATTGGAAATCGCGCCCCTTGCGTGCAGTTCCTCAGCCACACCGGCAATCGACCCACCACGAGGGACCTTCAGGCAAATCGCATTGGTCGAGGGACCTTGACCGACGAACTTGCCCTGCCCCCACATGATGAGCGCCGCAACCAGCACGAGAGCGACAAGCAGAAAGGTCAGGAAGTTGGAGGCAATGCTCCGCAGCATCAGCGATCGATCCGCCCCATAGCCAGCGAGGCATTGGTGCCGCCGAATCCGAAGCTGTTCGACAACGCAACGCCGATCTCCCGCTCGCGCTTCGCATTGGGTGCCAAGTCAAGCATCGGCTCGACATCCGGATTGTCCAGATTGATGTTCGGCGGCGCAACCTGATCGCGCAGCGCCAGGATGCAGAACACTGCTTCAACGGCACCTGCGGCACCCAGCAAGTGACCGATCGAGGACTTTGTCGATGTCATCGTTGCCCTGCGAGCCGCATCACCCATCACCCGCTCGACAGCTGCCAGCTCGATCGTGTCCGCCATGGTCGAGGTGCCGTGCGCATTGATGTAGTCAACGTCAGCGGCCTGCAGGTTCGCCGAATCCAGCGCGTTTCTCATGGCCCGCTCCCCGCCATCTCCGTCCTCGGAAGGAGCCGTGATATGGAACGCGTCGCCCGAAAGGCCATAGCCCAGTACCTCGGCATACACCTTCGCGCCACGTGCCTTGGCATGCTCAAGCTCTTCAAGCACCACCACTCCCGCGCCTTCACCCATTACAAACCCATCTCGGTCAGCGTCGTAGGGACGACTGGCTTTCTCCGGCTCGTGCCCCCATTTCGTGGAGAGAGCCTTGCACGAGTTGAAGCCGGCAATGCCGATTTCACAGATCGGGCTTTCTGTTCCGCCCGCCACCATAACGTCAGCGTCTCCATGCATGATCAGTCGTGCCGAGTCGCCAATAGCGTGAGCGCCGGTTGAACAAGCCGTAACGACGGAGTGGTTCGGGCCCTTGAACCCGAACCTGATCGAGACTTGCCCCGAAACCAGGTTTATCAACGCACCGGGGATGAAGAACGGTGACACCCTTCGCGGACCCCGTTCCTTGAGGATGACGGCAGTTGCGGCGATCGACTGGAGACCGCCTATCCCTGAGCCGATCATCACGCCAGTTCGTTCAAGGTCCCGTGCCTCCGTAGGTTCCCATCCAGAATCCTTTACCGCCTGTTCGGCCGCGGCTATCCCGTAGACGATGAATTCATCAACCTTGCGCTGTTCCCGAGGTTCCAGCCAATCGTCCGGATTGAACGTACCGTCCTTGCCGTCACCCCTTGGAATTTCACAGGCGTAGCTGGTCGCGAGGTGCTGCGCATCAAATCTTGAAATGGGGCCCGCGGCAGATTGTCCGGCCAGAAGACGGGACCACGTCTCCTCGATTCCGCACGCCAATGGCGAAACAATCCCCATACCCGTAACGACTACCCGACGCATGCCTGATCCCCACTTCGCTGCCGTGGGGTTGAGACATACATGCGCCCCCATTGCTTCGCAATCGACCTTGGGATTCGCATGCTGCCGGCACGTCTGGCCCAGACATTGCATGCCGAGCAAAGGCGCGGCCCCATCGGCGCGAACCTAATCGGATTGGATGCCGCGGCGACGTGACCTCCGTGCCTCACTTACGATTGTTGCCATTCGTCTCCTGTGCGTCGAAGGTCTGCTCAGAGCCCATTCTACCGAATTCTGCAGTTTGACCGAACGACTGGTATCGCCGTTCGGGTCGATATCATGCTGACTGTGCCACATTAACTATTGGGTAGCGTCCATCATCTGGATCAACTGAATCAGGTTCCCACAGGTGTCGTCGAAGACCGCCATGCGGACAGGCCCTGCATCCATCGGCTCAACAGTAAACTCCACTCCCAGATTGCCCAACCTTTTTCGCTCTGCATCAAGGTCTTGCACCTCAAAAGAGTGTGCAGGGATGCCATCGGAAACCAGTGCATCTTTGTAGGGTTTCACAGCAGTATGGTCGCTTGGTTCAAGCAGTAGTTCCGTTCCCTCAGGGTCTTCACTCGACACGACAGTCAGCCAACGGTTTTCACCCAAAGGAATATTGTTCTTCACCTTGAATCCGAGGACATCAGTGTAGAATTTCTCTGCTTTGTCCTGGTCATCGACAAAGACGTTAGTCACGTAAATTCTCATGTTTTCTCTCCGTTCTGTTTGTATTTCATGAGCCATGATGCAGCAGCAAGGTGGTCTTCGTTGATGCTCAACGAATGGGCTTTCGTCCGTCCCTTCCATGATGTTTCGATCAACCCAGCTTTCTCCAAGACACCGAGGTGCTGGGTGACGGTCTGACGGGACAAAGCAGTGCCATCCTCTGCAACAGAAGCGGCGCATACCTCGAACAAAGACTGAGCAGGTTGTTTGCTCAGATGGTCGATGATGCGGCGACGTGTGCTGTCAGAAAGAGCCTTGAAAACAAGATCGAGGAGACCATCAGTCATCGATCACTAATATGCAGTAGTTTGACTGCATATCAAGTCCGGTTGCAAGGCAGACCTCGAAAATGGCAAAATGACGGCAGAATGGTCCGCTTCATCCCAGGTCGAACACAGTGCAGAAAATGTCGGCTGTACTTCAGGGGGCGGGCCTGAGTGGGTCGTCCACGTCGTCTCTTCATGACGATGTTTTGCGGAGGATTAGCCACGGGCATCAGTTGGCACGCCCTTTGGCGGGGTGGATCAAACAGCCTTTGAGCGACGTTTTGACACTTCCCGTTCCGTGGTCGGCCCAGAAAGATCAGCTTGATCGCCTCAATCGACAGGCGCTGAATCCGTCACTTTGCGGGGCTCCGCCTTTTGGCAACCTGCTCCACAGGGGGAGAGACCAGCGCGTTGCCGGACAAGGAATCGATCAACAGTGCCAAAATCAGGTGACCATACATCCAGGCTTTTGCCGCCCCGGAGTCCTTTGCCGGCAGCCGGTCAAACGGATGATCGACGTCAATCGCTTAAGGGCCAGTTTGATTTGCCAACGTGTGCGATAGAGCGCCAGTACCTCGTCAGAGACCGCCCAGGCGGAGGTTGACCGCAACGAGAACCCACAAGGTCCATAGAACATCGCCGGCCGCAAATGGGATTGCGCATCTGCAACTTGCCTGCTGTGTTGGAAGGCCCCGGCTTCCCGAGCGATTGCCTCAGGATCAACTACATCACCAAGTGCGGAGACAAACCCGCTCCAGTCCTCAAAGTCGGGGAAGAAATCTGTTATGCTCTCTCTCAATAAGAACAAGACCGATTTGGGAAGCCCTATAGATAGCGCCTAAGGGGCGCTGCCCCGTGAACGTTGAGGCGTGAGCTCAACGGGTTCGTCAGGCTCGAGTCCGACCTCAGACTACATTGCCGAAGCGTGGGTCGCGCGTGGAACGCACACGTGGTGCCCAGTCGGCGCTAAGGAACTGTCTCGGCCTAGGCACCTTCGGCTGCCCGCAACCAAATCACTCTTTGGGCCATGCGCCTACTGCCGTGCGCGACCAGTCAAATGAGCAGGATTCCGCCGCTTGCGGCATCTGGGAAAGGCATCAAATCAAGAAAACGGCTCCCGAATCGTCAGGAGCCGAACTTCCTCGTCATCACTTCAGGTGGCTATGTGGCATCCTTGATGAATTTCACGGCGTCACCAAAAGTCTGGATGGCCTCGGCCGCATCGTCCGGAATCTCGATTCCGAACTCTTCCTCGAAAGCCATTACAAGCTCCACGGTATCAAGGCTGTCGGCACCGAGATCGTCGATAAACGAGGCACTGTCCGAAACCTTGCCCTCTTCAACGCCCAAATGTTCGACCACGATCTTGCGCGTGCGATCTTCGATGTCGCTCATTTCAATACCTCACGAGTTCCTCGGGATCATAGGCCCGGAATTTTCCTGCTGTCCCCGAGGGACGAAAAACAGCCGGGCCAATCATTTTCCCGGCTGGGATGAGCGCCCGCTATACCATATTCGGCCGAAACGCAAACAGTATGATGTGCGCCTGATGTCGATGTTCACAGCTTGATCGAGAGGCTGGAATTCATCTTCCGTGGTCAGCGCTGCCTCAGGCTTCGAATGGATTCAGGACATCCACGTCCAGCCCCGCAAAGTCTGCCACGCCGGGCGTCGCAAGGGTCAAGCCATAGATCTTAGCAGTCGCGGCCAAATGCGCACCGAAAACCGGTACCGTTCCAATCACATTCTTCCTGCTCCGTTGCTCGCAGCAGATGTATCGACCGGCAGAACGCGATCGCCGTAGCCTGACATCACTTCGGCAAGCCATGCCTCGAGCGCTTCGGCCTGTCGGGAATCGTGACGGCGCGCCAGTTCCGCGCACATGCGGATCTCGCCAAGCACCAATGGGCCGGGTCAAAGATCGTCCTCGACGACGCCACGGCCGACTCGCAGCGGTCACACTTGCGCACCTCCGAGGTGATGTCCATGTCGATCAGGAAACTCAAAGGACGTCGCGTCCGAATTCGCGTGGACGTCCTAGATCGATCCCCTCATGCGGCGCCGCAGCCAGCAGCACCTTGAGCTTTCTGGTGCGTAGCCTGGCGAGTGAGCTTCGGCGCAGGTAGCACGCGTATTGCGATCAGTGGTGGCGTGTCAGAAAAATTTTTCCTTATCGCAACTGATCTTCCATCAGCTTCGAACGGTATTCATTTTGAAACGCGAGCATCCATCCTGGGTATTCAGGTGACAAATCGGTAACCGCGGCTAGCGCACTGAGGTGATCATTTGAAAGTGAAACGTTGACTGATCCGAGCGTATCCGAAAGCTGTTCGACCCGCTTTGCACCTACGATGACGCTCGTCACCGCCTTTTGATGCAACAGCCATGCGATGGCAATTTGGGGCACAGTACAGCCGATGTCCCTGGCCAGTTCACGCATTACTTCAATAGCTGCGAAAGCGCGTTCCTTGTTGAGTGGCGGAAAATCGAAATTGACTCGGCGCCCTTCCGCTGCTTTGCCCTCTCGGTCAAATTTGCCTGACAAAAATCCACCGGCAAGAGGACTCCATACCATCAGCCCGACACCCTCCGACAACAGCATTGGCACGATCTCACGCTCCAGATCACGTCCCGCTAGCGTATAGTAGGCCTGCAGAGAAACAATGTTGGGGAGGTTCTTTGCAGCCGCAATGCCGATGGCCTTCATGACCTGCCAAGCGGCCCAGTTCGACAATCCATAGTAACGAATGGTACCATTGGAGACCAACAAATCCAAGGCATCCAATGTTTCTTCAATCGGAGTGGCGGGGTCAAAACCGTGGATCTGGTAAAGATCTATATGGTCCACCTGCAGTCGCTCTAGACTGGCCTCAACTTGACTCAAGATGTGGTAGCGGGAAGTGCCACGTGCATTGGGACCTTCCCCCATCTGGCCGTGCACTTTCGTCGCGATCACAATTTCGCCCCTGTTCGCGCCGATGTCTTTCAGCGACTGTCCCAGGATTTTTTCGCTGTTTCCACCAGCATAGACGTTCGCGGTGTCGAAGAAATTCACACCGGCATCGAGGGCCGTTCGAACCAGATCGTTGGCTGCATCTTGTTGAAGTTGACCGATTTGGCCCCATACGTCGTCGGAACCGCCAAACGTCATTGTGCCAAGGCAAAGTTCCGAAACAAACAAGCCACTTTGGCCAAGACGACGATACCGCATTTCTGATCCTTCTAAGTCGAGTGCTGCGCTATAGAGCTTTGAAAACTCAACACCAGGTGGGCTTGAACTAGATTTGGCCGCCACCAACCAATGCGACGCAGGTCAGCCCTCGTCCAACACGCTAATCAGACTGCCAATCCGTTTTTGCTGATCATCGGTTTTCCTGGATCCCGTGCCTAGACCTTGGAAAAATCAGGGCACCATTTCAGAATTCCCTCTTGATAGCTCTGCTTCACCTCAAGAGCTGCGGCCCATCTGCGGATGTTCGGATAACTTTCGAAAGAAAAGCCACAACCGAAAATCACAAAATACAACGGTATCCATGAAATATCAGCCAACGTGAACTGATCGCCCATGATCCACTCGCGATCTTCAAGGGTCACCTCTAACTTCGTGAAACAGGCACCAAGGATCGCTCTTGCCTTGTCGAAATCGCTGGTGCTGAACTGTTTGCCGCCTGCGTGTTTGGCGTGAAATTCCTTAAGCTCTTGGTTTTCCTGCAAAGCGTCGTACTTCGCCTGCTCTTCCGGTGTTTTCTTCAGCTTTTTGGCGATCTTGGTTGCATAAACGTACGGCTTGCAGGCGGGCACATGAATACCCGCGGCCAAGTGGAGCCACTGCATCATTGCGTCGTTGTCCTTTGCCCTCAGGGTCGGTTCGGGGTAGGTTTCATCCAAGTAGTCTATGATGTCATTCGACTCGATATGCACCACGCCATTGTCGACCAGCGTCGGAACCAACCCGTTGGGATTGATCCCAAAATACTCTTCCGAAATATTTTCTTTCTTCTTTAGATCGATGTGGTGACTGGTCCAGTCCAGCCCCTTCTCGATCAGAGTCATGCGCACGCGCATAGAACAATTTGAAATCGCGCCATGATAGAGATGAAGACCTTCGAAAGCCTCAACTGACTTGTTGGTGGGAACGACAACGACCATGGCTGGATCTCCTGGGCAAGCGAGCGTTGAAATTGGCTCTGACGCCCCGAACTGCGGTTCGGCGCGTCAGACATTTTCTGGCGCTATCGGTTCAGCGCCTCGTAGATTTCTCTTGCATTCGGAATGCCCCTCTCGGCGTAATCGGCGTAGATTTCGTCCATGCTAGCCGCGATGGCGGCCTCCATCTTGGCGCGCTCCTCGTCTGAGGTGACTATCCATTCGAAGTCCAATCCACCAGTTGAAAGGTTGTCCTCGATCCATACCCTCGCTACGTCGTCTGCACCCTGAAACGACTTGGCCAGCTCGAGCGACATCGGCAATCCTGCCAGATCGTCGATAATCGCCTTGTGTTCGTCCGACAGGCCCTCGTAACGTTCCTTGTTCATGATCGCAAAGGTGACCTGGAATGTTGCGGGTGTATTGTCGATGGCGTAGTCGGCAACTTCATCCAGGTTCCAGGGCGGCATCAGGTTGTTGACCGAGGTCACGACTACGTCGATCAGGCCAGTGCTTAAGCCTGTGTAGTGCTCGTCAACTGGCAGCGCGACCGGGACAGCTCCCATCCCTTGAATCGCAGGGGTGGTCGTTGCCGCAAAAGGAACAATTTTTGCGCCTTTCATTCCTTCCATGGTTGAGACGTTCCTGTTTCCAACCAACAGGCTGCCCGCAGGGTTGCCGATAGCCAGAACCTTCACCTCGGACCATTCATCTGCAAGGTATTCGTCGTAGATTGCCCACAGACGCTCGGTTGAGTCGACAGGGTTCGTGGCCTTGCCAGGAAGGATCGCCAGCATGGTCTTTGGGAAGATAGTAGGAGTCAACGCAGCAACGCCAAATGTAATGTCGGCAACGCCTTCGATGGTGCGCTTGTATTGCTGGACAGGACCGGCACCCAACTGTCCCGCCGGGTAGAGCTTCATGGTCAGCGTTCCGCCGGACCGTTTTTCGATCTCTTCACCAAACCACTTGAACATTCCAACATTGGTTTCGTGGGAAGGCGGCACAAAGGTCCCGACGCTTAGCTCTTCTGCTGTCACGGATTGGCCAGATATCCCCGATACGCCGATAAACGCTGCAATCACAGCAAACCGTTTGATCATCTTCATTCTCCTTTGTTGTTGGGGGCTCCGATTCTTTGTCGGCGCGCTCACCAATTTTCTTACTGGTTTAGTGTTTCGTAGATTTCTCGGGCATTGGTGATGCCCTTGCTTCCGTAATCGGCGAAGATCGCATTCAGGCCTTTCTGGACCGCAGCATCCATCCTGGCGCGCTCTTCGTCCGACACGACGATCCAATGGTAGCCCTTCTCTGCCTCGGCAATCATTTTCTTGGAGCGGTCGTCGGCCCCGTCGAATGACTTGGCCAGTTCGAGAGACATTGGCAGACCTGCCAATTCGTCGATTATGGCACGATGCTCGTCCGACAGGCTCATGTAACGTTCTTTGTTCATGAGCGCGTAGGTAACGGCGAAAGTGGTAGGAACATTCTCCACCACGTAAGTAGACACGTCCCAGAAATTCCAAGGCGGCGTGATATTGTTGTACGAGGCCGTCGTGGCATCGATCGTGCCGGTCGACAGTCCCGTGTACATCTCTGTCACCGGCATCTGGACCGGGACTGCGCCAAGCGCCTCGACAATTGGTGTTGTCATTGCGGCAAACGGAACTAGCTTGGCACCTTTCAAGCCCTCCATAGTGGACACGTCACGGGTCGCAGCAAATAGGTTTCCGGCAACGGTTCCGACGGCCAACACTTTCACCTCGCCGTATTCGTCGGCGAGGTGCTCGTCGAAAACTCGCCAGATTGCACGGGTCGATTGATCAGCGTTTTCTGCCTTGCCAGGCAAGATCGCCAACATCGACTTTGGGAAGATCGCAGGCGTGTAGGCGGAAACACCAAATACGATGTCGGCGACGCCTTCGACCACGCGCTTGTACTGCTGAACCGGGCCGGCGCCAAGTTGCCCGGCCGGGTACAATTTCATTGTCAGGCTGCCACCAGACCGCCTTTCAATCTCCTCCCCGAACCAGGCAAACATGCCAGTATTGGTATGGTGCTGCGGTGGGACGAAGGTCGCGACGCTGAGCTCTTCGGCAGTGGCCGACAGGGCGGTGCTTCCAAGCACTGCACATAAAGCTACTGCAAGGCTGAAACTCGTTTTCGTCATACTTGTTTCCTCCTAACGTCAGGCGGGTTGGATAGAGTATTTAGGATCCCAAGAAGAATCACAGCAGCCCCAAAACTCACGGTATACATATCAGTCTGCACATACGGGATCCCATTTCAAGTCGATTTTGCGGAAATTCGGTGGAACTCCCGATCTTCTTGACATTGGGATCCCAAAATTTTTCTATGGAAGGATGGAATCCATCGACTCTGAAATTGCCAGCCGCATACGCCAGGACATCATTTTGGGCGCCTACGAATCTGGAGAGCGTCTGTCTGAAGCGCAGCTTTGCGAAACGCACAAGGTCTCAAGGACGCCCGTCAGGCTGGCTTTGCGCCTGTTGGAGCGAGAAGGCATCATCCGCAGGGGCGAAGGTCGCGGGTACCTCGTTCAGAGCCCAACGGTGGAAGATATCCTTCAGGCAGTTGAGGTCCGCGGACATCTCGAAAGCCTTGCTGCCCGGCTGATGGCGCAAAACCCCAATCGCCATGAGTTCTTGCCCAACATGGATGCTGCGATCAAATCCGGAGAGGACGCGATTGAGAAGCTCATAAAGATCGGAACACAAGACAGTGCCGTGCTTAAAGTGGCGCACGCTGCCAACAAAATTTTCCATGGTTCAATTCTGGCTGGGTGCGGAAACGAATATGTTGGTTATACTTGTGAGCAAATCAGCCATCTGCCGATGTTGGCGGTAGGGTCCATGGTGTTCGACCGCTCGGTCGATGACACTCCTGAGCATTTCGAACGCGGCTTGTTTCGTATGCGGTTGGGGATTGCCCAGCATATGGTCATCTACGAAGCCATCGAAAAGGGCGACCCCGTCCGAGCAGAGGGAATGATGCGCGAACATTCCCACACCATGGTTGAATACATACAGATGTTCGAAAGGCAGGGGAGCGATTTGACCGTCGCCGATCTGATTGCATTTTCGGCAGCCGAACCGTCTGCGGTTGCTGCCCAGTAGCTCAAGGATCAAGCCAGGCAAATCCGAGAGGACCATCCGGATCAAGTCCTCCATACTTTCGGCAAACCGAATAGCGCTTAGCCTATTTGCGGCGGTCGTGTTTGTTCCGGGGGCGTTTTCGTCAATGTCGCGAGTGACCAAGCTGCCAAAGCGAGGCCGCGCGCAACCTGCCGCAACGGATCGCGTCCCCCATGTTCAACTCGGACGCACATCTCCACAGAAAATTACGGAAAGGCTGCAAAATTGCGTCGACCGCCTTCCCGACTTCGAGATGAAGGAAACAGTTGTCATATGTCCGGGCGCCATGGCGTTTTGGTTGAACGATGCAATCTCTCTTGCCAACCTGTATGCGATCGTCGGAGATGGCGCCGTGATCTTCGTCGATACGACTGAGATCACGAAGGCGGCAGAGTATATCCTGGCGGAGTTCCGAAAGATTGCCCACCTTCGGGTGGCAACGACCATCTTCACCCAATCGCACCGCGATCACGTGTCGTGTGCCAACGTTTCTTGCCGAGGGAGGTGATCCTCGCCAGTGATGAGCATTCGAGTGACTCGCTGTTCGTTGCATCGGATCACTTGCAAACCGTCAAGGCCATGCCGGTGCGTACCAAGCGACAGTTCGGCATTGGACTGAGCTACCTCGACGAAATCGTCGGCATCGGAGTTGGCCCCGGTGATCGCCCGCTGAAGTGCAAGTGCGCGGGTTCCCTGCCGCCGACCCGGCGGATAGGGAAAGAGGGCAAAAACTCACGCTTTGCGGTGGTGATCTGGAATTCGCCATGGCGCCGGGTGAATTGCCCGACCGCATGGTCGTCTCGCATCTCGAAAAGAAAGAATGTGCCGATTTCGGGCGACAATTGCTTCCGTTCATTCCCCAACCCCTACGTCATGCGAGGAACGGCCTACCGGGATGTTTGTGCCTGGGCGGACACTATGGATGTCCTCATGGCGTTTGAGCCTGAATTTCTTGACCCAGGCCACATCAAGCCGTGTATCGGTGCGGGAGCGATCGAGGAATTTCTGACCGACTATTGCGACGCGATCCGCCATGTCGTCGATGTCGCGCAACGGCATGGATGAAGGAATGACTGTCGACGAAATCGCCCCGCCGCAAAACTTGCCGTAGAACTGGCCGAGGTACCCTGCCTTCGCGAACACCACGGCCGAATGTATTTTGCCATGACGGCTAATTTGGTAGGATCCACGGGCTGGTTTGACGGAAACCCAACCCTGCTCGGACCGATTTCGCCCAGAGACAGCGCAGAGATTCATCAAGCTGGGCGGGTGTGATTCGTGCAGAGATCGGAACTGCGCGTTCAGACGGAATCCTCCAGTCGGCCCTGCAATTGGTCGCCCGTTTCACTCATGCCGTTGGGGGCGCAAAAGAGACACGCGTTACCAAGGCGGCCATATTGCAGGGTCACGTGGTTGCACAGTTTAGTTGCGCGACGCGCCACTATTACATCCTATGCGCCAATGACTGGAGCAAAGCCGCTAGCTCTACTTTCTCTCCGGGACCGCTATTTGTTGGTCCAGCCAAGGGTGATCGGGTGAGCCTTTCGCTGTTCGTGCGCTTCGCCGACGTGTTTCCCGGCATCCCATCCCACAGGCTTAAGAACTTGCTCGGCCCAGTCGACAGATTCCTGGTCGGTCACTGTGGCGATCGTGTCGTTCCAACGGTTAAGATAGCCGCCGGCAGCAATTACAGCAAGGATTTCAATAATCTGGATGTCTGTGAAGTGCTTGCGCAGCTCAACAAAGTGCTCGGGCCCCGATGCATTGGGCGCGGCGCCTGCAGCAAGGGCCAAACTAAGCGCGGCGCGCTCCGCATCTGAAAAGAGATCCGAGGATTCGAAACTCCACAACGCTTGGATCTTTTCATCAGGAATCCCGATCTTGTGGAGGTGATAGGCACCATGCGACTGACAATGGACACAGCCGCTTGCGAGACTTGCTACAGTGAAGACCATCTGCTTCAACTCGCCGGAAACCTCGCGCCCGGGGAAGATAAGCTTCAACATATCATTCCATGCTTGGCGCAATTCGGGCCAGTTGCCCATCTCGAAGTTATGGCGATTCTCGTATTTCGCTTCGCTCATCGTGGATTGTCCCTGCCATCTGTCGTGTTTCGTCCAAATTTCACGTCTCAGGCTCGATCAGTGGGCAATGGTACCCTGTCGACAGCCTCTATCTCAAGTTGGGCCAACTCTTCGAGCAGTTGAGACCTGACGTCCGAATGATCCGGGCTATTCCAGAGATTTTCCATTTCGTCAGGGTCCAATTCGAGATCAAAGAGCTCATTTGGACACTTTCCGAGGTAAATGGAAAGTCGCCATTTGTCGTGAATTACTGTGTGTACCCTTGGGCGCGTCCCGAAGGCTTCCTGCGTTCTTTGGGTTTCATATTGAATGTGCGCGGACTCGCGCCCCTCGCCGCCTGCAACGCCCAACACAGCACCCTGCATCCCCAGAGAGGGCTCGACCTTCGCATGCTCAAGGATTGTTGTGCCAATATCGTGGGTCTGCGCGAGTTTGTCCGTTTGTGTCCCTTGCTCGCCTTTCGGATCGGCCCAAATGAACGGCACATGGGTCAACGTATCATATTGTTCGGCCCCTTTGAAGAGAAGCCGGTGATCCCCAAGGTGGTCTCCATGGTCGGAGGTGAAAATCTGCACCACTGTATCTGCAACTTCTGCATCGACAACCGCCTTCCGTACCTTGCCCACTGCATCGTCGACCATCGTGATCATGCCGCATGTCAACGCACGAGCTTCCAGTGCCTCTTTCCTTGAAACGGCAAGGGTATACCCAGCCCGTTGTCCAAGCGAGGGATCGCTGGCACGATCGCGTTCGGCGACTTTCACATATTCGGGGGGATCCCAGTCGTTGGTCTCATATGCGGCTGGCACGGGCATTTCCTCAGGCTTGTACATATCCCAGTATTTGCCTGGCGGGTTGAATGGATGGTGAGGGTCCGGGAAGGACACCATCAGGAAGAAGGGTTTCGGATTGTCCTTGCGGCTTTCGATCCACTCGGCGGCTCGGTCGGCGATATAGCTGGTGGTATAATACTCCTCCGGGACTTTTGTGCGTATTGCTTGTGGAACGGAGTAATCATGCGGAAATTGATTGTTCGGACCACGAAGAGGCAGGACCTCGGGCGCGTGCTCCCTTAACCAATATTCGTAGTTGCCACCGTTCATAGTGCCGTGGCGCACAACGGAATCATAATGGTCAAATCCGTAATACGGCGTTGGGACAGCTGCGTTATGTTGATCGACGAACTTGCGCTTTTCGTAATGATAGCGCTCGTCGTTTAGGTCAGACTGAATGGCGACCGCCAATTCACCTGGGGGTGCACTGAAGCCTTCCCGGGCTTCAGGAATGTCAATCTGCATGTCTCCGTCCCAGACGTTCTGCAGATGGCTTTTTCCGACGAGTGCCGTATCATACCCTGCGGTCCGCAGAAGTTCGACGAACGTAACGTTGTGATGCGCCAAGGGAATGCCAAGCGACCGCGTCCCATGGCTCGACGGCATGCGGCAAGTCATCAGGCTGGCACGGTTCGGCATGCACACAGGCGATGAAACATAGAATCTATCGTGGTTCACGCCCTCGGCCGCCATCTCGTCGATATTCGGCGTTCTCAAGACCGGATGCCCGTTGCAACCAAGATTGTCGTAGCGCTGCTGGTCGGTGATGAAGAGAATATAGCTAGGTCGTTCCGTCATGTGTTTGTCCGGTCGTATATTGTCTTGCTTTGCGCGCCTGGTCAGGCCGGTATCTCGCCTCGGTTGCGAAATGTGTGCAGGCCAATGACAAAGGCACCCGCCGCGATCGCTGGTCCGTAGAATTCCATTGGGCGCGCAAGGATGAGAACTGCGATCGCTAACCGAATGATGATCTCGACCGCCCCCAAGGCCTTGCGATCAAATGCGGCCAGCGAGCTTGACACAAGGTAGAGAGCCAATCCCAGGCGCGCCATCAGGAAGAAAATCCATCCAAAGTCGATACTACCGTCGTAACCTGAAAGGAAATGTCCATCACTTGGGTCGATGACAGCCTTGTCAATCAGCAAAAGTTCAGGATAGATCGCAAAAACAAACGGGATGGTGAACATTACTACGCCCGACTTCACCGCAGAAAAGCCAGTCTTCATTGGGTCGGCGTGGGTAATGCTCGACGCCGCAAAAGCGGCCAGCGCGACCGGTGGGGTTATGGCGGAAGCTACTGCGAAGTAGAAGATGAACATATGTGCGGTGAATGTCGCCAACCCTAAGCCGACCAGCATCGGACCCATTAAAAGGGCGACGTTGATATAGGCGGGTACCGCCGGCATTCCCATACCCAACAATACTGCCAAGAGCATCGTCAAAAACAACGCGAACAACTGAAAACCTACTGAGCTTGCCGAAATATTGAAGGAGTTCAGGAATGCCAGTACATCCACCGCCGCGAACTTTGCGAGGCCAGTGAAATTCAAGCAAACATCAATCACTGTGACCGCCATAAACATAAGAAACAGCGTAGATATCGTCAAACCTGCCTTCGATAGACCGTCAAAGATCTTCCCTGGTTTTGTGCGAAACTCCTTGTCAACGAACATCAACACCAGAAGCAAGATGACCGCCCACCAGCCTGCGGCGCTGGCGTCCCCTGCGGCGTTTTGGAATAGTTCGATGATCCACGGCAGGGATATGATTTTGCAGGCGTCTCCGTTCCATTCGACTACAGCGCCCAACATGATCGAATACCAGCTGCAACCAACAGCATCCTTAGGTGTTAGGAGCAGGACCAGAACAAGAAGGACCGGCCCGAAGATCTGCAATAGGTGGAGACGATCCTCGCCCGTCAAGCGCATATCTTCAGTTAGCTCACCGAAAGCTTGAATGTTCTGCTTTCGGGCTTGGAATATCACCGAAAGAAAGAGGCAGAAAAAATAGAATAGCGCCGGAATGGCTGCCGCAACAATAATCTCGCGATAGGGTACACCGGTCATTGCGGCCATTACGAAGGCTGCAACGCCCATGATCGGTGGCATGATTGACCCGCCTGAGGAAGCCGCAGCCTCGACCCCACCCGCGAAGACCTTCGAGAAACCGCGCTTCAGCATCATCGGGATCGTAAGGACACCGGTCGACAGAACGTTGACGACTGGTCCACCTGTAATCGTCCCGAACAATGCCGAGGAAACCACTGCAGCGTGGGCAGGTCCGCCGCGCAGGTTACGGGTTGCCGAAAACGCCAATTTGATTAGCGACTGCCCACCCGCACATTTTCCAAAGAGTGCGCCTAGAATGACATAGGGAAAAACAAGGATCAGGAGAACATTGATAAATCGGCCCAACAAACCTGACGATTGATTGACCAGAGCATCGTGAAAGAAACCTACACTTGCGGCCAAGCTTCTGGGCTCTTCACTGCTAAGGATTGTAATCAGGTACTTATTCTGATCCTCGGCGCCAAAGAAGTACCAGTTCAGGACCGTGACAAATGTGTAGGATGCAATCAAGATTGAGACCAACACAAGTGGCAAACCCCACACCTTAACGTTGTACCCCAGGAAAACAACGATCGCTCCAAACATTATTAAAATCAGCCAACTGCCCGTCGTGTTTAGGCAACCAGGATCGTCTGCGGTGTCGGGAGTCGGCAGCCCATAGAGTTTTGCAAAGTCTTTTTCCGCTTGCAGCGCCTTCGCCATCAGGCGTTCGCGATCGCCTGTGAATACATCTATAAGGCATACCGCTTCGATTTCGGCCAGGTAAGTCAATGAAATGGACGCGGCCGCCAATATCAATGCAATGTCAAAAAGCAGCCCCAAGCGCCTGATGCCGGGGCCCTTGTCGGCCCAACTCCGCCACATCGAGTGCTTGAGTGCGACGATCAACATCATCCAGAAAAAGGCTATTGGGAATAGCCACTCCGTTGAGAACCGTCGCACCCTAAAAAAATCGTTCCCTGTCAGGTCCTTCCAAAGGCTATCCCAGCCAGGAATCGCTGGGGTCACATTGACGAGGCCCGACAGGACGAATAGCAGAGCCAAAACGTAGACAAGTCGATCCGCGAGCATCGGTTGCTCTGGTGACGTTGTCGACTGCGAGTTGTTTTGCTCCGACATTCGGATCTACCGACCTAAGCGGACTTGGATTGTCGACTTACGGCTTTGAGCAGTCCGGAAGCGTATAGCCGGCTTCTTCCCAAGCACGGACAGCGCCCGGATGGAACTTGACTATGTTCGCTCCGCAGAGGCCATTTGCCTCCTCAGACACGTCACCGAAGTTGAGTGTTGCCATGAACGGCGCCAGCGCCCTGATTTCGTCAAGGTTTTCGATGTGCGCCTTGGCGAGCTGATAGGCAAGTTCCTCGTCCATGCTCTTGTGGACAAAATCGCCGCCGGGCACAGCCTTACCACGGAACATGTCGTCATCGGAAACGATGGTCCATCCGTCGCCCATGGCAGCCTGGATATCCGCCAGCGGCGCGACGAACGGAGTGGAACCAGGCTTGTTAAGAAACTTCTGGGTCGCTTCAGCTTCAAACGCTTCTTTCGGCATCGAGTACATAGTCATGGCGCCCGCCGCTGATGCCTGCGTTACCCTGGGACCCGGGAACATAACCGGGATAACTGCCGCATCAACCGTTCCGTCGATGATCGCCGCGGCCATCTGACCCCAACTGACGGTTACCGTTTCATAATCCTCTTCCGACTTCATGCCTGTAAAGAGCTGGATCAGACTGCGCGAGTTCAACGCAGCGGTACCGCGAGGGGGGCCATTCAGGACCTTAAGCCCCTTCAGTTCCTCCCAGCCTCCAATGCCTTTGGCATCATAGGCATAGAGCGTGAAAACCGAGAATGTATAGGGATACAGCATCTGGATGCTGTGCCCCAGTTCCTTGGCTGTTTCCTTGTCCAGGTTTGAAAACGGGCCGGCAGCCCGAGCCAATAGGAATGGCAAAACGAACGGCGCGCTTGCCAAGTCGATTTTGCCTTCCGCCAAAGCCAATGTGTACTTGGTTCCTGTTTGCCCGTCCTTGAGCTGAATGTTTGCGATGCCGCGTTCGGCAGCGTTTTCAACCAGTGATGTCGCGGACAAGGCACCAGCTGTGCCGGCTCCGGCCGCGTTCGAGGTCAGATTTACCTGTGCGTTCACCGGTGAAGCGGCGAATGTGAACGTCGCAGCAATTGTAGCCGCCGTGAAATTCCTGAGCATTTTGTTCTCCTTTTGCTCCAGTTCTTTGTTGTCGGATCGCGAGCTTCCTGGAACAGTGCGTGGCCCGTTCCCGTCAAGTTTCGACGCGCTGTTCCTCGCTCCTCGCGCTCGCCAGTTGATGCTCCGCAAGCTCTTCGGCGATTGATACCCTCTTCGTACAGCCGCCTTGTTGATTTTCACTACACCACTAATCTTAGGATCCCAAAATTACTTCTTAGGATCCCAAAGTCAAGAAATTTTGGCCGAGACAGAAGAATTGCGCCTTGGTTTCACAACGGTCCCGTTAAGCTTACGAAGAAAACCCATAACCATGGAGCCGCTTGTAAGTCTCTGCAACTGACCGGGATTTTCCGATATCCGGGCCCTTTTGCGATGCGCGGTCTCGACCTGAAGTCCTCCCTCTGGCATGTTGAAGGTGCCAAACCACAACATGTAGAGG
Organism: Silicimonas sp.; assembly: GCA_022826205.1. Lineage (GTDB taxonomy): Bacteria > Pseudomonadota > Alphaproteobacteria > Rhodobacterales > Rhodobacteraceae > JAJEFO01. The sequence goes on along the minus strand of JAJDVJ010000149.1, from coordinate 29,251 downwards.
AGGCTGCCCGAGTCCATGGGCGACTTCACATCAAACACCTTGACCCGCTTTCAGGGAGAATTGTGCCCCTGGGGCCGGGCGGACGGGATCGTTGCCGAGCCCGTCCCTCACAGACCCGAGCGTACGCGATTGACGCATCCGGATCCTCGCATGGCAGGTTCGCTCAAGGAGCGTAGATCGACCGCGTGACCTTGGCCCTTGGCAGTGGGAATGCTGGATGTCTGATTGATCCGCTCCAGATTTCCCGGGTTGTTTCGTGTGGGTTAGGGTGTTTCTTTCCACGGTTTTCGAACATTGCCGGAGAATCAAACACGGGTTGGCTTCCGGCCACCTGCTTTCTTTTCGCCGGCCGTTTGGTGCGCGTTTCGCGCTCGTGTCCAGGATCGACCAAGGTCGAAGCAAAATCCCGCACTAGCGCAACGTCGTCTTTCCGGGCTTGGACCTCGACACGCACAAGGTCCTGCCGCTGACGGTGCCTGCGCCACGCAGCGTATTTCCCCACCCGAAAACCCAGCAACGCGACGGTTGACGAACTGCTCAAGTCCGCAACGTACCGCAATTTCATCGATCCGGGCGGGCGTGCGGTAGCGGGCCGCGGCGTAGCTGAGGATTTCGCGCGGTGTCAGTTGCTCGGGAAAGCCGGTCGATTGCGGTGTCGCACCGGTAAGCGCAAGGGCCTGAGGGCTGCCGGCACGATAGCCGAAAATCAGAATCTCGCCTGCATCAGGCGCGCTCAATCCCATCAGCATTGACAGCGTGGTGGACTTGCCTGCACCGTTGGGACCCAGCAATCCGAGCGCTTCGCCCGGGGCGACATCGAGGTCGATGTGGGACACGACGCGGACGGTGCCAAAGCGCTTGGCCAATCCACGGGGGTGAATTGGGACATTGAAGTGCACCTGCGGCATATGCGGCCCCGCAACTTGAGAATTCACCGCCACCGCGTATATTCGGCGCAATGTTCCGCACCTAGACGAGTTACGTGCCTGACGCGCAAATCCCCGCGAACTGCTCCCTTATGCAGTTGACGCTTCGTCAACTGCGGGAGAACGTGTGCAGCCCCGTTTTTTTGGATGGTCCTTGGCGTAGTGATTTTGCTCGCGGCGATTGCGGGACCGTACTATACGCTGGAACGGTTCAGCCTTCCAGAACGGGTGGTTTACTGGGGCACGTCATTGACCCTGTCGGCGATGCCGATGACGTTCATGTCCGTCTACGCCCACAGGCTTGCAGAGACCCACGCCTTGCACTGGAGCCTTGTGGCAACGCTTGCAGGAATTGCAGGTGTCTTGCCGATCGTCGCGACAATCTATCTTTCAGAGGGGCTGGCTACGGTCTTTGCACCGGGATGGACGATGTCGTACAGGCCCGCCACACTTATTTCACATGTCGCTCTGTCGGCAATCGCCGTGACCTTGATCGTGAATGCGCTGATCGAGTCCCGAGAGCGAGGGCGCGCCGATGCACTGCGTGGGCCCATAGCCAATGAGAAGATTCGCGCCTTCACAGCCACCCTCTTGCAGAGGAAGCTTCCGCATCACCTAGGATACGACATCATCTCGGTCAGGGCGCAGGACCACTACGTCGAGGTCACCACGCACAAGGGGTCAGCTATGGTATTGATGAGGCTGGGCGATGCAATTCGCGACTTGAAGCCGCTCAACGGACTTCAGGTGCATCGCTCTTGGTGAATCAACCTTTCCCAAGTCGTGCAGACAAGCAGAGGTCCGAACGGTCCGGAGTTGACTATGGACTCGGACCAGAAAGTTCCCGTGGGGCGCAGTTTTCGAAAGGTGTTTCAGGAGGCCACGCAGGGACAAATGGCAAGAGCTGGAGCAATTTCCTCGAAGTGACATTGGCCTGCGGTGCCAGCGCGATACCCAAGCAGCCGGAGACGTTTGTGGGATTCAACCGGATCGCAGCCCGACCGATCTGGAACTTGACTTCACATCCGGCAACCGATGCTTCGGACATGTTGCACGAAACGGAATGCAGCGGATCTGATCAAGGATCAGGCGCCGCATCCCGAGCTTTCCCGGCACCTGCAGGAGGCACAAGAAGGGATTTTCGAACCGATACGCCACCGACGACACGGCGTTCTAGGCTTATAACATGGCCATTCCACCGTTGATATGCAACGTGGCTCCCGTCACGTAGCTTGCCTCCGGGCTAGCCAGGTAAAGAACTGCCGCTGCCACTTCGTCAGCTTCTCCCATGCGACCGGCAGGCACTTGAGCCAATATTGCGGACTTCTGGTCTTCGTTGAGCTTGTCGGTCATCGCGGTGGAAATGAAACCCGGAGCCACGCAATTTACCGTGACGCCGCGACCAGCGATTTCGTATGCGAGGCTCTTGGACATGCCGACGAGGCCTGCCTTCGAGGCCGCATAATTCGCCTGACCAGGATTGCCCGTGGCGCCGACCACTGACGTAACATTCACGATCCGGCCCCAACGCGCCTTCATCATTCCGCGAAGAACCGCCTTCGACAGCGCCATCGCGCTCTTCAGATTGACACGCAGCACGACATCCCAGTCCTCTTCGGACATGCGCATGAACAGGTTGTCGCGCGTGATTCCTGCATTGTTGACAAGAATGTCCACTGTGCCCATTGCATCCGCCGCCTGCTTGGGCAGTTCCGCAACCGCATCGGCATCGGACAGGTCGCAAGTCAGCACGTGAGCCCGGTCTCCAAGTTCCTTCCCAAGGTCCTCAAGGGGGTCGACACGGGTGCCGGACAGCGCCACGGCGGCACCTGCTGAATGAAGGGCACGCGCGATGGCGTTCCCGATTCCGCCCGAAGCCCCGGTGACAAGCGCCGTACGGCCGCTCAAATCAAACATGTCTTCTTCCTCGGTTGCTGCGTGTCCTGGCGGGCATCCTACAGCGAAGTCGCCGCCTCGGCCACTTCGCTAGCCGTGCCTACGGCGCGAGTCGTTGCATCCCTGACGGTCCGCCGGATCATGCCGGAAAGGGCCTTGCCGGCGCCAAGTTCCCAGAATTCGGTCACTCCACGCTCTGCCATCCATTCAACGCTCGCACGCCACCTGACCCGGCCCGCCACCTGATCGACAAGCAGCGAACGAATGACGGAGGGGTCCGTCGCTTCAGCCGCGAGCACGTTAGCCACGACCGGGACCTTCGGTTCGGCAACCTCGATATTGCCAAGGGCTTGCGCCATCGTGGCAGCAGCCGGAGTCATGAGCGAGCAATGGAATGGCGCAGACACGGGCAGCATTACCGCCCGCTTGGCGCCTGCTTCCTTTGCAAGCTCGACGGCGCGTTCCACAGCAACATTGCTGCCCGAAATCACGTTCTGCATCGGATCGTTTTCGTTGGCGACCTGGCAAACGCCTCCCTGCGTCGCCCGTTCTGCGACCTCCGCCACCGCATCGCAGTCAAGACCTAGAATTGCTGCCATGGCGCCTTCGCCAACTGGAACGGCCGCCTGCATTGCCTTGCCTCTCAACCTCAAAAGCCTAGCTGCATCTACCAACGTGATCGCCCCCGCCGCGCAAAGAGCCGAGTACTCGCCGAGCGAGTGTCCGGCCACGTAGTCCGCGACGGTAACGGCAATGCCTTCTGCCTCCAAGGCCCGGACGGCCGCCATGGAGGTCGCCATCAGCGCGGGCTGCGCGTTTTCGGTCAACTTCAGGACTTCGGCATCACCTTCCCAGACAAGTGCGGTGAGCTTCTCCCCAAGTGCCTCGTCGACTTCCTCGAACACGGCCTTGGCCGCCGGGAAAGCCTCGGCAAGGTCACGACCCATGCCGATGGTCTGAGCCCCTTGGCCGGGGAATACGAATGCCAAGCTCATTTGCTTCTCCTCGCAGCCGCACCGAGTCTGGAATGCGGCGCTCCGCCGGAACACGGAGACTGGATCACGTTCCGCAAAGGGGGCAGTGACTGAAACTCAGGCACCGATGTCCACCACGACCCGGCCCTTGACCCTGCCTTTCAGGATGTCCGAACCCAATTGCGGCAAGTCCTCCAAGCTGGCCATCTGAACCATCGCTTCCAGCTTGTTCATCGGCAGGTCACGTTCTATCCGCTTCCAAGCTCGGAGCCGGTTTCTTGTGGGCTGCATCACCGATTCGATGCCGAGAAGATTCACTCCACGCAGGAGAAACGGAATGATCGTCGCTGGCACGGCCGCGCCAGCGGCCAGTCCGACAGCAGCAACCGACGCACCGTATTTCATCTGTCCGAGGATACGGGCGAGCATCGCGCCGCCGACGGCGTCAACGCAACCTGCCCAAGTCTCGGATTCCAGCGGTCTCTTCACGATCTCAGCCAATTCCTCTCTTGGAACGATCCTGCCTGCGCCGAGACTTGTCAGGTATCCCGCCGTCTCCGGACGTCCTGTCACGGCCGCAACGTCGTAGCCCAACTGCGCGAGAATCGCAGTAGCCACGGATCCCACGCCGCCTGCAGCTCCCGTCACAAGGACTTCGCCATTGCCCGGCGCAAGGCCGTGATCCTCAAGGGCCATGACCGCCAACATGGCGGTCAGCCCTGCCGTTCCCACCGCCATTGCCTGGCGAGGCGAGAGACCTTCGGGCAGCGGCACGAGCCAGTCGGCCTTGATTCGCGCCTTTTCGGCATATCCGCCCCAATGCACTTCACCGACACGCCAGCCTGTCAGGACGACCTTGTCGCCAGGCGAATAGCGTGAATCCTGTGACGTCTCGACTGTGCCCGCGAAGTCAACACCGGGAACGTGGGGATAGGTTCGCACGACGCCCCCACCCGGACCAATGCACAGACCGTCCTTGTAGTTCAGGGTCGAGTATTCGACGGCGACAGTCACGTCCCCGTCCGGCAGGCGATTCTCGTCAATCTCCTGCACCGAAGCAGATGTCTGCCCTTCCTCGTTCTTCTCGACAACCAGTGCCCGCATGTCACGCTCCCGCTCATTTGCCCGAACTTCTCGGGTGTGCCGCGCACAAGGGGAAGGGCCACCCGTGCGCGACTGAAATCACCGACAAAGCCCTTCCAAATCCGGTTCGTGCCCCTTATATTCGCAGTGTTCTGGAAACGGAACTATGGACATAAACGCGCTCGCAATAAGCGGATCGGACCCGGGGGCGGTACCCGGCGGCTCCACCAAAATCCCTGTCGTTGGAAGGGAATACGGGGCCGAAACAGGATCGACGGACGCCTAAAGGGGTTTGCTTTGTCTCGGTGAGGTACCACCGATATCGGTCCAATCTGCATAGTTGCCAACGACAACCGTGCTCCGGTGCTTCTCGCTGCGTAAGCGGTGCGAATAACCGAAACTCAAGTCCTTGCGCCTAGCCGCGCAAGGCGGGGTCCGCCGGAACCTGGCAACAGAATCCGGCACTTCCAAATTGCAGACGATCAGGTTCCTGCTGTACTGCCATGAGCACGATCGGGCAATTGCGACGAGTTCATGAATTCATCAATTTTCGGCGGAGAAATTTGGCCTTCCCGCAGCGCAAATATTGCCGCTTGCAGGCGGCATTGATCGTTCCTTCGAAATGTCGTCCCTATCTTTTGAGTCCGAATCCCCTATTCTGAAGACGTAATCGAGAAACGTGAGATGACCGAAACACTTGACTACGGAAGCCTGATGCACCGCGCGATGCGGGGCCTCTTCCAGGAAGTGCTGCGTGAGGTGGCGTCCAACGGCCTGCCTGGCAAGCACCATTTTTTCATCTCGTTCGACACTTCGCATCCCGACGCGAGAATGGCCGACTGGCTTCTGGAGCGTCATCCGAAGGAAATGACCATCGTCATCCAGCACTGGTTCGAAAATCTTGAAGTGACCGACGAAGGCTTCTCGGTGACGCTGAATTTCGGAAACGTTCCGGAACCGCTCTACATCCCGTTCGATTCGCTTCTCACTTTCGTGGACCCCTCGGTCGAATTTGGGATCCGCTTCGAAACCGGAGAAGAGGATCCTGCGCCAATTCCAATGGAGCTCGAACCGACCGAAACGCAGGAAAGCGAGGCCGAAATCGTCAAGCTCGACAACTTCAGGAAATAGACCGACTCCCTGAGTTGCCTTTGGAATCATCTGGCCGAAATTCTTGCGCCTTTCCGTCCTGCCAGGTCGATGACATACTGCCAAGCGACCCGACCCGAGCGCGCACCTCTCGTGGCCTGCCACTCGATTGCTTCGGCGTGCAGCGTGTCATCGTCGATCTTGATGCCGTAAGCGGTGCAATACCCGCGGATCATGGCCAGGTACTCGTCTTGGCTGCAGGGGTGAAAGCCTAGCCAAAGTCCGAATCGATCCGACAGCGACACCTTCTCCTCTACTGCCTCCGAAGGGAGAATTGCCGTCGAACGCTCGTTCTCTATCATGTCACGCGGCATCAAATGGCGCCTGTTCGACGTGGCATAGAAGATGACGTTGTCCGGTCGCCCCTCAATCCCTCCGTCAAGCACGGCCTTCAGCGACTTGTAATGATGGTCGTCATGGCTGAACGAAAGATCGTCACAAAAGAGCAGGAACCGTGCGTCGGCACCCCTGAGGTAGCCGAGGAGGCGTCCGACCGACGGCAGGTCCTCGCGCTGGATCTCGACGATCTTCAACTCGTGCCTGTCTTCCTGCACGGCTGCATGCACGGCCTTCACAAGGCTTGACTTGCCCATGCCGCGTGCGCCCCAAAGAAGTGCGTTGTTCGCCGGGAAACCCTTCGCGAACTGCAGCGTGTTCTCCAGGAGAATGTCGCGCGCCCTGTCTATGCCCACCAGCAACTCGATGCCTATGCGGTTGACCTCGTTCACGGGCACAAGACGATCCGGAGAGACATGCCAGACGAATGCATCCGCACCGGAAAAGTCCGGCGCCTCGACCGACCCAGGAGCGATCCTTTCCAATGCGGCCGCAATGCGCTCCAGGCGATCGCTTTGCTGCGTGGCGTCACTCATGGTGCGGCTGCCTCCGCGATGTTCGCCTGGACCTGTTCTGAACTGTCGCAGACGTGCATGGGCGCAAGGGACGCCACGCTGGTCTGGGCGTTGCCCGGAATCTGTTCAAGCTGGCACCGATGCGCAATTCCTTCACGCCTTCGCGCCCTCTTCATCCCCGTCATCATCCTCGAATTCGGGATAGAGTTCTTCGTCCTCGCCGAGAATGCCTTCTTCACGGAGCTTCTCGACGCGTTTTTTCTCGACGACTTTCACGAGCTGGATCGAGACTTCGTAAAGGCCGTAGACGACCGTGAACAGGATCAACTGCGTGATGACATCGGGCGGTGTCACCAGGGCGGCGAGAACAAGTATCCCGACCATCGCGTATTTCCTGACCTGCGCGAGGCCGCGTGCCGACACAAGGCCGGCCTTCCCCATAAGCGTCAGGAGCACGGGCAGCTGAAAGCACAATCCGAACGCCATGATGAACTTGAGGGTGATGTCGAGCGACTCGTTCACCTTCCCGAAGAACGTGATCTTCACGCCTTCCTGGGTCTCGGGAACGATTGCGGCGGAGTCGGGGAGATTGCCGACCGCACCGGAGAGGAGATTGGCAAAGATTGACGAAACATCTGCGAAGCCGAGAAAGAAGTTCATCGCCAATGGCGTGACAATGTATTGCGCAAATGATGCGCCCAGCAGGAACATCACCGGGGAGGCGATGAGAAAGGGCAGGAAGGCCGACTTTTCGGCTCGATAGAGCCCCGGCGCCACGAAGCGCCACATCTGATGACCAATGACCGGAAAGGCCAGGGCGAACCCGAAGACCATCGAGATCCGGAACAGCGTGAAGAGGTACTCCTGCGGGCTGGTGTATTGCATTGTAGGTGAAGGGTCGCCAAGTTCGCGCAGCGTCGCCTCGATCGGCCCGAGCAGGAATTGCAGGATTGGCTCCGACACTGCGAAGGCCGCCACAATGCCGACGACCAAGGCCAGGACCGATCGGACCAGGCGCGTTCGAAGCTCCGCGAGATGCTCGAGAAGCGGTGCCGAACTTCTTTCGACCTCGTCTTGTTCTTCGTCTTCGACTTCGCTCATGCGCGGTCTCCAGGCCTGGACTCGGACGGTTCCGGTTCCTGCTCCGATACCTCGGCTTCCGGTTCAACCTTGGTCTCGGCGGATTTGCTCTCCTCGGCCCGCGCCGCAGCAGCCTTCTCTGTCGAGTATTCCCGGATCTTTCGGGCCGCCTCCGCGCGTTCCTCGGAGAGCTTTTCCGTCTCGGGTCCTATTTCCTTGGCCTTCTTGGACGGCTTGGTTGGGTCCCAGTCCTCAAATCGCTTCGCCGCCTGATTGAGCGTGTCAAGGCCCGCCCTCGACGGCGAGGTGACTCCCTTGAGGTTGTCGGCCACATCCTTCACTCCGGCCTCGTCAGCTGCATCCTCCATGGCGCGCTGAAACTCGCGAGCCATTCGCCGCGCCTTGCCGACGAAACGGCCAAGCGTCCGAAACATTCCCACCAGGTCTCGCGGACCCAGAATGATCAGCCCGACAACGCCGACGACAAGAAGTTCACCCCAGCTCAGATCGAACATGGTTCGGAAACCGCCCTAGATCTTGGCTTCGTCCTTGGACTCTTTCGTGTCCGCGGCCTTTGCTTCTTCGGGCGTTACGTCGCGTGCCACCGATGCCGCCTTGTCCTCGATTGCGTCCTCAACTTCTTCCTTGCCCTCCTCGACACCCTTCTTGAAGGCAGTGATTCCCCGGCCGACCTCGCCCATCAGTGACGTGATCTTGCCCCGTCCGAACAGGATCAGGACGACAACGGCGATAAGGAGAAGGCCTGGAAGGCCGATGTTGTTGAACATTGACTTACTCCCCTGTCTGTCGAGAGCTATGTAGGTGAGGGAGTCGCCAAGTGAAAGCGGCAAATCGGGATTCCAGACCGATTCCCTGACACATGGGCCAGCAATCGCAGCCTTGGTCATGCCGCGAATTGGGCAGGTGCGACAAGAAAAACTCGGCATGGAGCAAGGCGACGATGATGCATCTGCGCATCTGCAAGAACTTGTCGAACGGAACTGCAGATGCCGAAACGGATTGATGTCGTCGTCACGAATGAGCGAGACGACCGGGTCGCAATCTCTGTGCGCGTCAGGCGCGACCTGCCCAGCGATAGAAGCGAGAAAGGCGCGCCGCGCGCCGACATCAGCCGCAGTGGTCGCGGCAGTTCACACGTTACTGCCACTCACCGAGTGCACTGTCACTTGCTTGCGTGGCAGGGAGATGAGAACTGAAGGACGGTTGCGGCAGTCGAAGACGATTGCACATCTGCATGTTGGGACGCCAGGACAATCGTTGATGAGAATGGAGGGGCCGCCGAATGATCAGGTTAGTGAGCTGGAACATCGGCAAGCGCGATAAGCCTTGGCGTGAGTTGCATGAGATGGCGCGCCGGGAGAAGGTCGATGTCGCGCTGTTGCAGGAAGCGGGAAGCCCGCCCGGTGATTTGGTGGGCATGATTCAGGCCGAGGATCACGAGTTTTGGAACCGGCATCTCTATGACCGCTGGCCACTCGTCCTTCCGCTGTCCGACCGGGTCAAGGTTGAGAGCTTCCGCGAGGTTCCGCCCATTAGCGACTTGGGAGCGGATGCCATCGGTGTGAGTGGTATCGGGACCATTGCGGCCGCGAAAGTGACGCCGCTAGGCCGACCGAAAGCAGCATTTCGCGCCGTGTCCATGTATGCGCGGTGGATGAAGCCTCACCCATCGACCCGTAGTTCGTGGAATGGCGCTTCCGACGTTTCGGCCCACCGGATCCTGTCGGATCTCTCCGCCTTCATTGGTCACGTCAATCCGGCAAAGCATCGCATACTTGCTGCGGGCGACCTTAACATGTTCTACGGTGCGACAGGCGAATGCCTGTCGCTGCCCGAACGCGAGCGCACGGTGTGGGACCGCTTCAAGGCACTCGGTCTGGAGTTCCTTGGACCTCAGGCCCCGAACGGTCGGCAGGCCTGCACAACGCCAGCCGATGTTCCGCAAGACACGCGAAACGTCCCGACCTTTTGCCCGCCCGGAAAATCCGCAGCCGAAGCCAGGGACCAGCTCGACTATGCCTTTGCCTCACGTGGATTCCACAAAAGTGTGACGGTGCGCGCCCTCAACGAGGTCGAAGAGTGGGGATCGAGTGACCATTGCCGCATATTGATCGAGGTTGACACCGGATGAACTGACTGGGCACCGCTGGAGGCGAAGCACTACGCAGCGGGACCTTGTTCAAGTGCGCTTCATCGACCAGTGACCGTGGTTTGATAAACCAACACTGGCGTCGAGCACGGAAAGGCAATGTCACATTCGCAGTGGTGACCCTTCGGTCGCAATTGCCGCGGCGCGCACGAGGGTGGGATGGCGTCACTCGTGATCGGGTCTGAGATTTCGCAAGCCAATCCAGGCAATGGTCATGACATTTCTCTTGGAAATACAAGGCAGCGTCTCCGCCGCATCATGAGCCAGAGCTGCGTGCCCGGTCTTGGCAGAAAGACTGACGGCACAGTCGCGGTCAGCATCGAACCGTCATGCTCCATACGGAACTCGACGAGACTCTCATTGCCCATGTATCTTGCGCGGACGACGCTGCCCTTTGCCGCGACACCATCCTCCCGGGTCGGATTCGGCCCCTTGCCGCCTCGGTCAAAGTCAATTCTCAGGTGCTGCGGACGTATGACGATCTCGACTTCCGTTCCGTCTGGAACCCCGGGAATCAGGAACTCGCCAAACGGCGTATCCGTCAATGCGCCTTTGACTGTCCCGCAGATCACGTTGACATCGCTGAAGAAGGCAGCTGCATCACGATCAACGGGTGCGTTGTAGATGTTGTAAGGGGCCCCGCTCTGTACGATGCGCCCATTCCGCATCAACGCGATCTCGTCGGCCATCCGCATCGCTTCCTCGGGGTCATGGGTGACCAGCACGACGGCGGTAACCTCGTCCTTCAGGATATCGAGTGTCTCGTCCCGGATGCCATCTCGCAAACGGTCATCCAGTCCCGAGAACGGCTCGTCCATCAACATGATCCGGGGCCGTGCCGCCAAGGCTCGTGCCAGCGCCACGCGCTGCTGCTCGCCGCCTGACAACTGATCTGGATATGCATCGCCAAACCCGGCAAGCCGTACCCGTTCCAGCATGCCTGCCACGCGATGTCTTCTTTCCTGAGCCGTTCCTTTCAGGCCAAAGGCAATGTTCTCAGCCACCGTCATGTGCGGGAAAAGCGCAAAATCCTGGAACATCAGGCCGATGCGCCGTTTCTCTGGCGGGACATGCCGGACCTTGTCAGACAACACCACCCCGTCAGCAAGAACCCGACCGGCATCGGGGCGGTCGACGCCGGCAATCAGCCGCAGCGTCGTGGACTTGCCACAGCCCGACGGACCAAGCAGGCATGTGACCTGGCCGGGGCGCACCCTGAGGGACACGTCGGACACGACGGTCCGTCCACCGAGACGGCGGGTCAATCCCTCGATCGTCAAGCCATCCAAACTGTCTTCCACGGCGGCCCTTTCCTAATTCCGAGCAAAGCCCTAGGAATTAAGGCGGGATAGCAATGCGCTGCCGCATCGACAAGCCTTCGCTTCGCTGACGATTACACGGTCAGGTTCGTTGCACCTCCGTCGAGCAGGAAATTCTGGCCAACGATGAAGCCTGCATGCTGCGAGCAGAGGAAGGCGCATGCGGCCCCGAACTCTTGTGGAGTGCCGTAGCGCCGGACCGGAATTGTCGCCTCTCGACGGGCTCTCGCCTCTTCCAGGGATATGCCCTCAGCCTTGGCCACGCCTCCGTCCAGGGAATCTGCTCGATCCGTCGCGTGTATGCCTGGCAGGAGGTTGTTGATCGTGACGCCTGTCGAGGCCACCTGCCGTGAAGTGCCCGCCACGTAGCCCGTAAGGCCGGTGCGTGCGGCATTCGACAAGCCCAGAACGCCAATCGGTGCACGCACTGATTGCGACGTGATGTTCACGACCCGTCCCCAGCCCCGTTCCATCATGTCCGGCACAAGGGCCTTTATCAGGGCAATCGGCGTGAGCATGTTGGCGTCGAGGGCGGAAATGAAATCGTCCCGTTCCCAGTCATGCCACATGCCCGGCGGTGGCCCGCCCGCGTTGTTGACCAGTATGTCAATCGTCCCGCATGCGGCGAGCACCTTTTCACGCCCATCATCGGACGTGATGTCGGCTGCAACGGTCGTCACGTCAACGCCGTGTGCCGCTCGAATTTCATCTGCGGCGGCTTCGAGCGCATCCGAACCGCGCGCGTTCATCACGAGGCCCACTCCGGCTTCGGCCAATGCCTCGGCACAGCCCCGGCCCAAGCCCTTCGACGAGGCGCAGACCAGCGCACGCTTTCCCTCAATTCCGAGATCCATGGCAATCCTCCGCTGTTTTCCTGCGCCTACCATCCTGGCCCTCGGGACGAAAGAGTGGAGAGACCATCAATTCCATGATAGCTGGCGATCATGTCCGTTGAAGCTGAAGCAGCCGAAGCTCTCCGCCTGATCTCCGAGGCCGGTTTCAAGACCGGTCCGGGTTGGGACAGGGCTCATCAGATTGCGCAGGCTCATGAAGGAGAGGCGATCTTCGACGCGATCCATGCGCTGCTGCACCGCATCGAGGGTGACCGCTTCAACGCAGGATACTGGGATCGAAAGGCTGGCACGGATCTTGGCGAAGGCGGATTCGCCGTAGAGGCGGACCGCCTGCGCGCCATGCTGAGTGCCACTTCCAAAAGCGTTTCATGCAATGAACCCGGGATGCACTCATAGGATTGAAGCTTCCTCCCGCCGCAGGCCGATCTCCAATAGTTGGTTGCCTTCATGCTTGCCGCTCGGTTGCTGGCTCGCCTGAATGACTGGGAGACCGACGCAAATTCGTTGGATCCCATGGCGAAACGCAAGGACGTCAAACGGTCCCAGTCACGAATTCCGAGACCCGCGCCCGCCCGCCGCAAGAATTCGCTGGATCGAAACCAGATGTGAGATTCCTGCCGCCCGTCAATGACACCGACAGGGCTGTGCGACTTCGGCCGTCTTTGCATCGAGCATGGCTTCTGAGGCCATGGCAAAGACACGATTGACACTAACCGCGATCAAGGGTCGGCATTCAGATGCCCTTCACACCATTGAAATCCGGCGGTGCGTCCGGAAAACGTCCGCCACCATCCGCCACAGGTCGAAGGCTCGCCATGTCTTTCACGTCGGCTGTCGGCACACCGTCGGCGTTCACGGGAAGGCCGCCAAGCATCGCGTCTGGCAAGTGGGTCAGGAACGCTTCCACTTCTTCAAGTTCTTCGAGCACCGATGCCTTCACGGTCGATGCGTCCCAGTTGCCCGATAGCCCGTAAGTGCCCGTGATTGCGGCCAGCGAAGCCGAAACCGCGCGGTGTCGAGCCATGTCAACAAGTGCCATCGGTGACTTGACCTCGATTTTGACTGCCGCCGCAAGAAACAGCGGCCCCAACGGGCAAAAGTCCCGCCTGATCAATGCCAGATCAACAATGTCACGCGGCTTGCCACGGAAGGCGGCCGCAATGACCTTGTTCGCCGCCAGATCGGACCTGTGCAGCCGGAGACCCCAGAGCGGATCAGGGACCAACGGAAAGAAACGCATCCGGGTCTCGGACATCCACTGGATGACAGTCTCCCGACGGCTCTCGTCCCTAACCCTGGCCTCGACGCGACCCCCGGACGTCAAGATCGACGAATACATCCAGTCCGTCCTTCTCCAGCGCATGTATGTCCCTGGGAAAAAAGTCGTCGATCGCGTCTTCGCTGTCGTGAAAGACATCCGAGTCGTCGGACAAGCGCTCCGTGTGCTCGTTGAGCGCTGCGCCGCCGGCAAAGTAACTGGTTTCGGACCTGTTCGCCGCCATGAGTTGCGCCGCACGCGACTGGATCTCAGTTAACATGCCCCGTCCCTCTCCGAGACGGCGGCAACCAGCTTTCGTCCCAGAACATAGCCCTTGTAATCGGTCCTTTCCATCAATGCGCCACCGACGAGCCTGAGACGGTCCGGCATGGGCATGGCCCTCACAGTCTGCTCACAGTAATTGTCGAATATCTTGAGGTGATACCTGTCCTCCGCGTAGGCTAGGAGCTCCTCCGCGCTCTCACCAGGCATGGCTGCATCCTCCATTTGCCTCCAGTGGGCCTTGATAGTTCTGTGCTTCTGTACGGCCGCTTGCGGTCGACTGCGGAACGGCATTGCGCTTCCATATTACATATAGTCGGCCAAACGACGGATCAATGCAGGGCCTAGGGCAATGTAGGTGAAGTGAACGGGATCGTGCGAAATCTTGGTAATGTATCACTTTGACTTTCGGGAAGAGTCTCAGCCTTCGTCCTCGATGGACGTTCATCATGGAGCAGGGCAGCATCCGACCATGTTCCTGACGATGAAATGCCGGCTCATGCCGTCGCGGGCGAAGCGCGACAGACTTGCGGCATTGGTCGAGGGCCAGCGCGTGCTCTACAACGCCGCGCTCGAAGAGCGCATCGGCTGCTTCCGGAAGACCGGCAGGAGCGTGACCTGTTTCGACCAGTGCAAGGCGCTGACCGAGTGCCGCCTGGACATTCCCGAAATGCGGGACGTCCCTGCACAACTGCAGCGTGGCACCCTCAAGCGTCTGGACGAAGCCTTCAAGGGGTTCTTCCGACGCGTCAGGAACGGCGAAAGGCCCGGCTTCCCTCGCTTCAAGGGGCGGGGATGGTTCGACACCCTGGAATTCGCGGAGTTCTCGGGCGTCACCTTCGACGGCAAGCATCTGCGCTCCAAGGCGTTCAGAAGCATCCGGGTCCATGTCCACAGACCCCTGCAAGGCAGGATCAGGGCCGCGAAGATCATGCGCGACGGGCGCAACTGGCATGTGTGCCTTCAGGTCGAGGTCGAAGCCGCGCCGAAGAAGGTCGTGCAGTCAGCCGCGGGTCTCGACGTCGGCCTGACCAGACTTGCCACCCTGAGCACCGGCGCGAGCATCCCGACGCTCCGGGCGGCGAAGCGGGCGGAGAAGGAACTGCGGCGCAGGCAACGGCACATGGCGCGATGCAAGAAGGGGTCCGACGGCAGGCGCAAGGCGCGTGAACGCGTTGCCGCGCTGCACCGGAAGGTGCGCAACATCCGCCGCACGTACGCGCACCAGCAGTCCGCCGCGTTGGTCGCCAGGTACGACCTTGTCGCGGTCGAGGACCTGAACGTGAGGGGCATGGCGCGCTCGCGCCATGCCAGGGGCGTCCATGACGCCGGATGGTCGACGCTTGTGGAGATGCTGTCGTACAACGCTGAAAGGGCCGGTGGGACGCTGATACGCGTGGACCCGAAGCGGACTTCGCAGGACTGTTCGGCCTGCGGCGAACGTGTTCCCAAGGACCTGTCCGAGCGGCGGCATGACTGCCCGTCGTGCGGCGTGTCGCTGGACAGGGACCACAACGCCGCGCTCAACATCCTGAGGAAAGCCATCGGGGGCGTCGTGGTCCCCGGCGGGCGTAACGTGGCCGGTTGCGGCGAGCGTGCCCGCGGAAATGTCGAGTTGGCAAAGTCAAACTGATACACGACCGAAATCTTCCCATTCTTGACCTCACCGAGTGCCACTTCCATCGCCTACCGTCTCAGGCCACTTGCCATTTCATAGACAAGCAATGCCAAGCTCCTCTTGAGAAACACCAAGGCAACGCGTGAAATCGCGGATGCACTGCACAAGCAGCTGCCAACAAGTCCTGCCTACTCCATCGGAGCCATGAAGAAGGATTCGCGCACGATCTTTCCGTCCTCAACCTCGTAGAGTGCAATTTCCTTCGCCCTCCATCTCTGGCCACTGGCTCTTTCCGAGACGTCGATATCAAAAATCACGCTGAACTTGTCGCCGTTGATGAATGGGCCCTCAACTCCGGTGCTGTGTACTTCGTAGTTCTCGGCCCACCATTTGTGCTTTTCCTTAAGGGCATTGACACCCTTGCTGACGGGATCCCGCTCCGGACCGGCCATCGGTTCGACAGAAACGATTTCGCGCGAATACAGCTCTTCAATGCCTTGCTCTTCCGTCCCGTCGCGGCAGTGCTGGCAAAGTCTTTCGGCAACTTCCTGGGTCGTCATCATCGCGGCCTTTCTTTCTCGTTTGGATCAATTTGCCCGGACCTGGGTCGCGAGCTTCGTTCGCATTATGTTCTTATACTGCCAAAGCGATAATTCGACGTCAATCCACAAATGCATCCGATTGCCTGCCCAAAGAGAGATCGCTATACGCCGCCAATGCATGACCGCGCCTCAAATGCAGTGCCCTTGCCGCCGGAAGTCGCCCGACGCCGGACCTTTGCGATCATCTCGCATCCGGATGCGGGCAAGACGACGCTGACCGAAAAGTTCCTGCTTTATGGTGGCGCGATCCAGATGGCGGGGCAGGTTCGTGCAAAGGGCAAGGCACGGCGGACGCGCTCCGACTTCATGCAACTTGAAAGGAGCCGGGGCATATCCGTCAGCGCCACCGCCATGTCGTTCGACTATCGCGACTTCCGGTTCAATCTCGTCGACACGCCCGGACACTCCGATTTCTCGGAAGACACCTACAGAACCCTGACGGCCGTCGACGCCGCCGTCATGGTGATTGACGGGGCAAAGGGCGTGGAAAGTCAAACCCGGAAGCTGTTCGAGATATGCCGCCTTCGGGATCTGCCAATCCTGACCTTTTGCAACAAGATGGACCAGGAGAGCAGGGACACGTTCGAGACGATTGACGAGATCCAGGAGAGCCTGGCAATTGATGTCACGCCCGCTTCGTGGCCCGTGGGGACGGGACGCGACTTCATTGGCAGCTACGACATCCTGAACGACCGGCTGGACATCATGGAACGCGCCGACCGCAACAAGGTTGCCGCATCCATAGAAATAAGCGGGCTGGACGATCCCAAGCTGGCCGAGCACGTGCCGAACACTCTACTCGGGCACTTTCTGGACGAAGTCTCAATGGCTCGAGAATTGCTGCCCCCATTCGACCGGCAGTCATTTCTTGACGGCACGCTGACCCCGATCTGGTTCGGCAGCGCCCTAAACTCCTTTGGAGTCAGGGACCTGATGAATGCCGTCGGCAACTTCGGCCCTCCACCACAGCCGCAGCCTGCCGAACCGCGACAGGTTGCGCCCGACGAAAGGAAGGTTTCCGGATTTGTCTTCAAGGTTCAGGCCAACATGGATCCCAAACACCGCGACAGGGTTGCCTTTGTCCGACTGGCATCTGGCCATTTCCAAAGAGGCATGAAGCTCCACCATGTACGCAGCAAGACTCCCATGACCGTCTCCAACCCTGTCCTCTTCCTGGCCTCGGAGCGCGAACTGGCCGAAGAAGCCTGGGCCGGCGACATCATCGGCATCCCGAATCATGGACAGCTTCGAATTGGCGACACGCTGACCGAAGGCGAATCCCTGCGCGTGACGGGCCTGCCGTCGTTTGCACCCGAACTGCTGCAGGGTGTCCGGGCCGACGATCCCATGAAGGCGAAGCATCTCGACAAGGCGCTGATGCAGTTCGCGGAAGAGGGAGCCGCCAAGGTCTTCAAGCCGACTATAGGATCCGGATTCATCGTAGGCGTCGTGGGACCATTGCAGTTCGACGTCCTCGCCAGCCGGATCGAGATCGAATACGGGATCCCTGTCCGCTTCGAGCCTTCACAGTTCACGTCTGCCCGCTGGGTTACCGGACCGAAGGACGTGGTGAGTGGCTTCGTGGACGCCAACAAGGGCCACATCGCGCATGACAATGACGGCGACGTCGTGTACCTCACTCGCCTCCAGTGGGACATCGATCGCGTCGAAAGGGACTTCCCCGATCTTGCACTCTCTGAAACCAAGGAAATGCAGGCTGCATAATCGCGAGGCCTGCCCCGTGGCAGTACCAACTTCACCTGCACAAATCGCGGGTTCAACGCTCTGCCTGGTCCGCTCTCATGTGCGGCGGCAGGAATGATGGCGGTTCCAGCAAGGCCTGCGACATTAACGACCGGTGGCACTGCTCAGTCGACCCTTCGCCCCATTCCGACCATTCTGTAGCCATTGGCCATGCCATGCACGGGCTACGTCACATATTGCCAATTTCCGTGGAGCGTTTTGGGGACAATTTTCGATTGCCAGACGACGTGCCGAAAATTTTTATCGCTCGTTCAACGGATTGCATCCGGCGTTGACGCCAAATGCACAATGCATTAGGTCTTGCGGGATATACGGCGACTTGTGGAAAACTCGCGGTCATCCAAACCGTCGCCGTGCTGCCTTCGGACCGACGCACGGTCCGTGAATCATGGAGCGACATGACAAAATTCTCCGATCTGGCACTTTCGCCAAAGATCCTTGAGGCCGTTGAGGCCGCAGGGTACGAAACTCCTACTCCAATCCAGAGTGGCGCGATTCCGCCAGCGCTCGAAAAGCGTGACGTGCTCGGCATCGCGCAGACCGGAACCGGCAAGACTGCGAGTTTCACGCTTCCGATGATTCACATGCTTGCGTCGGGCCGCGCGCGCGCCCGGATGCCGCGGTCACTGGTCCTCTGCCCGACGCGGGAACTCGCCGCGCAGGTCGCCGAGAGCTTTGACACCTACTCTCAAAACATCAAGCTCTCGAAAGCGCTGCTGATCGGCGGGGTCAGCTTCAAGGAGCAGGATGCTCTGATCGACCGCGGAGTCGATGTGCTGATCGCGACGCCCGGTCGCCTTCTCGATCATTTCGAACGTGGCAAGCTCCTGCTGACGGGTATCGAGATCATGGTGGTGGACGAGGCTGATCGCATGCTCGACATGGGCTTCATCCCCGACATCGAGCGCATCTTCTCGCTAACGCCGTTCACGCGCCAGACGCTGTTCTTTTCGGCCACGATGGCCCCCGAAATCGAACGTATCACCAACTTGTTTCTGTCCAATCCGGCTCGCGTCGAAGTTGCGCGCCGGGCAACGACCTCGGAGACGGTCACACAGGAAGTCGTGCAGATGAAACCGTCTCGCCGCGACCGGGCCGCAAAGGAGAAGCGCGAACTGCTCCGCGCCATCATCGAACGTGAAGGAGACGAATGCCGTAACGCAATCGTCTTCTGCAACCGGAAGACCGATGTCGACATCGTGGCAAAGTCCCTGCAGAAGCACGGCTTCGACGCTGCACCAATTCATGGAGACCTCGATCAGCCACAGCGCACCCGAACACTGGACAAATTTCGAGACGGCGAGCTCAGGTTTCTTGTCGCCTCCGACGTCGCGGCGCGGGGCCTCGACATTCCGAGAGTCAGCCATGTCCTCAATTTTGACGTACCGTCCAATTCCGAAGACTACGTGCACCGGATCGGTCGCACCGGGCGCGCCGGACGCGAAGGCAAGGCAGTGACGATATCCCTCCCGGCGGACGAAAAGCTGGTCGACGCGATTGAGAAGCTCATCACCCAAGACATTCCGCGCGTCGGAAACCCGATGCAGGCTGCAGCAGCAAAAACCGAACAGCCAAAGCGCACGCGTGAGCGCAAGAAGCCGCAGAAGACCTCCGCCCTGGAATCGGTCGGGCGCAGCACGGGTCGCACCGTCGGCATGGGCGATCACATGCCAAGTTTCATTGCCATGAGCTTCAAGGAGCGAGCCGCAGTCTGAGCGGGCCGTTCTATTTGTCTGGACATTGTGGACTCGACGACGACGCATTCTCGAAAGATCCGATAGGTTCACCCTGCCTCTTGACCCAGCACCCCCTGCGCCGTGCAGCCTGCCCCACAATGCCTATGCCGCGCAAAATTCCGGCACCGCTTCGGAAATCGGCACCGACATCAGCCTAGGCATCGGTCAAGATGGCCTTCCTTCCAGCCCGTCTTCCTCTCACTGTCCGCGCTCGTCCGAGCCCATGCGCCGTTCCAGCCAGCGCACACCGGCACTGATGATCAAAACCAGCAACAGATATTCAAAAATCAGCAAGGTGTAGATTTCGAGCGGGCGGTATTCCGTCACCACCAGTTCATTGGCGCGCCGGGTCAGTTCCTGCATGCCGATCACGCTTGCAAAGGCACTCATCTTGACGATGTAGATGAACTGGTTGGCTAGCGGCGGCAGAATTCGGCGGATCGCCTGTGGCAGGATCACATAGCGCATGGTCTGATAGTAGTTCAGCCCGATGGTTTGTGCCGCCTCGCTTTGGCCCCTTGCTATGGACTGTATTCCGGCGCGGTAGATTTCGGCGGTGAAGGCGCTGTCCGAAACGGCCAGCGTGATGATCGCGCCCCAGAACGGGTCAATCGGAATATTCAAGCCCATCGACCGAAACACGATTGGCATGCCGTAGAACACCCAGAACAACATGGGCAGCAACGGGATCGAGCGGATGAACTCGACATAGACGCGATTGACCAAACGCCAGCCGCGCTTCTCGGACAGGCTCGGAAGGGCGACTATCAGGCCGATGGCAATCGAAAGGACCGCAGCAATCAGCGAGATCTGGATGGTGGCGCTCATCCCCGAAACCAGGAACTTCACGTTGGTCCACCCAGATTCGGTGGTCGGATCGATCACGTACCAACCCCAGTTCTGGGACGAGGAACACCCGGCTACCAGCACGAGAACGGTCAGTGTGAGAAACGGTCTTTTCATCGGTTCCACTCAGTGCTGCAGGATCTGGCTCAGAAATTTCCGACACCGTTCGGACTTTGGACTGGTGAAAAGGTGCTCCGGCTTGCCCTGTTCCACTGTCTCGCCGGCATCCATGAAGACCATGTTGTCGGCAACCTTGCGGGCAAATCCCATCTCATGAGTCACAACGACCATGGTCATGCCGTCTTCGGCCAGCTCGACCATTACATCCAAGACTTCGGATATCATTTCCGGGTCCAATGCCGAAGTCGGCTCGTCGAACAACAGGACCCGTGGTTCCATACAAAGCGATCTGGCGATGGCCACTCGTTGTTGCTGACCTCCTGACAATTGCATGGGGCGTTTGTCAGCCTGATCGGGAATATGCACACGCTCAAGATAGTGACGGGCTCTTGCTTCAGCGTCTTTCCGACTCAGACCGCGCGCCTTGATCGGACCAAGGGTCAGATTCTCAAGCACGGTCAGATGCGGGAACAGGTTGAATTGCTGGAACACCATGCCAACCTCGGACCGGATCCTCGCTACGGACTTGGGATCGTCGGTCAATTCGACCCCATCAATTCGGATCGTGCCCTTTTGGTGCCTTTCCAACTGGTTGATGCAGCGTACAACCGTGGACTTTCCGGACCCGGACGGACCACAGATGACGACCCTTTCGCCGCTGCCGATCGCAAGGCTAAAGTCTTTCAGCGCATGAAATGCGCCATACCACTTGTTCACGCCAACAAGCTCGACCACGGCGTCTGGCATCAGCTGACCGCCCCATTTTATTCTCAGTAGAATATTTTCTTGAGGCTACCTCTCCGTTGTGCTCAGATCAAGGAGCGATATGGCAACAAGACTCAACCGCCACCAACGGGAGAAATAGATGAACCAGTTTTGGAAAGCTGCAGCAGCCGCAGTGCTTGGTCTGACATTGTCGAGCGCCGCTCTGGCGCAATCGGCGTTGAACGAAATCCTGGATTCGGGAGTGCTCAAGGTCGGCACAACGGGTGACTGGAACCCGATGACCCTGCGCGACCCTGCCACGAACAACTACAAGGGCTACGACATCGACATCACGACCGAACTTGCAAATGATCTTGGCGTCGAAGTTGAATATGTGCCGACAGACTGGAAGACGCTTGTCAACGGCGTGGTCGCCGGCAAGTACCACATTACGGGTTCGGCATCGATTTCACCGCCGCGGATGAAGGTCGCGGGCTTTTCGGACAGCTACATCGCCGTCGAGCTGTTCCCCTTCACGACAAGTGACAAGGCCGACAAGTTCGATGGCTATGATTCGATCAACCAACAGGGCGTAAAGGTTGCCACAACCTTGGGCACTACCTTCGAAAAGCGGGTGCGTGAATGGTTCCCGAATGCCGACATCAAGGTGGTCGAGGCTCCGGCGCGTGGGTTCCAGGAAGTTCTGGCCGGGCGCGCGGATGTGTTCATCACCTCGAACATCGAAGGGTCGACACTCGAGGCCAAATTCTCGGTCGTGCGTGTCAAGAATGCCGGCCCCCGGGCTCCCTCCCCAATCGCCATGCTGCTGCCACAGAGCGATCAGGTCTGGATCAACTATGTAAACAACTGGATCAAGGTGAAGAAGGCGCAGGGCTTCTTTGAAGCGAACCGGGAAAAATGGGGTCTGTGATCAGAGCATGAGACAAGCGCCCGGCCTTCGCGGCCGGGCGTTCTTACTCTCCGCCCGGCACCGCTTTCGAAATCACCGTCACGAAACTGACCGTGTCCGTTTTCAGTTCAACCGGGCCATGTGTGGCGTTCGAATCGAAACTCAGGCTGTCACCCTTGCGCATGTCATACGCCTGCTCACCGCAGCCATAGACCATCTCGCCATCGGTGACATGGATGAATTCAACACCCTGGTGCTGATATAGCGGCCTTGGTCCCAATGGCGCTTCAAGCGTGACGCTGAAACTCTCGAAACTCACATGCTTTGCAGCAGCCCTGCCGATCAGCTTGTAGCTGTGACCATAGCCGATGCTCTGCCGCTGAACCGTCACACCCTCACCCGCCGCCACAAATGAGACATCTGAGCGTTCAACGGTCCCTGAGAAGAAGTTGATCAGGGGTACGCCGATGCCGCCTGCGAGTGCTTCAAGCGTCCCAAGCGACGCCGAGACCTGGCCTCGCTCGATCTTTGAAATCATGGCGGTCGAAACGCCGGAACGACCAGACAGCTCGGCAAGTGTCAGCCCCGCCAGCACCCGATATGTCTTGACTGCCGACCCGATCAGTTGATCCAACGGCGGCCTGTCAACACTTTTGGCAGGTGCATCGTCCATGGGGTCAGGGTACCGGCGTGTTGCAAAAAGGAAAAGCACTACTCAGGATGCCGCGCAATTCTTGAGCGGACTCGCGATGAAACTGGCACAGATGACCTGGTACGAAGTTGACGGGCGCATAGCGGAAGGTGCGGCAATTATGCTGCCTGTCGGCTCGACCGAGCAGCACGGGCCCATGGGTCGCATCGGTACCGACACGATCTGCGCCGAAGCCGTTGCACTGGCCGCTGCGGAGATCTGCGATGCCATCGTCGCACCACCGCTGGCCTATACGCCCGCGCCTTTCAACACTGCGTTTCCCGGAACAGTCTCAGTGTCCGCAGTTACCTTCCGCACCCTTGCAGAAGAAGTCATCACCGCGCTCCTGGCACAGGGATTTTCCGGTGTGTTCGTGGTGAACGGGCATGGCGCCAACCTCGAACCGCTCAACCTGATTGCCGACACCGTCGCGTCCGCAAGGCTTCGCATCCGCAGCTGGTGGGAGCCTGCGCCCGTAAATGAATTGCGAAAGGATCTGTACGGGGACTGGGAGGGCATGCACGCCACACCGTCCGAGATCGCGATCACCCAGAGCCTACTGGGAACCCTGCCCGCCAATCAGGCAACTGAGCCTCCGGAGCGGCTGAGCACTGCGTACCTGCGCGCGCACAAAGGTGATCGCCACGGTCCGCCGTCTGAACATCGTGCGGCCTTTCCGGATGGCCGGGTGGGTTCCCACTCAGCGCTCGCCACTCCGGAAGATGGCCAACGGTTGCTGGATGTTGCAGCAAAGACCATCGCACAGGACTTTGCCGCGTTTGAGGCACTGTCCCACGGGCAATGACTTCAGTTTTCAGGGCGTGTCGACCAAAGTCCGGAATTACCGAATGTCCGTTCCACAGGGCCCGCACGCCGTTCGCGGCAGGTTGAATTGATGCCTGCTTGGAGCCGCAAGTCTGCCTCTCCTCTTCGGCATTTCAATGTCAGCATATCAGCGCTACCATCGTCGTCTTGAGTCGCGAAAGACCAAGTTTGGCAGTGGGATGATTAAGTCAGGCTTTGCATCGTTTCGCTTTCCGCACTGACCCGTTTCACGAACCAGACCAAGATTTCCCTGAATCGTGCCGTCGCGTCGTTGGACTCCGAAGTCTTTGGGAACAGCAACCCAAAGGTCATCCATTTCTCCGGCTCAATCGGAACTGTGGCGACACGGTCGCCAAATGGGCTTGCCACCATCTCATCTGCAATGGTGATGCCGCCGCCCTCGGCAACCAAAGCGCAGGCAAGTTGCGATGACGACACCTCGTGAGTATTGGCGGGCGTGACACCCGCCGAATTGAACGTGTCGTCTAGCTGATCCCGCAACAAAAGACCGTGCATGAGACGAATGACGGTGTCATTCGCAAGCTGATCGGCTGTGACATGATCCGTATCTGACAAAGGATGGGCCTTGGGCAGGATTGCCAAAGCCCGGACCCGGATCAGCGGCACCGTTCGAATCTCGGGGTGGCTGACCGGCAGGGCGCCTATGCCAATGTCATATTCTCGCCCCGCCAGCCATTTCCCGGATTCCCGTCTTGCCCGTACATCAAGGCTGACATTGACGTCCGGGCACTCTTGAATCAATTGAGCGACGGCGGGTGCGGACAGAAACTGCGCAATTCTTGGCATGGTGACGATGCGGAGGCTTTCGGTTCGGCCGGCCCGAATCTCTCCGGCAATCCGAGGAATTTCATCGAGATTGTCAAGGATGCGACCCGCCTCTCGATAGAAGGCGAGCCCCTCGTTCGTGGGGGAAAGACAACGTCCGCTACGGTCAAAAAGCTGGAGCTTCAGTTCTGCCTCCAACCCACTGATCAATCTGCTGATGGCTGGTTGGCTCAGATGCATGGTCCTGGAAGCCGCCGCGACGGACCCTTCCGAGAAGGCATGGTGAAACGCGCGGAGCGCTTTGGTGTTCATGATCACGACTCTTGCAAAACTTGCAGCATTAGATGTCATATTTGCAAATTTAGCAATTAATTTTGCTGCTACGTCTGATGTGTCTTAACCTTGGGAGGAACTCCTCATGAAACGCAGATCATTCCTTGGCACCATGGTCGCAGCTACCGCGCTCGCCGCAACATCTACCGCAAGCCTCTCCGCTGACTGGCCGAAACGCCCGATCAACCTAGTCGTGCCATACAAGGCAGGCGGAGGTACCGATGCCTACGCTCGCGCCATATCGGCTGCCGCCAAGGGCGTGCTGGGCGTGCCGGTTGTCGTGGTGAACAAGCCGGGATCGGGTGGATTGAACGGGGCAAACGCTGTTGTTGGAGCTCGGCCGGATGGCTACACCATGATGATGACGTCAGGTGGGTCGTTCCTGCTCTCGACGATGACCCGTGACACCAAGATCGACGCACTGGATAGCTTCGAGTTTGTGGCTCAGGTTGGACAGCTTCGTACTTCGCTCATGGTGCCGATGAACAGCCCCTACCAGACCGTGCAGGACGTGATTGACGCTGCAAAGGCCAATCCGGGCTCGCTTCGCTGGGCCCATTCCGGACGCGGCGGCTTTCACCATGTCGGCGGTCTCGGTTTTCTTGCCCAGAATGGCATCGAGGCTCAGGACGTGCCATTCAAGGGCGGCGGACCGACCCGCGCTGCCCTGATTGGTGAGCAGGCCGATTTCGGCTTCCTCGGCGTACAGCAGCTTCGCGGTTTTGAAGAGCAACTTCGTGCATTAGCCGTCAATAGCGAAGACCGCGACACGATCATGACCGATGTTCCGTCCTTCGGCGAGCTGGGCATTCCCTTCGCGGCTGTGTCGTCTCCCGTGATCGTCTTTGCTCCCAAGGGCACGCCTGCCGAAGTCGTCTCCGCCATGGAAGCGGCGCTGGCAGAAATCGCGGCCAAACCGGAATTTGCCGGGCTTCTGGCGGAACGTGGCACTGGTCCGGTCTATGCTGGCGGCTCTGATGCAAAGGCCGGGCTTGCCGCGATGAAAGCGGACGCTGCACCACTGGTCCAAAGCCTGACCAACTGAACATTGCAACGGTTGGGCCGGAGATCGCTCCGGCCCGTCATCCGACCACACAAAATTCCGGAGGAGGTCGCCATGCGAGACATGGTTGAAGGTATCGTTCTTGCCGCCCTGTCGCTCATTGCAATCTGGGGTGCCTGGCAAGTGCCCCCCGCCGGTTCAGGCGACACCTGGGCGGGGATTGTTCCCTTTGCCGCTTCCGTCGCGCTGCTGGTGCTATCGGGCTTCTTGGTTCTGGGCGGAATGCGAACGGCGCACAGCGGTGACGGCGCGACCACAAACAGTGGCAGCGACACGCTGGATATCCTGATTCTCTTTGCGGTCGCGTTGCTCTACCAGCAGTCTTTCCGTTGGTTTGGATATGTCCTGCCTACCGCCGTTGTCGCGCCGGTCGTACTTAATATCTTCGGTATCCGAAACCGGATCGGGCTGGCCGCGTCCGTCGTGATTTGCCCGCTCATCTTCCACGTCATCTTCTTCGAGTTGCTCGGCGTCTTCCCTCCCTATGGCGAAGTATTCGATCTGCTCGACTGGTTCCGGGGTTAAGTCTCATGGAAATCTTTCCCGCTCTCGCAACGGTCATCACCGACCCCACGCTTCTCTTCGCCATCGTCCTTGCGTCTGCTGTTGGAATGGTCGTTGGCGCAACGCCCGGGCTTACTGCATCGGCGGCCATTGCCATGCTTCTGCCGATCACATTCTACATGTCACCACTTTTTGCCCTCGCGTTTCTCTACGTGATCGGCAAATCGGGACGATACGGCGGTTCGGTTGCCGCAATCCTGTTCAATACTCCCGGCACCGCGGCTAGCGCCGCCACCCAAATCGACGGATACCCGCTTGCCCGTGCGGGAAAAGCGGGCAAGGCAATGAAGGTTGCAACCATTTCTTCGGTCATCGGAGATCTCATGGGCGATGTGATGCTGGTCGTCGGCGTCGGTTTCATCGCCGCAATTGCGTTGAAACTCGGCCCGCCAGAAACCTTTGCCATCTACTTTGCTGCATTTGTCGTGATCGGTTCCGTGATCGGTAAGTCCATCACAAAGGGCCTGGCTTCAGCACTGCTCGGCATCTTGGTGGCTATGATTGGCCTCGATCCGATTTCCAGCGAGGAACGCTTCACCTTCGGTTCGTTCGAATTGTCCAACGGCATTGGCCTCGTGCCGCTGATGATTGGTGTCTTCGTTCTGGGCGAGGTATTCGCCCAGCTCGAAGAGCGCCAAAAGTCGAAGGATGCGATCAAGGAAAACGTGACCGACCCCGAAGGGCATTCGCTGAGTTTCGACGAATACAAGCCCTGCATTCCGCATGCTGTTCGCGGTGGCTTCATCGGAGCTGGCATCGGTGTGCTGCCGGGATTGGGATCGGCCATCGCCGCGTTCATTTCCTACGGCGAAGGCAAACGCCGAGCCAGGAACCCCGAGCAATGGGGCAATGGGGCGCTTGAGGGCGTTGCCGCTCCGGAGGCTGCAAACAACGCGGTTTCCGGACCCTCCATGGCCCCACTTTTGACTCTTGGAATTCCAGGCTCGACGATCGGGGCAATCCTCTTGGGAGTGTTCCTTATCCACGGCATCCAGGTTGGACCGACATTGTTCCTGACGGACAAAGAACTGGTCTATCAACTCTTCGCCTGCGGTATGCTCGGTATCCTCGCCTATGGTCTGATCGGCTTCTTCGGTGCGACGCAAGTTGCCAGGTTGATCCTGAAAGTGCCGACATCTGTCTTGTACCCGTTGATCTTCCTGACTGCCTTTGTTGCTGCCTATTCAGCCCGCGGCTCTATGTTCGACGTGACCGTGATGACGGTGGCCGGCTTTGCCGGCTGGCTGATGCGGAAGTTCGAATTCAATGTTGCCGCCTTCGTAATCTCTTTCGTGCTTGCGAAAGGCGCCGAAGAGACTTTCCGCCAAGCGTTGCTCATGTCCGACGGGGGCGCGCTGATATTTGTCGAGCGGCCAATTGCAGCGGCTTTCATCCTGATCGGTCTCGCTGCCATGGGCTTCCGCATCCGCTCAATCATGAAAGAGCGCCGGATAGCCGAGGGAGGGCACGGGGATGCTTGATTACCGCATCTATCGTGACTGTTTCTCGACTGCCGAGATGCGGAGGACTTGGTCGGAACAGGCGACGATCTCTGCATGGCTAAAGGTCGAACAGGTTCTCGCAAGTTCCCAAGCCGACCAAGGCCTGATTCCGAAATCTGCAGCTTCTGCCATCGCGTCCATCAGGATCACAGACCTGGACATTGAAGCGCTGGCGGAAGAGACGGCTGTGGTCGGACGATCCATAGTGGGGTTGGTAAGGCAACTTCGCACTTTGGCAGGGGACCACGCTGGTCACGTGCATTACAAGTCAACCACGCAAGACATCATGGACACCGCAATGGTCATGCAAATGAAGTTGGGCCTTGAAGAGATAAGGTCCGGAGCATGCCGGCTGGTTGGATTGTTGGACGGGCATATCCGAGCACACCCAACGACAATGATCATGGGCCGAACCAATGGCCAACACGCCGTTCCAATGAGGCTGGCGACCAAGCTGGCAGTATGGAAGTCAGAACTGACCCGACGGCTCGAGGCGACGGATCAGGCGGCCAAACGAGGTTTGAACGTTCAGGTCGGCGGACCGGTCGGAGATCTGCGCGGCTACGAGAAGGGATCCGGAGAAAAGATCAAGTCGGCAATCGCGACGATGCTCAACTTGGGGACAGCGGATCCTCATTGGCAAAATGCAAGGGATGGGATCGCCGACATCGTAAGTGCGCTAGGCGCACTCTGCGCGTCACTTTGCAAGATCGCCCATAATGTGAATTTGCTGTCTTCTTCAGATATTGACGAAATCTCTGAAGTTTATGCGAATGGCAAAGGCGCTTCTTCAGCAATGCACCACAAGCGCAACCAGCGGACGTCCGAGTTCATGGAAGCCGTGTCCCGACTTGGCAGGCAAAGGGCCGAACAGATCGGAGAGTTCACACTGCATGAACATGAACGTTCCGGCGGGGCTTGGATTGGCGAATGGGTGATCGTTCCCGAAGTGTTCATGCTGACATCCGGAGCGCTAAACTGGGCGCAGATTCTGTTTGAGGGTTTGCAGATCCATTCGGACAAGATGTCTGGACGCTGTGAAGCCATTGGAAGGACGAGTGTCGACTAGCTCGGAAACCTCGCGACATCTGTCCGGTCCCGGCTGATGGCGACTGTCAGTCCCTTTTCCCACGATCCGGCTGTCCATGCGCCGCACCAAGCGCCAGGGTTGCGGTGAAGCGGTTCGGCCGGGCGTCGGTTAAGCGGATCTTCAGTGCGCCGTGGTAAGGCGCTTCTCTCTGGTGGGTGCGAATCCCACCCAACAACTGTCGCTCCGGTTGGTAGCAGCCAGGGCGGTTCATGGAGGCAACGAAATGGACTGAAGCACTCTGGCAGAAGGGCCGC
>JAJDVJ010000183.1 GCA_022826205.1 Silicimonas sp. | reverse complement strand
ATGGAAAAGTCGCGGCCTGCACGGCGAATTTTCGCGGATTCCGCCTGATCAGGGGCCCTCGACGGATCCGGCCTCGAAAATATCGTGTGATTTCAGCGTACTGGAAAATCGTCATCCGCCATACAGAAATCGCACCCCTCGAATGCTTTCCCGGAAGGCCGTCTCTCGAATCCGGACATCCATTTCCGCGAGTGCGGCGTCCTGAACTGCGGGGCTGCGGACATGGGTCTCATTCAGATTCATGCTGAACGAGCGAGGCATCTCGCCGGCAAGGGCCGTGCCGACGTCCTGCTGAGCGAATCCTGGACATGATTCGCTTCAGACCGGCTGCCAGGCTCCGCCGGCACTGTTTGACTGAACGGCGGCGTGAATGAAACGGACGCCTCGGGCACCGTCCTCCACCGAAGGCAGTGACAGCCAGTCTGCGGGTATCGAAAGGCGGTCCTTGCGTGCCGCCACGGCCATCGCGAATTCGGTATACAGGTTTGCCCAGGCCTCAATGAGGCCTTCCGGAAAGCCGCGACCGGTGCGAACCAGGCGCTCGGTCTCCGGCGAAACGCCATGGCCATGCCCCCGGCTGATAATCCGGTCTGGTTCGCCGAAGCGGTTGAGCTTCAAATGCTCGCACCGTTCCATGTCCCATTCGAGTCCGGCCTCGGCGCCAAAGACACGAAGCCGCAATCCGCCCCTGTTTCCGGCGGCAAGCCGCGTTGCCATCAGCGTTCCCGGCACCGAGCCTGAGTGCCGGGTCGCCATGAACACGGTATCCTCCAGGGGCTTTGGCGCGCCACAGACATGGAATTCCGCACGCAGATGAGTCAATTCCAGCCCGGAGACGAAACTGGCCAGATGTGCTGCATGCGTGCCGATGTCGCCCACGCAGCTGGTGGGTCCGGAGACAGCCGGATCGAGTCGCCACCTGACATGGGGCGCGTCGTGCGAGCCATCCGGGATCATCCAGTCCTGCATGAATTCGACATGAATCTGGTTGACGCGCCCCAGAGCCCCGCCTGCCACGATTGCGCGCGCCTCTCGGACCATCGGATAGCAGGACATGACGTAGGACACGCCGAACACGCAGCCGGATTCCCGTACGCGCGCGACCAGGGTCTCGGCCTCCTCGATTTCGTTCGCCAAGGGCTTGTCGCAGAGCACGTCGATGCCAGCCTCCAGGAAGCTTGTCGCGGCGGCGCAATGGAGACTGTTCGGAGTGGTGACCATTACGGCTTCGACCCCGTCCGCGCGGGCAGCCTCGCGTTCCGCCATTTCGGTGAAGGAGCCGTATGACCGATCTTCTGCGACATGCCATTCCGCCGCCTTTGCACTCGCCTTGGCAGGGTCGGATGAAAATGCACCTGCAACGACATCCCAGCGGTCGCTCATTCGGGCAGCCATTGCCTGGGTTCGGGCAATGCGCCCTCCGCCGACAACGCCGAGCCGCAGGCGCCGTGACAGGCCGGGAAAAGAGGCGTTGAAGTTCGTGCCCTGCGGGATGAGCCTTTCGGTCATGGTGTCCTCACTTCGGCGGTGCCGCTCCGTCCGGAAGCATTTCCACGGCCATGAAGATTGATGGCGTGATGGTTTCGTACTGGTGCCAGGGATAGTTGCCGTCCGCGTCAAACATGGGCCGATGCGTGGCACCGGGCGCCATCGGTTCCTCGAGATAGAGCGTCGAAACGTCGTTTTCGCGGCATTGCTGCATCTTGCCAATGCCGACGATCTGGGTGTGGACTTCGCGAAATCCGGGCACCGGACAGAATGCATGGTCCCGGTGAAGCCCGACATTCAGGGGCACGGAGCCGGAGTGGTACATCGTGAAGCCATGCTGCCCTACCCAGACCTTGGGCGACATGTAGTGGCTTACGCCGCGCAGCCGTTCCTCTTGGCGAACGTCGAATGCGGATGGCCAGCTGCGCCTCACCTCGAAAAAGAGCCGGTCTTCGTCATCATGGTCCGCGAAACGCTCCACGATGACGGCGTGGGCCACGTCGCGAAGTTCGACATCCGCGACCACGGCCGATTGGAGATGTCCGAGGCGCTGTTCGCGGATTTGCACCGGTTCCTTTGAAAGGTTCAGCAGGATGACCTTGCCCGTAACTTGATGGGCCGGGCTGGCTGTAATGATCCGCACCGTGAAGAACGGCTCGGCAAGATCAAGAGTTCGTATCGGCATCAAGGCTCTCCTCCCGGCAGCGGATCCTGGCGCGCATAGCGGCTTTGGAGGCTTACGAACCCGCCAAGGCCCGTGGAGTCAAGCTTCCCTTGCATCAGCTCGCAGAAGCGCAAGCCCATTTCCGCTTTGGAATGCGGCTGGCGTCCTTTGCGAACCGCTGAGAGGTGAGACCATGGTGTTGACGAGTTGAACAGCTTGCGCCAATGCATGTAAGTTACTTACACTTTGATAGGTGCAAAAGATGACGACCGGCATAACTCGTTTCGACATGGCCGACGACGCGGCCGGCGGCACCCGGCGCCCGTTTGCCAAGGCGGTGCGTGCGGGTGACTACGTCTTTGTTTCCGGCCAGGTCCCGGCAGTGGATGGCGAGATTGTCGTCGGCGGCATCGTTGAGCAGGCCGAACGGGTCATCGCAAACGTCATTGCCGCGCTCGACGCTGCGGATTGCGGGCTGGAGCATGTGGTCAAGGTCAATGTCTGGCTGGATGATCCTCGCGATTTCACCAGCTTCAACGCCGTGTTCGAACGCCACTTCGGCGAACACCCGCCCGCTCGCTCCACGGTCCGGTCCGCGCTCATGGTCGATGCGAAGGTTGAAATGGACGTGATTGCGTACAAGCCCGAATAGCCGGCATGTGGCGGGTGACAGGACAATGACCAAGATTATCGACGTCATATCTCAGATGCGGAAACTGGACGGCAAGTTTCCGAAGCGCGAACAGCGGGTGGCAGACTTCGTGCTTTCCAATCTGGAGCGTGCAACCCGCCTCACGCAGAACGAAATCTCGGAAGCAGCCGATGTCTCTGTCGCGACGGTGAATCGATTCTGCCAGACCGTCGGCTGCGAGGGCTTCCGCGACTTCAATATCAAGCTCGCTCAAAGCGTGGCGGTAAGCCTGCAATATCTTGGCGGGCCTAGCCGCACGGATTCCGAATCCGAGCAACTCGTCACGCAAGTCTTTGGCGCACTTGTCGACACCCTCAATCTGGCACGTTTCCAGCTTGACAGCGAAGCTGTGGAGCAGGCTGTCTCGGTGCTGGCAAATGCACGGCGAATTTCGTTCATCGGTGTCGGCGGCGGCTCGGCCAACGTCGCCCGCGAAGGTGCCAACAGGTTCTTTCGTCTCGGGATTCCCACCGAGGCGCATGCAGATGGCTATTTTCAGCGCATGCTTGCCTCGACCCTGTCGGATGGCGATGTCATCTTTGCCATATCCGCGAGCGGCCAGCCGGCGGAGCTTCTGGACAGCGTTGCAATCGCCCGACAGTACGGCGCAAGGTCAATCAGCCTGACCAAGGCCGGCGCGCCCCTAGCCAGGTCGGCCGACGTCTCCATCGAGATCGACATTCCGGAAGATCAGGACATCTACAAGCCCTCGGCCTCACGGCTCGTCTTCATTGCCATAATCGATGTGCTCGCGGCGGGCACGGCCCGCAAGCGTCCGGAATTGGTAAAGGAGTACCTGCGCCGCATTCGCACCTCGATGATTGCGCTCTCCGAAGACACGGGACCAAAGCCGATTGGCGACTGAAATCGAGCCCGGTTGATCTTCCCGCGGCGGCCCTCACTTGCCGGCAAAGAGGGATCCGCTCGCAATTGGAGTGGCCTTGCATGGGGTGACCGTCCGAAAATTCCGTCTGTTGGCAAACCCCGCACGAACCAGCGTGTCCAGGCATGGTTCCCAGACCAATGTGCGGCGCGCTGCAGAAGTGGCTTTCGCAGGCACGAGAACAGAATGCGCAGCGTTTCCAGCGCCGGCTGACTGAGACCCGGCGGCAACTCCGCAGCGGGGAGATTCTGGCTGCACACACCTCGCCACCCTGCATCCGAAGAAACAGCATTCTTGCACGCGGAACGTCGGCGCTTGAACTGCCGCCTTGTCCTCAATCATGCTCCGAATGCACGCAACCTCTTCCGGACACCGGAATGCCGGCTCTTCGCTGCGCTTGGTCACGGCCCTCAAGTCCTGCTGTCCGACCCATGCCGGCAAAGTGTCCAGCCGCATTCCGCGGCAGTTCCTCTCTCCGTCCGGGGCGCCTGGTACTCAACCGACATGCCACACGCCGGGCAGCCTCCGCAGCAAGCGAATCACTTCAAGCGGCCAGTCCCGACCGCACTGCCGATGAACCGATGAATTGTATCGAAAGATCAAAAAGAATGAAAGTATCGTCATGAGGCAGCCATATCTGCACGGGAACTGAATGTAAAATCCATTCATATCAAAATGTTGTCGATCTCTTGCTTGAATCCTTCGCGAAGCTCTCTTGACAGGATTTTTGCAAAATGTAATAAACTTACAATACAGCCTTCAGATGAACACCATTGAGAGAGGAGGAGACCATGAACTTCAAAATCTGGTTGCGCTCGGCGATTGCCTTGGGGGCATTCACCACGCTTGTTGGTGCGGCTTTCGCGGCCGGGACGTTGCGCTATGCGACCGTTGGCGAGCCGCCAAGCCTGGACCAGCACGTTGTCACTTCCGATTTGTCGACGACGATTGCCCATCACATCTTCGAGGGGCTCTACACTTTCGATGCCGCGAATTCTCCGGTTGGCCTGCTCGCCACCGGCGAGGCGGTCTCGGATGACGGGAAGACGATCACGATCACGCTCCGAGAAGGCGTGAAGTTCCATAATGGGCAGGAAATGACATCAGCAGATGTCGTCGCATCGCTGAACCGATGGGGAGAATTCGGATCACGGGGCGGCCTTCTGTTCGCGAATGTCGAAAGCGTTGCGGCGGCGGGAAATCACGAGGTCACGATCAGGCTTGCCCAGCCCTTCGGCCCCTGGAAGAACCTGCTGGCCTTCATCAACGGCGGGCCTGCAATCTACCCGGCATCCGTGGCCGAAGGGGCCGGCAAGGAGCCAATTGCGCCGGACAGCTACATTGGCACAGGGCCCTACAGGTTTGGCGAGTGGGAGCCGAACCGTCATGTGGAGCTGGTAAGATTCGACGGCTATGTCTCGCCTGACGGCGAGCCAGATGGATACGGTGGTGCGCGCGTTGCCGAGTTCGACACGCTGCAATTCATCCCCGTGCCTGACGTCGGGACGCGCGTGGCGGGCCTGAAGGCCGGCGATTATGACTACGCCGAAAGCATTCCGGGCGATCTTTATGCCGACCTCGAGGCCGATCCCTCGGTCGTCACGATTCTGAATGGCGGACCGATCTTCGGCCTGGTGTTCACGAACTCCAAGGACGGCCCGCTTCAGGAGAATTTCGGTCTGCGGCGCGCGATTCAAACAGCGCTGGACAAGGTGCCCGCGCTGCACGTGGCAATCGGCCCGGAGGGACTGTGGCGTGCGAACGGCTCGTTCCTGCCCGAGGGCAACGTGTGGTTCACGGATGCCGGCACCGAGCACTACAGCATGGGTGACGTGAACGCCGCTCGCGCCATGGCCGAACAAGCCGGGTACGGTGGCGAGCCGATCAAGTTCATGGTTTCGACGAACTACCCGTTCCATTACGACACCGCGATCGTCTACACGAGGCAGCTGGCACAGGCCGGATTCAACATCGACCTTCAGGTCTACGACTGGGCCACCCTGATCGAAAAGCGGGCCCAGCCGGACCAATGGGACATGTTCTTCACCCATCATGGCTTCGTGCCCGACCCGATCCTGATTTCGGTAATGAACGACAACTATCCCGGTTGGTGGACAACCGATGAAAAGAACGCCCTGAAGTCCAAGTTCACCGAGAGCTCAGATCCCGCCGAGCGTCAGGCGATCTGGACCGAGATTCAGGCATTGATCTATCAGCAGGTACCGACGATGAAGACGGGCGATGTCTACACCTACAACATCGCGTCGCCCGACTTGGCCGGCCTCGGCGAGGCGACCCTGATCTGGCCGCACTTCTGGAACGTTTCAAAATAGAGGATAATCCTCTGGCCTCTCCGCCATTTGGCGGCGGGGAGGCCGAATCGCGTTCTATTCGGGTCGTTTCATGCTGAACTATGCCTTGAACAGAGTTCTGACGCTTGTCCCCACGCTTCTGGCTGCTTCGTTCTTGGTCTTCATGTTCATCCACCTGATCCCCGGGGATCCGGCTTCGATCCTGCTGGGTGATACGGCAACGCCGGAGGAAGTAGCGGAACTCTCTCGCGAGCTTGGCCTCGATGAGCCGCTTTGGACGCAGTATGTCCTGTGGCTCGGAAACGTCCTGCAGGGTGATCTCGGGACATCAGTGTTCTTCCGTGAACCGGTCCTATCGGTCATTGCCGGCGGTGCAGAAACCTCGATCCTCCTGGCGACGATGACAATGTTCTGGATTGTCGTGTTCGGTGTTCCGATTGGCATCATTTCCGCAACTCGTCACGGTTCATGGGTCGATCAGGCGACCTCTGGCGGGGCCATGCTGTTCGCCTCGGTGCCCACGTTCTGGCTTGGACTCTACCTGATCCTGATCTTCTCCGTCGGACTTGGCTGGTTTCCCTCTTCGGGATTTCCGTCTCTTGCCGATGAGGGCGGAGTATCGAACCTGCGCTACCTTGTACTGCCCAGCCTGACCTTGGCGGCCCCGAACGCGGCGCTCATCATCCGCCTGATCCGCGCTTCCATGCTTGATGTCTCGCGGGAAGACCACGTGCGCACAGCCCGAGCGAAGGGCCTTCATCCAGTTCGCGTGGCCATCAAGCACGTCTTCCGGAACGCGCTCATTGCCGTTTCCGCCGCGTTCGGATTCACTTTCG
The DNA here is from genome assembly GCA_022826205.1 of Silicimonas sp. Taxonomy (GTDB): domain Bacteria; phylum Pseudomonadota; class Alphaproteobacteria; order Rhodobacterales; family Rhodobacteraceae; genus JAJEFO01. The sequence continues at coordinate 49,665 of JAJDVJ010000183.1, read as the reverse complement.
CTGCACTGGTCAGCGAAGCCGTCGTGACGGAGACCGTCTTTTCCCTGCCCGGCATCGGCAGGCTTGTGGTGCAGTCGATCCTGCGGCGAGACTATCCAGTGATCCAGGGTGTCATTCTGATCATCGTGGTCTTCTACATGGCCATCAATCTCCTCGTGGACCTTGCCTATGCCAGCCTCGATCCAAGGGTGTCGCTAAAATGAGCGTGCCGCTTTCAATCGCGCTGGTCTTTCGTCGTCGCGCACTGGCAACGTTCGGAATGTGCTGGCTGCTGATTGTTGGCATTGCGGCGATCGGCGCGCCGCTTCTGGCACCATTCGACCCGCTGGAGTTCGACCCGTTCGTCCGCCTTTCTGACCCCGGCTGGCCACACCTCTTCGGCACCGATCACTTTGGGAGAGACTCGCTTTCCCGTGCGATCTACGGCGCGCGCATGGCAATCCTGATTGGGTCGGGCAGTGTGTTGATCGCCTTGGTCGCCGGCGGCCTCATCGGCATGCTTTCCGCCTACTTTGTCCGGCTGGGTCACTTGCTGATGCGGATCGTGGACGTGCTGATGGCGTTTCCAGCGTTGCTCCTGGCGCTGGTTCTGATGACGCTCCTGGAGCGCAGCGTGCTGAACACGGTCATCGTGATCGGCATAGTCTACGCCACGACCACCGCCAGGATTGTGTTCGGAATGACCCTGAAGCTGAAGCGCGACGTCTTCGTTGATGCCGCGATCTGTAGCGGCGCAAGGCACGCTTCGGTCCTGTTCCGGCACATCTTGCCGAATCTCGTGTCGCCGATGCTGGTGCAGGCAAGCTTCATCTTTGCGTTCGCGCAATTGCAGGCAGCAGCGCTCGACTTCCTGGGGCTGGGCCTTCCGCCGGAAGTTCCAAGCTGGGGAAACATGTTGAGCGAGGAAAGAATCTACGTGACCCGCGCACCGTGGCTGCTGATATTTCCCGGTGCGCTGATCATACTTTCGGTCTTTTCGATGAACCTTGTCGGAGACGCGTTGCGTGACAACATCGATCCCCGGTTCAAGAACGACATTGCAGGGGTCTGAACCTTGGCTCTGCTCGACATAAGGAACTTGGACCTGAGGATCGCGCGAGGCAGCGAACTCCTGCCTGTGGTTCAAGGGGTGTCATTTGCCGTCGAGGAAAATGAAACGCTGGGAATCGTCGGCGAGAGCGGGTGCGGGAAGAGTCTGACCGCACTGGCGATCATGGGTTTGCTTGAAGGCTCTGCAGTGCGGATTGCCGGAGGGTCAGTGCACTTTCAGGGCCGGGACCTCCTGACGCTTTCGCCCGAGGAGCGTCGGCGCGTGATGGGGGACCAGATGGCCATGATATTTCAGGAACCGATGACAAGCCTGAATCCTGTCTATCGGGTCGGCGACCAGATCAGGGAAGCAATCCTCCAGCATCGCAGCATGTCCAGAAGACAGGCGCATGACCGTGCGCTCGACCTGCTGGAACTCGTGCGCATTCCCGATCCGGTACGCCGGATCGACAGTTTTCCGCACCAGATGTCCGGTGGACAAAGACAAAGAGTCATGATCGCCATGGCGCTTGCCTGCGATCCGAAGCTCCTGATTGCCGATGAGCCGACGACTGCGCTTGACGTCACGGTACAGAAAGAGGTGCTGGAGCTCATGCGCGGCCTGCAGACACGAACCGGCATGTCCATTGTCCTGATCTCGCACGATCTGGGGGTGATTTCCGAGACCTGCGACAAGGTCGCCGTCATGTACCGCGGCAGGATCGTCGAGCAGGCATCGACTTCGACGCTCTTTTCGAACATGAGCCACCCGTACACCCTGGGACTGCTTGGCTCGATCCCGGCGACCGATCACGACGTTGAATGGCTTGACGCGATCCCTGGCCGGGTGCCAACGCTGGATGAAGCGGTGCCGGGCTGCGCGTTTCACCCGCGCTGCTTCGCGGCAAAGGGATCATGCAGGACCGTAGATCCGGGCGCTGCAGCCGTTTCGCCGGCCCACTTCGTGCGTTGCCACTTTCCGCAAGGATCTTCGTCATGACCCGTCCGTTGCTGGAAGTGCGCGAGCTAAGGACATACTTCAGCATCGGCAGGGGCGGGTTCATGCGCAGGAAGTCCGTGCTCAAGGCCGTCGATGGCATCTCGTTCAGCATCCATGAAGGTGAAGTTCTCAGCCTCGTTGGCGAGAGTGGCTGCGGCAAGTCCACGGTCGGGCGGACCCTGACCCAACTGGAAACGGCGACGGCCGGAACTGCAATGTTCGACGGGCGGGACATCCTGAATCTGACGCATGCCGAATTCCGGCCGCTGAGGCGGGACATCCAGATGATCTTTCAGGATCCGTTCGCCTCGCTCAATCCACGCCTAAGCATCGAGCAGATGCTTGCCGAGCCGCTCTTCATTCACAGGCTTGTGCGCGACCGCTCAGAGGCACGCGAAAGGATCGCTGCGACCCTTGAACTTGTGGGCATGGATGCGAAATCGATGAATCGCTATCCGCACGAGTTTTCTGGCGGCCAGCGTCAGCGCATCGGCATCGCCAGAGTCATGATCCTGACCCCGCGTCTTGTCATTGCAGACGAGCCGGTTTCGGCCCTTGATGTCTCCATCCAGGCACAAGTTCTGAACCTGATAAAGCAGCTTCAACGCGACAGCGGCGTGTCGATGTTGTTTATCAGTCACGATCTTGGTGCAGTCCGCCACATAAGCGACCGGGTTGCGGTCATGTACAGGGGGGCGCTGGTGGAGACCGGCGAGAAGCGGCAGATATTCGAGACACCTCGGCACGCCTATACGCGAAAGCTGCTGGACTCGATTCCGCGCCTCGAAAAGAGGATCGCATGATGGGCCAGAAACGCGTCTTCCTGGGATCAATTGCAACTGAGACCAACACGTTCTCGCCGCTGCGGACGGACTTGCGCGACTTCAAGGACAGTTTTTTTGCGCCCCCTGGCCTGCACCCCTCGACGCCCACGTTGTGCAGTGCGATCTATCCGGTCGCGCGGGCGAAGGCCGACGAAATCGGGTGGAGGTTGATCGAGGGTACGGCGACCTGGGCGGAGCCGGGCGGAATTGTCAACCAGAGCACTTGGGAGAATCTTCGAGATCAGCTTCTCCAGGAACTCCGCGCCGCGCTGCCGGTGGACATAGTTCTGCTTGGACTGCATGGCGCCATGGTGTCCCAAGGATGCCTCGACTGCGAAGGCGAACTGATCGAGGAGGTTCGTGCGATCGTCGGACCCGACGCGATTGTCGGGGTAACGTTCGATCCGCATAGCCATCTGTCTGACAAGCGGGTGGAGAGTGCCGACCTGATCACGGTCTTCAAGGAGTTTCCCCATACCGATTTCGTCGAAGCAGCCGAAGACCTGATTGCCTTGGTGGATTGCGCTGCTGCAGGGAGCATCGTGCCGGTGATTTCGACCTTCGATTGCAGGATCATCGATGTCTTTCCGACGAGCCAGGAGCCGATGCGCAGTTTTGTCGATGCGCTGAAGGAGATGGAGGGACGCGGCAAGATCTTGTCCGTTTCCGTCATCCATGGCTTCATGGCCGGTGACGTGCCCGACCTCGGCGCCAAGATCATCGTGATTACGGATGACGCAAAGGACGAGGGTGATGCGCTTGCCAAGAGACTCGGGCTGGAGCTGTACTCGATGAGGGGCAAGACACGGCCGGATTTCCTTTCGCCAAGCGAGGCACTGGACGCGGCTCGGGCGGTGATTGACGGCCCGGTAGTGATTGCGGACGTATGGGACAATCCCGGAGGTGGCGTGCCTGGCGACTCCACCATCATTCTGCGAGAGATGATCCTGCGAAAGATGAGCGGTGCTGCGTTGGCAACCATCTGGGACCCCATAGCGGTTCGCACGTGCATGTCAGCGGGCGAAGGCGCCGAGCTGCACCTTCGCTTCGGCGGAAAAATGTCACGCGCAGGTGGAGAACCGCTTGATGCAAAGGTCACCGTTCGCCGCATTCTAAGTGAAGCGGTTCAGAGCTTCGGCGAGAGTGTTGTGCCGCTCGGAGACAGCGTGTGGATCTCGGTCGGGGGCATCGATGTCATCCTCAACACCGTGCGCAGCCAGGTCTTTCATCCAGACGTGTTTTCCAATTTCGGCATAGATCCCAAGGAAAGGGCCTTGCTGGTGGTTAAGTCCACCAATCACTTCCACGATGCGTTTTCCGCGATCGCTTCGAAGATACTGTATGTCACGGTCGACGGGCCGTATCCGAGCAACCCGGCAACGAACGGCTATCGCAACCTGAACCGGAAAGTCTGGCCACTTCATGAGAATCCCCATGATTTCTAGCTTGGTCGAGGTTGAGACCCCAGCGCTGATAATTCGTGAAGAAGTGGCGCTCAGAAACATAGGCCGGTTCCAGAAGCACTGTGATGACAATGGCCTGAAGCTTCGTCCGCATGTCAAGACGCACAAGTGTGTTCACTTTGCCAAGGCGCAGATTGCTGCCGGCGCGGTCGGAATCACCTGCCAGAAGATCGGTGAGGCCGAGGTCATGGCAGATGGCGGTCTCGATGACATCCTCATTTCCTACAACATTCTCGGCGATAACAAGCTGGGGCGCCTTCGTTCCTTGGGCGAACGGACGAAAGCCCTGTCCGTGGTGGCCGACAATGATGTAGTCGTGGATGGATTGAGCAGGGCCTTCGAAACGGCGTCGCAGCCTCTCACAGTTCTGGTCGAGTGTGACACGGGCGGGCGGCGCTGCGGCGTACAGACTCCAGAACGTGCCATCGCGATGGCCAGGAGAATCTCTGCCCTTCCAGGCATAGGATTCGGCGGGTTGATGACCTATCCGGCAGTCGGCGGACAAAGTGACGTGCTGGGCTTCATGAAGCTTGCCAAAGCCGGGATTGAAGGGTGCGGAATTGAATGTTCGGAGGTGTCCTCGGGCGGATCACCCGACATGTGGCACGCCTGCACTCACGACGGGACGATCACTGAGTATAGGGCAGGGACCTACATTTTCAACGATCGGTCGCTGGCGGAGCGGGCCACCTGCACCTGGGAGGATTGCGCTGGCCGTGTCGTTGCCACGGTCGTAAGCGTCCCCTCTGAATCCAGGGCAATCATCGACGCAGGGTCCAAAATACTCACAACGGATCTGCTTGGGCTTGATGGCTTCGGGCATCTCGTCGGACATCCGCAGGCGCGAATTACCAAATTGAACGAGGAACATGGGATCGTCCTATGCGGTCCAGATGACAGGTTTGAGGTCGGAGAGCAGGTGCACATTGTTCCAAATCACATTTGTGTCGTTACCAACATGCTGGACAATGCATGGCTCGAACGAAAGAGAGGAGGTATGTCCGTCCTGACGATTGACGCACGAGGCAAGCTGACTTGAACTCAATCGGTCGTCGGTCGCGCGAGGTGGTGTTCTGCGAGCCTCTCGCATGTCTCAGAAGCGGAAACGGACAAGGAACAGGCTGTTGATTACTGCGTATCGCCGTTGTCCGGTGTAGAGAAAGTCACAGGCAACCATCTACCGCTACCGCGCTGACAAGAGCTCCTAAGAGTGTTCTTGCAACAGGACCCCTTGCACAGACGCGGCGGCGGGTCGACGTCATCCCCGTGACCGAACTCTCTCGATGGGGACGGTCCGCACACGACGTGCTCGGCACGCTGAACCGGCTGGCAGGGTGGAAGGTCTCGGTCGTCGCCATCAACGGCATGACCTTTGAGCTCGACACGCCGCACGGACGGATGATGACCACCGTGCTGGCCGGAGTCGCCCCGTTCGAGTGCGACCTGATTAGTGAGCGCGTGAAATCCGGTCTGACCGCCACGAAGGCGCGGGGCAAGAAGCCCGGCCGTCAACCCGGGCAGCGGCCGAAGTCGGACAGGCTTGCGCCGAAAGTGCCGCAGGCGGTCAGCGCAGGGCGAGGTTGCCGCTGGATCGCCCGTGACCCCGGAATCGGCAAGAACACGGTCCTCGACATCGTGAAGCGGCGCCGGAAAATCCTAAGCGTAGGATTCTGCCCCTACCCGAGCCGACCCGACGAGGAGGCAGAAGGCATTGATCGGGAGCTGAGCCGCATCAAGGGCTACTTGTGGAACCGCAACCACCGTGCGGCGATGCTTGAATCGACGATTTTGTCACGGATCTTGATTGGCTCGAAACCGGCAATCAGATCGTCAAGGCATTCCGCAAAGAGCCTGGATGCATTCAGCACCTAAGTCGCCAGCAGCACTCATAGCTTCCCGAATTGCGCCGAGCGCCACACGGATCATGCTAAGCCTTCAATCACGCAACTTTGTCGCGGCGGCTCGACTGGATCAGCACACTCGCGGAAATTCCGAGTTGTTCATGCAGCTGCCGGATCATTTTGATTGACAGGCCACGCTTGCGGTTGAGAACGTCGGCCACCCGGTTGCGGGGACCGATGATCGGTTCGAGGTCCTTGCGGGTGAGCCCCTGCTGTTCCATCCGGAACCGGATCGCCTCGATTGGATCGGGTGGGTCCATCGGATAGTGCTTTGCCTCAAAGACTTCGATCAGCGTAGCGAGCACGTCGAGGCGGTCGCCATCCGGTGTGCCGCTCTTGGCACCCCAAAGGCGTTCGACCTCTTCGAGCGCTGCTTCGTAGTCCGCTTTGGAGCGGATAGGTCTCAGCTCAGTCGCCATGTCTCACTTCGGCTGCGTCTATCCTGTCATATGCCTTGTGAGTGCCAATCCACTTGATCCAGACGATGCCCTTCTCGAAGTCGACCGCCACCACCAAGCGGTAGTCGTTGCCCTTGATGTTGAAGACAATTCGCTCGGCGTTGACGATGCTGGCCGTGGCGTAGCGTCTCTTCACATCGGCGGAACTCGCCCACGCCGCCTTGCTGACTTCATCGAACCATGCATCGAGCGCGGCCTTCACTGCCGGCTGATCCTTTTGCCCCGCGAGGCTCTCGACAAACTCCCGCAAGGTGCGGCAGGCAATGATCCTCATTCAAGGCTCAACGTAGCACGAGACCATTATGGTCTCAAGATCAAATATCATATGATGTCGGTAACAGGCCTTATGTCCGGTTCCATAGTGACTCCCGAAACCGGGAAAATGCGAATCATGGGGCTGGCAACGGCGATGCAGGGGAGAAGGCAAGTGAAGTTCGAGGAACTCTTCGCGAGGAAGCCGGCCGGGTAGCCGAGCCAGGAGGATGCGGCGCGGGAGGTGCTTGAGTTGTTCGACACGACGCATGACGAAGACACGGCGAAGCATTTTCACGAGAAGCTCGTGGACAAGTTCGGCATCGGGTTCAGCTACAACTGGCTGCGTGTGAAGCTCCAGGACGAGGGCTGCATCCGGAAGGCGAGGCGCCCCTCGGCTCTCCGCGCCCGAGTCCATCGGATGATCGTTCCTCCTAAGGACAGGCAGAAGCGGGCAGTTCGCATGTTACCTGAACCGGACGCTTCCAAATGTCATTGACAGGCCGACGACAGAAGCGGATCCGTCGCGGCGGCCAGGGACGGCCTTCCGTAATGGGGCATCTGACGAGAGCGGGCGCCACTCTGGTCGAGAGGACCGCATTTTGCAACAGAGCCCTTCAATGTGTTTGATGCAAATGCGCCCAGTAATTGAAACTGACTCGGCGTCACGATGGGTTAGGCGGCCTCAACGTGCCGGAGAGACAGTTCGTGGTTCCGGAAAGCCATCTTGAAGGCCGCCGGCTTTAGCCAAGCCTGCACGTGCGCCTGGTTCTGCAATCGCCTTCAGCGAAGAATTCTGCGTCGACGTTCCTTGCATCCACGCTCGAACGATTTGGACACGAAAACATCGGCCCATGCATGGCAAGCGCCGCTGGCAGTCCGTACCGAAAGTCGACTTCGGTCTCACTCGGCACTCACCGCAAAAATGGCGGAATTCGACGGTTCGGGAAGAGGAATTTGCCTGGTGCCGACTGCTTCATGATCAAGCAACCAACGCGACACTTCACACGTCAGGACCACACAAGCTCGTTTTTTCTTGCTTTGTTCCAATGAATTGGGTAAGCATGCCGCGACGCGGGAATGGACGAAGTCCAGGTCGGATCATCGCGTTGACTTACGTTCGCGTGTTAGACGTCGTGCCACGCACGTTTCACGGCAACTTGGGCCGTTTTCGGGCGGCGGGTGTGGAAGTTGCGCTCGTTGCGGAATACCCCAAGTGTAAACGCGGTCTCCGTCCTGGCATGGGACGGTGAGAAAGTTCGCAGCAGAGGCATGGTGCCCAGGAGAGGACTCGAACCTCCACGTCCATAAGGACACTAGCACCTGAAGCTAGCGCGTCTACCAGTTCCGCCACCTGGGCAGGTGGATCGAAGGTTGGGAATAGGCGCGGGCGCAGACTGTGTCAACGTCCATTTCGCGGCGATTTGGACCTTGCCCGGCAATGGGTGCGGGGCTACACCCAAAGGCGGAACTGGTGAAGGTGCAGCGCATGTCGCGACTGGTGACCATCTATGGCGGATCCGGATTTGTCGGTCGGTATGTCGCCAGCCGCATGGCGCAGGCGGGTTGGCGCGTACGTGTGGCGGTTCGGCGACCGGACGAAGCCATTTTCGTCAGGCCGCGGGGCACTCCGGGCCAGGTCGAGCCGGTCCTATGCAACATTCGTGACGACAGTTCAGTGCGGCAGGCGGCGCGGGGAGCAGAGGCTGTCGTCAATTGTGTAGGCACGTTTGATGCGTCCGGCCGGAACAACTTCAATGCAGTTCAGCACGTCGGTGCGGGGCGCATCGCCCGCATTTCCGCGGAAGAAGGCGTATCGCGGCTGGTGCATGTCTCAAGCATCGGGGCCGATCCGGTCGCGGAAAGCGAGTATGCAAGCAGCAAGGGTCTCGGAGAGGCGGAAGTGAAGGGCGCATTCCCGGGAGCGGTCATCCTGCGTCCGTCGGTGATTTTCGGGCCCGAAGACCAGTTCTTCAACCGGTTCGCAGCAATGGCCAGGCTGTCGCCGGTCCTGCCGCTCGTTGGTGCCGAAACGAAGTTCCAGCCCGTATATGTCGACGACGTGGCCGCGGCCGTGAAAAAGGCCGTTCTCGGCGGGGCCGAGGCGGGAACCTATGAGTTGGGCGGCCCGGACGTCGCCAGCTTCCGCGAACTGATGGAGGGGATGCTCGAAGTCATACGCCGACGCTCTCTGATCGTTGCCCTGCCTTTCTGGGCTGGCCGCGCCATTGCCAGGGTCAGTGGCCTTGCCTCGTTCCTTTCCTTGGGTGTCCTGAAACAGCCGATTACGCTCGACCAGGCAATTGAGTTGAGGCGCGACAATGTCGTGGCCGCCGATGCCCGCACACTTGCCGAACTTGGAGTTCACCCTACCTCCATGCATGCAGTGTTGCCGACCTATCTTTGGCCTTATCGTCCCGACGGGCAATATTCGGACATCACGCGAAGCGCCCGAAACCTACGCGGCTAGGCCGTAGGACCAGGCAAGCAAGGCCAATCCAAGGACGATCCTGTAGATCACGAACGGCGTGAAACTCACCCGCTCGATCAGCCGCATCATGAAATGCAGCGCCCCGAGAGCAGCGACAAAGGAAAGGGCGGCGGCGATGCAGCCGTCACGTGCCATTGGCAGGTCCAGTGTGGACGCTACTTCCAGACCCAGGAGCGTGCCGGAAGCGATGATCGTCGGGATCGACATCAGCATTGCGAGGCGGGCGGCATCCATGCGGGCATATCCGAGGCGCCGCGCCGCAGTTATGGTGATGCCGGATCTCGATGTTCCGGGGATCAGGGCGATTGCCTGACACAGGCCCATGATGATTGCGTCTCTCGTGTTCCAGTCGCCAGCGGTTCTGGCCTTGGATCCGGTGCGATCGGCCCACCAGAGCACGAGCCCGAAGATCAGCGTGGCCCACGCGATGACCGTGACGGAGCGCAGCATGAGGCTCAGCCCCGTCAGCTTGAAGGCCAGGCCCGCGATCAAGACGGGAAAGGTTGCAAGCATGAGCAGCAGGGCGAGTCGCACTTCAGGCCCGTCGAACCTGCCAGAAGCCATGCGGATCATGCCGGACAGGACACGCAACACGTCGCCACGAAAATAGAGGAGCACAGCGCCGAGCGTGCCTACGTGAACGGCGACGTCGATGACGAGGCCTTGGTCCGGAAGGCCTGCAAGGTTTGGCAGGAGGATGAGATGGCCGGACGATGAAACCGGCAGGAACTCGGTGATGCCTTGGATGACGGCCAGGAGGAACAACTGAAGCAACGGCATGCGCGGAGACTGCTTGATTCTGCCCGTGCAAGACTAGGAACAAGGAAATTGCGCGCAAAGAGGGAAATTAGGTCCGATACGGACATTGTTTGAGGGCCAGAAGCCAGCATTTTGCAATTTTCGGCGAGCTCTTGACCACAAAAGGTCAAATATTATGACATAATCACTTCCATTTTCACCGAACGGTCGTATGAAGGCGCCTTGGAAGGCGGGAAACGTGATGGCCGATACGGCAATGCTCAAGTTCGTGACGATCGAGCGGGACATGCCCGAAAAGCGTACCGCAGACGAGCGGCGTGCGGACTTCAACGAGATCTATGCAGAATATGCCGCCGCCAAGGCCCGGGAGCAGGCCGGAAGGTGCAGCCAGTGCGGCGTTCCCTATTGCCAGACCCATTGTCCGCTGCACAACAACATTCCCGACTGGCTGAAACTCACCGCCGAGGGCCGCCTTCAGGAGGCGTACGAGATAAGCCAGGCAACGAATGCGTTCCCTGAAATCTGCGGCCGGATCTGCCCACAGGACCGGCTGTGCGAAGGAAACTGCGTGATTGAGCAGTCCGGCCATGGAACGGTGACGATTGGTTCGGTCGAGAAGCACATTACCGACACTGCATGGGACGAGGGTTGGGTGCAGCCGATCGCTCCTGTCGCGGAACGCGTAGAATCCACTGGCATCATCGGCGCGGGGCCGGGCGGGCTTGCGGCCGCAGAAAGGCTTCGCAGGGCGGGTGTGCAGGTAACGATTTACGATCGCCATGACCGGCCAGGCGGGCTTTTGACCTACGGGATTCCCGGGTTCAAGCTCGAAAAGGACGTCGTGATGCGGCGCACTGCGCTCCTTGCGGACGGGGGCGTCGACTTCGTGCTGAACTGCGATGTCGGAAAGGACATCCCGTTCGAGGAGATCCGCTCCAGGCATGACGCGGTCCTCATCGCGACAGGTGTTTACAGGAGCCGTGAACTGAACGGCCCCGGCAGCGGCGCGAAGGGAATCGTTCGCGCCATCGATTATCTGACGGCATCGAACCGCAAGGGCTTCGGCGACAGCGTGCCGGAATTCGACTCCGGCGAGATGGATGCGGCTGGCCGAAAGGTCGTCGTCATCGGGGGCGGCGACACGGCAATGGATTGCGTCCGCACGGCGGTCCGACAGGGCGCGACAAGCGTCAAGTGCCTCTATCGCCGTGACAGGGCGAACATGCCGGGTTCGCAGAGAGAAGTGGCCAATGCCGAAGAGGAAGGCGTCGAGTTCGTCTGGCTGACGGCGCCGAAAGGGTTCACCGGTGATGCAGTCACTGGCGTTTTTGTGCAGGGAATGCGGCTCGGTGCTCCCGACGCGACGGGTCGGCAGGTGCCGGAACAGGACACGGGATCGGACTACATCGAAAGCGCTGATCTCGTCATCAAGGCGCTTGGCTTCGAGCCCGAGAACCTTCCGGAACTTTGGGAGGAAGACACGCTTGAAACGACACGCTGGGGAACGATCAAGGCGAGATTCCAGACCCACGAGACGTCAATGGATGGCGTCTACGCCATCGGCGACATCGTGAGGGGCGCTTCGCTCGTTGTCTGGGCAATCCGCGACGGGCGAGAGGCGGCCGATGCCATCCTTGAGCGATTTGGGCGCTTGGCCATTGCAGCGGAGTGAACGCGTTGATTGATGCGGCCAGCTGGTGAACGGAGGTGAGAAGACCATGGACAAGAAACTGACCGGATCCTGCCTTTGCGGCGCGTGTGAAGTGATCATTCGACCGGCAGAGGACAAGATGCATGCCTGTCACTGCGACATGTGCCGGGCATGGACGGGGTCGTCGTTGATTGCGGTCAAGGTGTTGCCGGGCGACCTGGAGGCCAAGGGACCGGTTCGGACGCGCGCGACTTCTGCCTGGGCTGAGAGGGGATGGTGCGATGATTGCGGATCGTCGCTGTTCTACCGAGTGACCGCCCCCGGACCCTACCATGGCGTCACGCATGTCGCGACGGGCCTGTTCAAGAACGCGGGCGGGCTGATGCTGGCCAGCGAGATCTACACCGACTATCGCCCGGACGGGTACGAGTTTGCGGGCGAACTGCACGGCATGACCGAGGCGGAAGTCATGGCGAAGTTTGCCGAGGGAGACGGCGCATGACCATGCACGACGAAGCCTGGGCGGCCGCGGAAACCGCGCGCCGCAAGTGGATGGCGGAAAACGGCCTCTACGCCGAGAACCACGAACGCTCGTCCTGCGGTGTCGGCTTGGTAGTCTCGATTGACGGCAAATCCTCGCGGAAGGTCGTCGAGAACGGAATCGACGCCCTGAAGGCGGTGTGGCATCGGGGCGCCGTTGATGCGGACGGCAAGACGGGCGACGGGGCCGGCATCCACGTGCAGATACCGGTGCCCTTTTTTCATGACCAGGTACGGCGCACCGGCCATGAGCCTCGACCGGACGAGCTCTTGGCCGTGGGCCAGGTATTCCTGCCGCGAACGGACTTCGGTGCGCAGGAGACCTGCCGAACAATCGTCGAGACCGAGCTTCTTCGAATGGGATACTCGATCTATGGCTGGCGGCATGTGCCGGTCGATGTCAGCGTCCTCGGCGAGAAGGCAAACGCGACGAGACCCGAGATCGAGCAGATCCTGGTTTCCAACTCCAAGGGTGTCGACGAGGAAGCCTTCGAGCGCGAACTCTATGTCATTCGTCGCCGGATCGAGAAGGCTGCCGCGGCAGCGCAGGTCAGCCAGCTCTACCTCTGTTCCCTCTCCTGCCGGTCGATCATTTACAAGGGAATGATGCTTGCCGAACAGGTCGCCGAGTTCTATCCAGACCTGAAGGATGAGCGTTTCGAGAGCGCATTCGCCATCTACCACCAGCGCTACTCCACGAACACCTTTCCGCAGTGGTGGTTGGCGCAGCCGTTCCGCATGCTGGCGCATAACGGCGAGATCAACACGCTGAAGGGAAACGTGAACTGGATGAAGTCGCACGAGATCAGGATGGTCTCGGGCGCATTCGGCGACACTGCCGAGGACATCAAGCCTATCATTCCGAACGGTGCATCGGATTCGAGCGCCTTGGACTCGGTGTTCGAGGTCCTTGTGCGCGCTGGTCGAAACGCACCGATGGCAAAGACCCTGCTCGTGCCGGAGAGCTGGTCGCGGCAGGCAGTGGAACTTCCGCAGGCTTGGCGTGACATGTATTCCTATTGCAATGCCGTCATGGAGCCTTGGGACGGACCTGCCGCACTTGCAATGACCGACGGTCGCTGGGTCTGTGCCGGACTGGACCGGAACGGGCTGCGCCCGTTGCGCTACACCGTAACCGGCGACGGTCTTCTGATAGCCGGGTCCGAAACTGGAATGGTGCCTGTAGACGAGGAGACGGTCGTCGAGAAGGGAGCGCTAGGCCCCGGTCAGATGGTCGCGGTCGACATCGAAGTGGGTCGGCTGTTCCATGATGCCGAAATCAAGGACCATCTGGCGGCATCGCAGCCCTTTGGCGAGTGGGTCAAGAAGATCGTCGAACTGGACGATGTGCTGTCCGGACTGACCGAGGTGCCGTTGTTCACGGGCTCGGAATTGAGAAAGCGGCAGGTCGCTGCGGGCTATTCTGTGGAAGAGCTCGAGCATGTGCTTGCGCCGATGGCCGAAGACGGCAAGGAGGCGATCGCGTCCATGGGAGACGACACGCCCAGCGCGGTTCTTTCGGACCGGTACCGGCCGCTCAGCCACTACTTCCGCCAGAATTTCAGCCAGGTGACGAATCCACCGATCGACAGCTTGCGCGAGTACCGGGTAATGAGCCTCAAGACCCGGTTCGGAAACCTGAAGAACGTGCTCGACCAGGACAGCAGCCAGACCGAAATCCTGATGCTCGATTCCCCCTTTGTCGGCAACGCCCAGTTTGATCGGCTCTGTGCCACGTTCGTTGCGGACATGGTCGAGATCGATTGCACTTTCCCGGCGGCGGAGGGGCGCGGTGCGTTGTTGCGGGCATTGGAGCGGGTGCGCTCCGAAGCGGAAGACGCCGTGCGCTCGGGAGCCGGCCACATCGTTCTGACCGATCACAATCTCGGTGAGGACAAGGTCGGGATGCCGATGATTCTCGTCACGAGCGCCGTACACAGCTGGCTCACCCGGAAAGGATTGAGAACGTTCTGCTCACTGAACGTACGCTCTGCGGAGTGCATCGACCCGCATTACTTCGCCGTACTTGTCGGCTGCGGGGCCACGACGGTCAATGCCTACCTGGCCGAGGATTCGATTGCCGACCGGATCGAGCGCGGGCTGATAGAGGGCTCGCTCACCGAGGCGATGGCGCGGTATCGCGCCGCGATCGATACCGGGCTCCTCAAGATCATCTCGAAGATGGGCATCAGCATGATCTCCTCGTACCGGGGAGGGCTGAATTTCGAGGCGGTCGGACTTTCGCGTGCGCTGGTCAACGAGTACTTCCCCGGCATGCACAGCCGGATCAGCGGGATCGGGGTGAGCGGAATCCAGACCAAGGTGGAACAGATCCATGCTTTCGGGTTCCTGGGCGAGAATGTCCTGCCAATCGGGGGGTTCTACAAGGCGCGGAGCAGCGGCGAGACGCATGCCTGGGAAGCGACATCGATGCACACGCTGCAGGCGGCCTGCCAGCGCGGATCCTATTCGATGTGGCAGCAGTACTCGGAAAAGATACAAGCGATGCCTCCGATACACCTGCGCGACCTCCTGGACTTCAAGCCGCTTGGCGACCCGGTTCCACTCGAGAAGGTCGAGAGCATCACCTCGATACGGAGGCGCTTCGTGACCCCGGGCATGAGCCTCGGGGCGCTCAGCCCGGAAGCGCACAAGACGCTAAACGTGGCGATGAACCGAATCGGTGGGAAGAGCGACTCCGGCGAAGGCGGCGAGGATCCGGCGCATGCCACGCCGGAGCCCAACGGCGACAATCCTTCCGCCAGGATCAAGCAAGTGGCCAGCGGCCGTTTCGGCGTGACGGCGGAATACCTGAACCAATGCGACGAACTTGAAATCAAGGTTGCGCAGGGCGCCAAGCCCGGCGAGGGCGGACAGCTGCCCGGTGCGAAAGTGACGGAACTGATCGCGCGACTTCGGCATTCCACGCCCGGGGTCTCGCTGATCAGCCCGCCGCCGCATCATGACATCTACTCGATCGAGGATCTCGCGCAGCTGATCTACGACCTCAAGCAGATCAATCCTCACTGCAAGGTGACGGTGAAACTGGTCGCTTCCTCGGGAGTCGGAACCATTGCGGCCGGCGTCGCCAAGGCGATGGCGGACGTCATCCTGATTTCGGGCCACAACGGAGGCACCGGTGCGTCTCCGGCGACCAGCATCAAGTATGCCGGCCTGCCATGGGAGATGGGGCTGACCGAGACGCACCAGGTGCTGGCGATGAACAATCTTCGTGATCGCGTGGTCCTGCGCACTGACGGTGGGTTGCGGACGGGCCGCGATATCGTCATGGCCGCCATGATGGGTGCCGAGGAATACGGAATCGGCACTGCGGCGCTTATTTCCATGGGTTGCATCATGGTACGTCAGTGCCAGTCGAACACCTGCCCGGTTGGAGTCTGCACCCAGGACGAGCGCCTGCGGGCGAAGTTCACGGGTTCGGCGGACAAGGTGGTGAACCTGATCACCTTCTATGCGCAGGAGGTGCGCCATATTCTGGCCTCGATCGGTGCGCGGTCGCTGGACGAAGTAATCGGGCGCGCGGACTTGCTGAGCCAGGTCAGCCGGGGATCGGCGCATCTGGACGACCTGGATCTCAACCCGCTCCTGATCACGGTCGATGGCGCCGAGAAGATCGTCTACGACCGGACACGCGACAGGGCGTCGGTGCCGGACACGCTTGACGGCGAGATCGTAAAGGATGCGGAGCGGTTCCTCGAGGACGGCGAGAAGATGCAACTCTCCTATGCAGTCCAGAACACGCAGCGGACGATAGGAACGCGCATCTCAAGCCACATTGTTCGGAAGTTTGGAATGCACAACAACTTGCAGCCGGACCACCTGACGGTGAAGCTTCAGGGATCCGCCGGCCAGTCGCTCGGGGCCTTTGCGGTGTCCGGACTGCGACTGGAAGTGTCTGGTGATGCCAACGACTATGTCGGCAAGGGCCTGTCTGGTGGGACGATTGTTGTTCGCCCGCCGATGGCCTCGCCGCTAGCCGCCGACGAGAACGTGATCATTGGCAACACCGTGCTCTACGGCGCGACGGGCGGCCATCTCTTTGCGGCGGGTCGCGCTGGGGAGCGGTTCGCGGTGCGGAATTCGGGGGCCAGTGCCGTTGTCGAGGGCTGCGGGAGCAATGGCTGCGAGTACATGACCGGCGGCGTCACCGCCGTTCTTGGCAGGGTCAGCGCGAACTTCGCGGCAGGCATGACCGGTGGCATGGCCTATCTGCATGATCCCGATGGAGCATCAATGCCCCTCATAAACTTGGACACGGTTGTGTGCGTGCCGGTCAGCGAGGGTCATTACATGGACCAGCTCAAGGGGCTCGTGAAGCGGCACCTGGATGAGACCGGAAGCCGGAAGGCGGCCGCAATCTTCCAGCAATGGGAGGATGAAAGGGGCAATTTCCTCCAGGTCGTGCCGAAGGAAATGCTGGACAGGTTGGCCGTGCCGCTTGAAGGGCTGGGCGAGGCCGTCCCGGCGGAGTAGCGGCCCAGGATTCGGGTTCATTGGCCGTAGAGTGGCGTCGTCGGTGAGGCGCCACAGCGCCTTGGCGGCCAGGGAACTGCAGCCGGAGTGGATCAGGCATTCGATTCTGGACGGTCGCGTGGACACTGCATACAAGTGACGGGTCTGATCGTCAGGGATGCATTGGGCGAAGGGAAGCAGAAGATCCTTGCAAAGGAATTGGCTCAAGCAGGTGATCTGAACGTTCGGGGTGTCCAGTATGCGAGAAAGCAGACGTTGACGGCTCGGGAGAGACTGGACGGCAAGCGAGTTCTGACGCCTTCGGTTGCGTGGGCAAAGGAGAATCTGCGCGCAATTACCGTAATTGCCGTTTGACGATATCCAGCTGCAGGATCCGTAAGCCAATAGCGACTGATCGCGGGCCAAAATCTTAAGGCCCCCATGATTGCCAATTCATTCTCGGTTCAATTGAACGGGTCAGACGCCTTGGCCCGTTGGGACTGGCTCGGCATGACGCAACTACAGCAATGCGGGTTTCCACAAAGGGAAATTGCGAAGGTTCATACATTATCATACAATTCAAGACGTGACTCACGCAAAGGGACTTTCCATGGCTGATCGCTATGTCCTCTCCGTCAACACCAAACCGGAAATCCGCGACCGCCTGGAGCGGCTGGCCACTGTGACGCGCCGTTCCAAGTCGTTTCTCGCCAATGAAGCCATCGAACGATATCTGGTTGCTGAGGAAGAATTCGTCGAGCGGATTGAAGCCCGCATGGCCGAAGCTGAGTCCGGAGAGCTCATCTCATCCGACGAGCTGCGCAACCGGTTCAAAACGCGCATGGAAGTCAAATTTAAGCCTGCCACCTGATGAAGCGCCTGTTCTGGCTGCCAAGCGCTGAGCTGGCGCTTGAGGAAATCGTCGACTACATCGCCATCGATAATCTTGATGCGGCCTTGGCCCTTGGGGATCGGATTGTCAGTGCAATCGAATCCAACCTACCCGAACATCCCAACATGGGCCGACCAGGACGGGTTGAGGGAACAAGGGAGCTGGTTGTTCATAGGAACTACATTGTCGTCTATCGGGTCAAAGGGAATGACGTAATCATCCTCGATGTGGTTCACGCAGCGCAGATGTATCCCGAGGAATTCTAGTCGGCATGACCGCCAAACTGTATTTTCGTTCTCTCAATGGTTGCTTCAATTTCGTCGATTTGAACCTGCAATCTACAGAAACATCTATTGAATCGGCACTTCGAACAAAGAGAATGGAGAATCCAGATTGAACCCAGAAGACCACGGTGCGGGCGTCTGGCGAAAGACCACAAGCGGAGCCCGGCGAATTCCGAAGCTTGGGTGCAGCAAGTCGCCTGCCCGTTCCCGATGTGACGGGTGGTGCGGGAGATTGCGCCAGGAAGAACAATAACGTAATTAAAACAGATACTTATGGTTCAAGATCAAATTCTACGGCGGGTTGAAACGGTTCATGTGCCGATGAGAGGCACTCGAATGATCCCAACCAGGACATGGGTTCTCGCGGCCTCTCTCTTGCTGGCTGCGCTTGTTGCCGGTTCTGCGACGTTGAGTGCCGAAACGGACTATCAGGAAAGGGACATTCACGGCTGGAAGATTGTCATCGAAACCAAGCTTGCGGAGGACCCGTTGCTTGTCGCGCCGATGATCGAAAAACTGGAGGCGCAACTGTCCCAGATCGCCGCGAAGGTCCCTTCCCCGCAAATTGACAGGTTGAGGGAAACGCCGATCTGGCTGTTCCACACCGATCCTCATATGGAAGCGCACGAATTCCTAGGCCTGTACCACATCTCTGTCGACTGGCTGGCGGAAAACGGATATCCGCCCGCGCTGCATCAAGCCGTTCAATTCGACAAGAGATTTGGCAGAGAACACGGTCCGGGCACTGTGTTCCACGAATTGGCGCATGCGTATCACGATCGCGAGTTGGGGTTCGAAAATCCCAGGATCATTGAACTATATGAACAGGCGAAAGCGAAGGCCGCCGGTGTACGTGACGGATGTCCGCGTGACGATGTCCCTTTCGCATTCTCCTACGTAGAGGAGTTCTTTGCCACGTTCAGCCAAGCTTATTTGGGCGGAATCTGCTTTTACCCGAACAACCGAAACATCATTCGTCTGATGCATCCAGAGATGCTGGACTTCCTGAATGAAGTTTGGGGGTTTTAGGACGTATGGGCCCGAAACGGCCAATCACGAATTTCTTTGACCCGTTCAGCGAAGCCCGTCCTGAAGGCTGTAGCCGGGACTGCGACCGGCACCTCGCTTGCGACGTGCTTGGCTAGAATTCCGCGCCGCCTACCATGGGTGCGACTGCTCGTGCTTGACGTGGTCGGGCAGATTGTAGGTAAGGCCGCTTTCTTCATAAACGGAAATCTGGAGGAGCTGGCTGAAATTGTCTGCCCGGACCATCAGCCCGCTTTTCAGGTAGCGCTGGAGACGCTGCTTCATGCGGAACCCGAACAAGGTTCCGAATGTCCGGACCTGAGGATACTGGAAGTGCCCGGCCAGATCGTTCCCAATGAGAGCGCGAGACAGCTTGTAGGCAAGGGCGATGACCTGCTTTCGCTCTTCATCGTCCCTGATGTCCACGATCCCGGGAACGGCGCAGATCAAAGCGTTCGCCATCGCTGCCGAATCCGAATCGGGCGACGGCTCGCACATGTTCGCAATCCGGTGAATCCTGTCCGCCTCCGCGCCGTCCTCGTAAAGGATCGATTCGGGAATGCCCATCAGGTAGCCGGTGTAGCGCCAGACGTCGAGAATGCTTGCCTTTTCCTCTTCCGTGAAGGACGCGCCCACCAGTTGGGAATAGTCCAGGAGCCGTTTTGAAAAGACAGAAATTGCAAATCCGAGATGGGCCGCGCTCACCGGCGTGCCCCAGGCTTCGGCGTCCCATTCCTCGTGCCTCGCCAGCAGGCTTCTGATCCGGGCATGCACGAAGCGCACGCGGGTCGAAAGCTTCCATCCGTCCCCGTTCCGTAGCAAGCCGCCGGGGAAGAAGATCTCGAGCAACTGGCGGTTGTTTTGCTGGAGGCGCCTCTTGGTGGCCGCGACACGGCCGGTCATGGTGAACGACTTGGCTATGAGCGTCGCAAACCCTTCGACGAGGACGCCTGCGACGAACGCGACCAGCATGAGGTCCGCGTTGGCGTGAAAGGCGCGCACACCCGGTTGAAAGGCGTTGTGGTCCAGCCATTCCGGCTCTCGGAAATCCTCGAAGAATCGCCGCAGCGGCTCCGGTGCGTCACGCAACTCCGCGTCCCGTTGCTCGATTCCTGCACCGACAAACTTGTGAAGCTGCGCAGGATGCAGCGAATGGATCTCCTCCATCACCGGATCGAGTTCCGGATCGCCGACTGTGGTGTGCCGGACATACTTGTCGGCCAGAGCACTGTCGAAACGCCGGGCGCTTTCGTGGCCTTCGACATAAGCCGAGGGTGCGTCAATCGTGTCCGCCACGTTCTGCGTGTGGGACTTCATGTGCGACCGCCGCTGGTTTGGTGGATGCTTGGCACGAAATTCAAGTCCATGTCAGCCCATTATGACGACTACCTGAATCCTTCCAACTACGGGTCCATCCAAGCCAAGCGCCGATTTGAGTGGTCAACTTGCACTGACGTATCACTTTGCGCACTGACCTTCAACACCTGTGCCGGAACGGTTCAGGGCCATCGCGTCTGGAAGTCTCACCCTGGCATCTCGATGGTTGCGCGATTCCCATTTGGAAAACAACGATCTCGGAAAAGGCTGGATGCAGGAAATCGCAGGACTTCAAGCCTGCAATCGACGAGGTGGAAGACCGCCGCGCCAGCAATGCGACCCTTCACGGTCACCGTGAAATGCCGATGTTGAACTTCCATGCACGATTATCGGTGGCCGGACATGCACCGCCATGGAGCCATTCAGGGCTGCCGGCCCGGAGCGCCGGAACGGGGTCCTTCTGCCCCCTGCCGTGGAACTGGTCGGGCGGTGTCGTTTCCGGTAACGCGCGGCGGGCCAATGCAGGTGTCATGCCGTGCCCGCCGCTCCTGGAGGAGTTCTGCATCCTGCCACATTGGGGACCACGTCCCCGATGTCGGAACGCAAGTGGACGGGACGTCCCCAGCGGCACGAAGCAATGTACTCAGGCGAGGCCAGGTGCTGAAGGCTCCGTCCCGTGACAGGAAAGTCGCTTCAGCCTGACGCCGTTCGGTCATGATCGTCGAGCGCCTGCCGATGCGTCCCAAGTCTGAACTTGCACATCAGCGTGACACTTCATTGGGTCTGAGGCAGACTCGGCGCATGGCTGGCTATCCTAATCTCTTTCGTCCCCTCGACATTGGCAACGTGACGCTGCCGAACCGGATTCTCATGGGTTCGATGCACACCGGGCTTGAGGAGCTTGGCGACTTCGACCGGGTCGCTGCCTACTATGCGAGGCGCGCAGACGGCGGCGTGGCATTGATGGTGACTGGTGGCATGGCGCCCAATGTCGAGGGCGCGGTTCTGCCCGGGGCGGCCGGCCTGTTCACGGATGAGGACATCGCCAACCATGCGCAGGTGACCCGCGCGGTCCACAATGCCGGTGGACGAATTGCAATGCAGATCCTTCACGCAGGGCGCTACGGCTATTCGCCGGAATGCGTGGCGCCGTCTCCGGTCAAGTCACCGATCTCTCCGTATACCCCGATCGAACTCGATGAAGAGGGGATCGAGAAGCAGATATCGGACATTGTCGAAGCGGCGCGACGCGCCCAGCGGGCCGGGTATGACGGAGTCGAAGTGATGGGATCCGAAGGCTATCTGCTGAACCAGTTCCTTGTGACCCGCACCAACAAGCGAACGGATCGCTGGGGCGGCTCGTTCGAAAACCGGATGCGACTGCCCGTCGAAGTCGTGCGTCGGGTGCGGCAGGCGACAGGGCCCGACTTCATGCTGATCTATCGCTTGAGCATGATTGACCTCGTGCCAGATGGCTCGAACTGGGCCGAGGTCACCAAACTGGCCAAGGCCGTGGAGGATGCTGGGGCCGGGCTACTGAATTCAGGAATCGGATGGCATGAAGCCCGGATCCCGACGATTGCTGCGAAGGTGCCCCGTCGCGCATTTGCGTGGGTCACGAAGAAACTCATGGGACAGGTCGGGATCCCGGTGATTGCGTCGAACCGGATCAACACGCCAAAGGTGGCGGAGGAGATCCTGGCGGAAGGTGCCGCGGACCTGGTTTCGATGGCCCGGCCCTTTCTTGCGGATCCAGACTTCGTGAGAAAGGCGCGTGACGGAAGGTCTGCCGAGATCACGCCCTGCATTGCGTGCAATCAGGCATGCCTTGATTTCACCTTTGAGTTGAAGATCGCGACATGTGTCGTCAATCCGCAAGCGGCGCACGAAACCGAACTGGTCTATTGTCCAGCGTGCAAGCCGAAATCGGTCGCGGTCGTGGGCGCAGGCCCTGCTGGACTTTCTGCTTCGCTGGTCGCGGCCGAACGGGGTCATGCGGTGACGTTGTTCGAAAGGGCCGGCGAGATCGGCGGGCAGCTCGGCATGGCAAGCAAGGTTCCCGGGAAAGAGGAGTTTCTGGGACTCGTCCGGTGGTATCGGGACATGCTGACACTGAGAGGCGTGGAAGTGCGGCTCGATTCTGAACCCACCGTGGGAGAGCTGTCACGGTTCGAAGAGGTTGTTGTGGCCACGGGTGTCATGCCCAGGGATCCGAACATCCCGGTCGAGGGCGGTTTCGTGGTGAACTACGCCGACATCCTGACAGGAAGAGAGTTGGCAGGAGAGCGGGTGGCGATCGTTGGAGCAGGAGGGATCGGCTTCGATGTTGCGGAATTCCTGACCGTGGAGCCGAATGCGGCCGCAGATCTCGACGCCTGGCTCGACGAATGGGGCGTGACGGACCCGGAAATGCATCGGGCAGGCCTTGCCCCCGACGGGGCGAAGCCGGCGCACGGGTGGCGGCAGGTTTCCTTGTTCCAACGAAAGGACGAGCGACCTGGAAAACGGCTTGGCCGCACCACGGGATGGATTCATCGCACGTCGCTTCGGATGAAAGGCGTTCGGATGGAAGGTGGCGTTACGTACGAGAAAGTCGACTCCGAGGGCCTTCACATCACGCGTCGGGACGGAGCGCGCGAGGTTGTTCCCGCCGATACAGTCGTGCTCTGCACCGGGCAACTGAGCGACCGTGGACTTGCCGATGCGCTGGTGGCCGGCGGCGTGTCGCCGCATGTGATTGGAGGCGCCGACATGGCGTCCGGGCTGGATGCAAGACGGGCAATCGATCAGGGTGCAAGGCTGGCGGCCCGCCTATAGGCCAAACACGTGATTTCCTGACATTCGCGAAGCCGCGTCGCAAACATCTTCGGGACATTCTCGCCCACTTTCACGGCACGTCCGGCAAAGATCCGTTCTCGACGATCCATGTCGATGCCTGCCATCAGCTGGCTCTGCACACACGCGTCACGTTCTGCGTACTTGTTCACTACCGCACGGAACGGGCGGCGCGTCCGTCCGCTCTTGCCGCCAAGCCTGCCCGAGACGGCAAGTCCGACATTTGTCACTACTTCAGTGAAACACTTGACTCCCGGTTCGGCGGATCACGGCCATGAGTGCAAGCACTTGCTCATGTAGCGATGACCGAACCATTTTCTGCCACCGATAAGGGGGGCCGGTTCCGGCAAGGGTCACAAACACAATGAGTCAGGCTGACCGATGCGCGTGTGGTACGTACAATTCCCTCATCAAGAAGGCGGCTTGCCCTATTGAGTGATGACACCGCAGGCGATGCGGGGGCCGGCTGCGCCTGCCGGGTCGGACGCATAGTCATCCGGCCCGTCGTGGATCACGATGGCCGCGCCATCGGCGTCGAACAACGTGGAATCCAGCTTGAGCAGTGTGTTCAGCACCTCTATCTCCAGCGCCCCCGAGTCCGGCACGTGGATGTTGGGCATGTCGCCAGCGTGCATGCCCTCGGCGCTGTCGAATCCGTGCATTTTTCCATCAGGATTGAAATGCCCGCCCGAAGATGTGAAGGGCGGTTCGCAGACGCCCACCGCATGGATATGGAAGGCATGGGCGCCCGCCGGCAGATTTTCGAGCTTGGCGTGCAGGAGCGTGCCTTGCGGGGTGGCGCGCAGCGTGACTGAACCCACGGATTCCCCGGTCGCATTCATCATCGCAGCGGACGCCTGTTCGGTCGCGCTTGCCGCGCCTGCTGCGGTGACCAGCGCTGCGGTGGCCAAGAGCGCCGGCGCCTTCACCGGCAGGTAGAACTTTAGCATGGCGAATCCTCCTTCAAAGCGTACTCGATGCATAGCACATCGTCACGGGAAGCGTCAGGGGGCACAGCGGCATGGACAAGGCATCAGGCGCACTCATTTCACGCCATCGCCGATTGTGTCGCGCATTGATTGCGGCCATGCAAGCAAGGGCCAGCGCGATGATGCCGCGAACTGGGTACTCGCTGACGTCAGCGCTTGCCGCTCAACATACGTGCAAGCTTCCGCAACGCGGCGTCATTCCACGGAGATCAGAACCGCTTCCACTCGACGGTTCGCGGTACGTCCCGCCTCGGTCAGGTTTGATTCGATCGGTGAGAGGTATCCGGCGCCGGCCGCATCGAGTCGGCTCGGGTTGATGCCGAATGCCTCGATCAGTCGGTCCGCCACCGCCTCTGCCCGCTTGCGCGAAAGTGTGGTGTTCGTCTCGAGCGATCCCATTGAATCGGTGTGCCCCACAAGAACGATGCGGGCCGACGGATTGTCCAACAGCCAGGCTGCGAGTTCCGCCAGCACAGGATACGGCCCGTTTCCCAGGTCAGCGGATCCCGAGCCGAACTCAAGCGCATCAAGCACCACGTGACCTCGTTTCAGCAAGGATGCAGCCAAGTTGCCGGGCCTTTGTGTGGCGTGGTCCGCATCCTCATCCATTTCCGCCACTACGTCTTCCGCATTCGGCTCCACCTCGGGAAAACGCGCGCTGGAAACTTCCGTGATGTGAACATTGCCCGCGCTGGTTGTCGGCGATGCGACCAAGGCTACGGAATGAGGCTCCTTCGATGGATGCCGCATCAATAGGTAACGGTAGTTGCCGAGATCGACATACATGTCCGGCTCACCAATCAGATCAAGCTGGAAGCGGAAGTCAAAGCCACCGCACTCAGCGTCCGCGCAGGCGAAGACCTGGACATATCCCGCCTCTTCCAGCTTGTCGCGAAGCGGCCCTATGAGCTGGAGAGTTGTCCACTGCGCATCGGGCAACTTAAGCACGGTCTTTCGTATTGCTCCCTCGGTGCCCGGCACGACAATGCTTGGCGACCAAGGAGCCTCGGGCAGGCGGACACTAGCGGCGTCGCTCGTCTCAATGGCAACGGTCGCCGTGTTGGGAAGCGCAAGCTCAAGCGCCGACGCCGGTGTTGCAATGACAAGGCTTATAATGAGTGCAAGTCTCACGAAACCGTCCTGCTCGCATGCTTGCTGCTTGGCGGCCAAGCCGCCGCCAGCTCTGCGCTCCTGTAGGACTCCTTTGCGATGCTGATCTTGCAAGTGACTGCATGGCCCAGCCTGCGGATTGTGTCTCTCGATGTCTGTGCCACCGTGATGTATGCGGACGCCTCGTCCGGCTCCATTTGCGGCGGGGCAGGAATCAGCGCCAAACCAAGTGGATCTGCGGAATCGACAATCGTCGCGGAAATGTCGCCCTTGACTGGAGTCTCGCCGCCACACAAGGGAGAGGCCGCCTCCGGCTCTGCGGCAAGCCCCGTCGCCGCGAGACGAATCGCGGGTGCATGCTGAATCCCGCCTTGGCTGCCGCGATGCATTCGCTGCCCGCCTATGAGAGAGGACGCCGGGGCCACTATGCCTTCGCTCTCGGCACTCGGGCTTTCTGAAACTGGTGCCGTCACGATGCGTCGTCTCCGAACGCCGCACGCAACTGCGCCGCCGCATAGTTGACCTGTTGGGGATCTGTGCCCCGGATCACGACATTCGAACCGTACTCGCCGTTCTGCCGGAAAGGGTAGGAACCAAAATTCAGGTGCGCGAACTCCTCTGCGAGCTCGTTCAATCGGGCGGCGATGTCGCCTTCGGCCCGATCAATCCGTATGCTCTCCGAGAGCACCGGAGGGCCACCAGAAATCGTGGGCAGAATGCTTGCGACCATTGCTTCGAAGATTGCCGGAATTCCAGCCATGACATGGACATTGCCAATCGTGAACCCCGGTGCAGCGGAGATCGGGTTCTTGATCAGCTTGGCGCCTGCCGGGATCCGTGCCATGCGCAGCCTGGCCTCGTTCATTTCGATGCCCTGCCGATCATAGTGCGCCTGAAGAATGGCGTGCGCATCCGGGCGGACATCGATGGAAGCGCCCATGGCCTCGGCCACGCAATCGGCCGTTATGTCGTCATGCGTCGGCCCGATGCCGCCCGAAGTGAAGAGGTGGTCGTGTTTCCGTGCTAGCGCCCTTACACCCTCCACTATTGCCATGCGGTCATCGGCAACCATGCGCACTTCAGTGAGATTGATCCCGGCCTCGGTCAGCCTGCCGGCGAGGTGGTGCATGTTGGAGTCACGGGTGCGTCCGGAAAGTATCTCGTCACCGATCACCAGCATGGCGGCGGTTGGGTTGGCCATGGAGTCAGTCCTTGTCCCTCTCCCTATGCCGGTATAGGGCCCGAGGCATGCGCTTTCAAACGCCTTTGGTGCCGGGCCGCCTGATCAGACGCTACAAACGGTTTCTTGCGGACGTGGAACTGGAGAATGGCGGTCGTACCGTGGTGGCTCATTGTCCCAATCCGGGGTCGATGCTGGGGCTTGCCGACGAGGGCATGCGAGTCTGGCTTGAACCAAATGACGATTCAAAAAAGAAGCTGAAGTTTGGCTGGCGCCTGGTCGAGTTGAAGGGCGGCCATCTCGCGGGCATCGATACCTCTGTGCCGAACCGGATCGTTGCCGAGGCGCTGGCTGCGGGACGTGTCAAAGGCCTTGCCGGATACGGCAACGTCCGGCGCGAAGTGCCTTACGGCGCCAACAGCCGCGTGGACTTTCTCCTTAGGGAGCCCGGATTGCCTGACGCCTATGTGGAGGTGAAGAACGTGCATTTGAACCGTACCGGCGATCTGGCGGAATTTCCGGATTGCGTGACTGAACGAGGCGCCAAGCATCTGGCCGAACTTTCGGCCATGGTGGCAGAAGGATTCCGGGCAGTGATGCTTTATGTCGTGCAGAGGACGGACTGTGCCGGGTTTGTCCTGGCTCGTGACCTGGATCCTGGTTACGGTGTCGCATTCGACCGGGCCGGCGCGGCTGGCGTGGAGGCGATATGCCACGGAACGAAGATCACGCGCGAGGGAGTCGAAATCGCTGCCGAACTACCGGTTCTTGAACAGGCCGTGACCAGCAGATGACTAGCGGTTGTCTCCGGAACGCACTATATGGCGTGTGAGAAGAGGAAGGATGTCCCGTGTACAACTACAGCAAGGGCCGTCTGACCAAGGACGGCATCCGCATTCATGAATCCGGGGATCTGGCTGGCATGCATCGTGCCGGTGCACTCGCGGCGCACATCCTTGACGAGATTGCTCAGCTGGTGGAACCGGGCATGGCCACCGGCGAAATCGACAGGGCGATTATGCGGATGATTGACGAGGCGGGCGCCACGTCGGCCACGATCGGCTACAAGGGCTACCAGCACGCCAGTTGCATCAGCGTCAATCATGTCGTCTGCCACGGAATTCCCGGGAAGAAGCGGCTCAAGGACAAGGACATCCTGAACGTGGACGTAACCGTGATCGTTGACGGCTGGCATGGAGACACGAGCCGGATGTACGTTGCCGGCGGGCTTTCCCGAAGGGCGGAGCGCCTGATCCAGGTGACCCATGACGCGCTCATGAAGGGCATCGAGGCAATCAGGCCCGGCAACACGTTCGGCGATATCGGGCATGCCATCCAGACCTACGTTGAGGCGCACCAGATGAGCGTGGTCCAGGGCTTTTGCGGCCACGGTCTCGGGCGCCTGTTCCATGCACCGCCCAACGTTCTGCATTTCGGGCGACCGGGAACAGGCGCCGTGCTGGAGCCCGGCATGTTCTTCACCGTCGAGCCGATGGTGAATCTGGGCAGGCCGGAAACCAAGATTCTGGCAGACGACTGGACGGCCGTAACACGAGACAAGTCGCTGTCCGCGCAGTTCGAGCATTCGGTCGGCGTGACCGATGGCGGCTGCGACATCTTCACGTTGTCTCCCGCGGGCAAGTTTCACCCGACCTGGCACTGAGGGCGGGCCTGCACTGACTCAGTGCGATGAGGCGAAGACTGCGGGAAATTCCGTCGAGTCCGAACTTCACGACTTCACGTTCATCGGTGCCAGGTACCGTGTGTGCCGCGCCCAGATTGACGCGCCTGCGGCGACCACGGACGTTGAAACTGGCGTGAAGGATCGGCATTATGAAATAGAATGCAAGATCTGGCTGGCTTATGACGCCGTGCCAAGGTCGAAGAGGATCCAGCAGCAATGGAAGCAAGTTTCAAACCGGCCCGCTGCCATGCGATCCCATTTTGTTGTTGTCAAGTGCCGGCAATTTTGCCTCTTGGTTGCCAGGGGAGGGATTTGGAATGCAGCACCTGCTTGATCTTGAGACCTATCCAATCGACCGACCTGACAGTGATGAATGCAAAGAACTGATCGTGCGGTGTCGGGCGGACCTGGCCGCACATGGTATGTACAATCTCGAAGGGTTTCTGAAGCCGGTGGCCGCGCAGGCGGCTGCCGATGACCTCAGGCCGATCATGGCCAGAAACGGCTTTACCCACAGCCGGATGCACAACATCTACTTTAAGAAAGAGCTGCCGGACCTGGTGCCGGATCATCCGGCATTGACACAGTTTCAAACCATCAATCACACGCTGTGCGCCGATCAACTGGGCGCCAACCCCGTTACCGAGATCTACGCCTGGCCGCCGCTGGTGGGTTTTCTTGCCGTGACAATGGGCAAGCGGGCGCTCTTCGCCATGGATGACCCGCTCGCTCGAATCAATGTCATGGCCTATCACGAAGGCGAAGCACTGAACTGGCATTTCGACCGTTCCGAGTTCACCACGACGCTGCTTTTGCAGGCGCCGGAAGCAGGCGGTGACTTCGAGTATCGTACCGATCTGCGCACTGCGGACAATCCCAACTATGACGGCGTTGCCAGGCTGTTGCGGAACGAGGATCCGTATTTGCGGGTCCTCACGCCAACACCTGGCGCCCTGAACGTCTTTCGCGGCATCAACACCCCGCATCGCGTAACCAAGATTCGCGGAGACCGCGAGCGGATGATCGCGGTCTTCTCCTACTACGACAAGCCTGGTGTCACTTTTTCGGAAGAAGAGCGGATCGGGTTCTACGGTCGTTCAGATTGACTTCGACTGATTGACTCCGACTGACTTGCACAACTTACACTGGCTTGCCGAGGAGCTCGCACAGAAATGACCGAGATGCCGCCACCTTTCAGAGACGAGCGCAAGCTGACCTATTTGAACAGCGAGGGCGCAGACAGGCCGCTGATCAGCCCCGTCGCACCGGATGTGCTGGACCGCGCCCGCGCCTACCGTCTGGGCCGGTTTCGCGAGTTGATGGCGCAGGCCGATGTTGCGGCGCTGTTGCTGTACGATCCGATCAACATCCGCTAC
Organism: Silicimonas sp.; assembly: GCA_022826205.1. Classification (GTDB taxonomy): domain Bacteria; phylum Pseudomonadota; class Alphaproteobacteria; order Rhodobacterales; family Rhodobacteraceae; genus JAJEFO01. The sequence continues at coordinate 20,131 of JAJDVJ010000183.1, read as the reverse complement.
GCTTTAGACAGTTCGAACATGCAGGTTTGGACAGCGCACAACCCGATACGCTACGCGCTGATCCTGACGGATGGTCCTGCGGTCATGTTCGAGCTCAAGGGTTCCAAGCACCTCAATGACGGCCTGCCGGGCATCGACGAGCTGCGGCACTCCACCTCGTGGATGTTCATGGCCAAGGGCGACAAGTCGCCAGTGCACGTGGCACGTTGGGCGGACGAGATCGCGGAGTTGCTGCAAGCGCATGGCGGCGGCAACAGGCGCATCGCCATCGACAAGCTGGACGGCGCGCCGCTGCTGGCCCTTCAGGCGCGTCAGCTGGAATATGTCGAAGGCACGAGGCTGACCGAACTGGCGCGAGCGATCAAGTCGGCCGACGAAATCACGCTGATGCGCTGGACCATTCGCGTCTGCGAGGCGGGCATGGCGCGGATCTATGACCACTCGGTTCCTGGGGTGACAGAACGCGAGCTTTGGGGGCATCTGCATTTCGAGAACGCCCGCTCGGGCGGTGACTGGCTTGAAACCAAACTGCTGACCTGCGGGCCCAACACCAATCCCTGGTACAAGGAGTGTTCGGACCGCCTGTGCCAGGCGGGCGAAATGATCTCTTTCGATACGGACATGATCGGCCCCTATGGATATTGTGCGGACCTGTCGCGCAGCTGGACCTGTGGCTACTCCCCGATGACGGACCGGCAAAAGAGGCTCTATTCCACTGCGCTGAGCCAGATCGATCACAATCTGGCGCTGCTGCAACCAGGTCTTTCATTTGAAGAGTTCAACGCCAAGAGCTGGCGCATACCGGCGAGGCATGTCGATTATCGGTACTCGCTGGCGTTGCACGGTGTCGGCATGGCTGACGAATGGCCCGTGGTGCCGTTGCACGTGGACTTCGATGAAGACGCCATGTCCGGACAGTTCGAACCGGGCCATGTAGTCTGCGTTGAAAGCCTGGTTGGCGAGGAAGGGTCAGAGAGCGTCAAGCTCGAAACCCAGGTCCTGATCACGGAAAACGGTGCCGAACGGTTGGACAGCTTCCCTTGGGAAGAGGTTTGAAAGCCACGCCTGTGAGTTGCCAGCCGCTGCCCTGCAAGGCCGCCCGTTTGTCGCCAGCTTGCCGTGCAAGCCCCACCTGAAACCGACGTCGCGGTTGCGCGATCTCTTTATCTCTGACTTCTGCATGCCATGCGGGTTTCAAGACCACAGGCCTGTCGAACGCGCTGCAAGGCCCGTCAGGGCCGGGGCAGTCACGCTCCCAGAATTCCGGGCAAATTCAATTCCTGCGCGCGCGCGCATTCCAGAGCGATTTCATAGCCTGCATCCGCGTGTCGCATGACTCCTGTGGCGGGATCGTTCCAAAGGACGTTTGCGATGCGGCGGTCGGCATCCTCCGTACCGTCGCAGCAGATGACCATGCCGGAATGCTGACTGAAGCCCATGCCGACCCCGCCGCCGTGATGCAGCGACACCCAGGTGGCACCGCTAGCGACGTTCAGCATTGCATTCAACAAGGGCCAGTCGGACACGGCGTCCGACCCGTCTCTCATTGATTCGGTTTCGCGGTTGGGAGACGCCACCGAACCGCTGTCCAGATGATCACGGCCGATGACGACTGGGGCCGACAACTCGCCGGAGCGTACCATTTCGTTGAAGGCAAGCCCGAGCTTGTGCCGCTGTCCCAGGCCCACCCAGCAGATCCGCGCCGGCAATCCCTGGAAGGCAATGCGCTCCCGAGCCATGTCGAGCCAGTTGTGCAAGTGCGGATCGTCGATCAGCTCTTTCACCTTGGCATCGGTTCTATAGATGTCTTCTGGATCGCCCGACAACGCGCACCAGCGAAACGGGCCGACGCCCCGGCAGAAGAGCGGTCGAATGTAGGCGGGCACGAATCCGGGGAAGGCAAAGGCGTTTTCCAGGCCCTCTTCCTGGGCCACTTGTCGGATGTTGTTGCCGTAGTCCAGTGTCGGCACACCTCGGTTCCAGAAATCCACCATCGCGGCGACATGCACCTTCATCGATGCACGGGCGGCTCTCTCCACCGCTTTCGGGTCGCTTTCCTGCCTTGCGCGCCAATCCGACACGTTCCACCCTTGCGGCAGGTAACCGTGGATCGGATCGTGGGCGGAGGTCTGGTCGGTCACGATGTCCGGCCGAACACCGCGATTGGCCAATTCGGGGACCACGTCCGCCGCGTTTCCTATCAGGGCCACGGACTTTGCTTCACCTGCGCCTGTCCAGCGTTCGACCATCTCCAGCGCCTCGTCGAGCGAATGGGTCTTCTCGTCGACATAGCGTGTGCGCAGGCGGAAATCGGCGCGGGATTCGTCGCATTCGACTGCAAGGCAGCATGCCCCGGCCATGACTGCCGCCAAAGGTTGCGCGCCACCCATTCCGCCCAGGCCACTGGTCAGGATCCAGCGTCCGTTCAGGTTGCCGCCATAATGCTGTCGGCCCGCCTCCATGAACGTCTCGTAGGTGCCCTGCACGATGCCTTGCGTGCCAATGTAGATCCAGGATCCGGCCGTCATCTGGCCGTACATTGCAAGCCCCTTTTTGTCGAGTTCGTTGAAATGGTTCCAGTTGGCCCAGTTGGGGACGAGGTTCGAATTTGCGATCAGGACGCGCGGCGCGTCCTTGTGGGTGCGGAAGATTCCCACCGGTTTCCCGGATTGCACAAGCAGGGTCTCCGTGTCTTCCAGCCCTTGAAGTGCCGCAACAATCGCGTCGAAGTCGGCCCATGTGCGTGCAGCACGGCCGATACCGCCATAGACCACCAGTTCATGAGGGTTCTCGGCCACGTCGGGGTGCAGGTTGTTCATCAGCATCCGCATCGGTGCTTCGGTCAGCCAGCTTTTTGCGGTGATCTCGGAGCCCGTGGGGGGAAAGACGTCGCGGATGTTGTGACGTGGGTCGGTCATTGATCGGCTCCCAGGCTAAGGGCCTTGTCGGCCAAGGTTGTCAGGACGGTCTTCAAACAGGATCTCAATTGATCGGCCTTGCCGGTGTTGTAGGTCCACGGCGGGGCTTCATCCGTCAGGTAGGTCGATTGCGCCAATTCCATCTGGATCGCGTGGCGGCCCGCATCCGGGCGGCCATAGTGCCGCGTGGCCCAGCCGCCCTTGAAACGCCCGTTCACAATCGTGCTGTAGCCGGGCGTGTCCCTGCAAATTTGCGAAACGGCATCCTGCAGCGCGGGCGCACAGGAGGTTCCCAGATTGGTGCCGATATTGAAATCAGGCAGCGCACCTTCGAAGAGAAACGGGATCCGGGACCGGATCGAATGGCAATCGTAGAGGATCGCCACTCCGTGCATTTTCCGTACGCGCTTCAGCTCGCCCTGCAGCGCCTTGTGGTATGGGACGTGACAGCTTGCGCGACGGGCTTTGACATCGGCCGCTGTCGGCGGGGCATCCCAGATGTCATGCCCGTCGAAATCCGTCAAAGGCACTAGCGCCGTGGTATTCTGACCGGGGTACAGGCTCACTCCTGACGGATCGCGATTGGCATCAATGACATAGCGGTGAAAGGTGGCCCGAACGACGGTCACGTCGGGCAGCAGATCGGAATAGAGCCGATCGATATGCCAGTCGGTGTCCGCCAAGATGCGCCCGCGTTCGTTAAGGCGCGCCTTGATCTCTTCTGGCACTTGGGTCCCGGCATGGGGGAACCCCAGCACGATGGGGCCGGTGCCACGCGTGACCTCGACCGGCGTCACGCCAGCGACCCTTGAACATAGGCGGGCAGGTCCACGGCATCCGTCAGTGATCCGGTCGCGACGAGATGGGCCGCAGATTCCAGGGATGGGGCCATGTACCGGTCTTCGGTCACGGCAGGCACCTTGGCGCGCAGCGCATGCAGGACTTGCGCCAGCGCAGCGCTCGTCTTCAGCGGCGCGCGGAACTCGATTCCCTGCGCGGCGCAAATGGCCTCAACGCCCAGGATCACGTTCAGGTTGGCATTCATCCGCTCAAGCCGCCGCGCCCCGTGGGCGGCCATGCTGACGTGATCCTCCTGGTTCGCAGAGGTTGGCGTGCTGTCGGTGGTGCAGGGATTGGCGAGGTGCTTGTTTTCGCTCATCAAGGCCGCCGTCGCCACTTCGGCAATCATCAGGCCGGAATTCAGGCCGGGATCCGGCGTCAGGAAAGGCGGCAAGTCAAAGGACAGCGTCGGATCGACCATCAAGGCGACGCGCCGCTGGGCAATCGCGCCGATCTCCGACACCGCGAGCGCGATCTGATCAGCCGCAAAGCCGACCGGTTCGGCATGGAAGTTCCCGCCCGAGACGATCACGCCATCCTCGACAAGCACAAGCGGATTGTCGGTGACGGCATTGGCTTCGATTTCAAGCGTGCGTCCTGCGGCATGGAGCAAGTCCATTGCAGCGCCCGTGACCTGCGGCTGGCAGCGGATGCAATAGGGATCCTGCACCCTTGTGTCGCCGACACGATGGCTTTCGCGGATCTCGGATCCTCGCATCAGGCTGCGCTGCGCCTCAGCCACTGCGGATTGCCCCGCATGGCCGCGCAGAGCGTGAATCGCCGGGTGCAAGGGTGCGGTTGAGCCCATGATCGCGTCGGTTGACAATGCGCCGGTCACCACGGCGGTCGCGGCATTCTTCCAGGCACCCCAGAGTCCCGCCAACGCACAGGCGGTCGAAAACTGCGTGCCGTTGATCAGGGCCAGGCCTTCCTTCGCGCCAAGAACGATCGGGGTCAGGCCCGCTTTCTCGAATGCTATCGAGGCTGGCATCCTGGCATTGTCAAGGACGGCTTCGCCTTCGCCAATCATTGCCGCAGCCAAATGGGCGAGTGGAGCCAGGTCGCCGGACGCACCGACCGAACCTTGAACTGGAATGACGGGCGTTACGCCTGCATCAAGCATGTCCTCGATCAGGGTTACAGTTGACAGCGCCACCCCCGACGCCCCGCGCCCTAGCGACAGAAGTTTCAGCACCATCATCAGACGAGTCGTAGCGACGTCCAGGGGCTCCCCGACGCCGCAGCAATGGGACAGGACCAGGTTCCGCTGCAGGCTGCTCGTGTCTTCTGTCGCGATCTTTACGCTCGCGAGCTTCCCGAAGCCGGTGTTGACCCCATAGACGGGGTCGTCGGCGGCGGCGGCCTGTGCGACCATTCTTGCGGCGGCTTCGATTGCGGGACAGGCAGTCGAGTTCAGTCGAACCGAGCGCTGCGTCGTCCAGATGTCATTCAGCTGGGCAAGAGTTGCGGCACCAGGGTCCAGAATGACGGTCATTGCCTTCCCGCGAAGATGCGCGCGTGCAGGGGATTGAACCCAATGCGATAGGCCAGCTCGGCCGGGTGTGCGATGTCCCAAACGCAGAGATCGGCGCGCTGTCCCGGGACAATCCTGCCTCTGTCCTTCACGCCCAGGGCCTTGGCGGCATGTGCAGTCATTCCCAAGAGCGCCTCAAGCGGGGTCATCCGGAAAAGCGTGCTGCCCATGTTCAAGGCCAGAAGCGGCGAGGTCATGGGCGACGAACCCGGGTTGCAGTCCGTTGCCAGGGCCATTGGCACATGATGCTCCCGAAACGCATGGACCGGCGGCACTTGCGTTTCATGCAGCGTGTAGAATGCACCGGGCAACAGCACTGCAACCGTGCCGGACGCGGCCATGGCTTCGGCGTCTCTCCCGTTGGCGTATTCCAGATGGTCCGCACTCAACGCACGGTATTGCGCTGCAAGGCGCGCGCCGCCGATGTTCGACAGCTGCTCTGCATGCAGCTTGACAGGCAAGCCCAGTTCCGTGGCGACGTCAAACACGCGCGCCATCTGCGCTGTGTCAAAGGCGATCCCTTCGCAGAACCCGTCCACTGCATCGACAAGGCCTTCCGCGTGAGCCGCTCGCAGCGCGGGGATGCAAACGTCGTCAATGTAGGAGTCGGGATTGCCTTGATATTCGGGAGGGGTTGCATGGGCGCCGAGATAGCTGGTGCGAACATCCACCGGGCGCGCGCTGGCGATGGCTCGCGCCACGCGCAGCATTTTCGGCTCGCTGCTCAAGTCCAGACCATAACCGGACTTCACCTCGATCAACGTGACGCCTTCCGCGATCATCGCGTCGACACGGGTCAGCGCATCCGAAAGCAGCGCGTCTTCGCTCGCGGCACGGGTCGCCGCCACGGTTGAAACGATCCCGCCGCCGGCCTTGGCGACCTCTTCGTAGCTTGCGCCGTTGAGACGCAACTCGAACTCGGCTGCGCGGTTTCCGCCAAAGACCACATGCGTATGGCAGTCGATCAGGGCGGGCGTGACGAGGCGGCCCTCGAGGTCGCTTGCCTCAAGATCCTTATGCGGCGCGGGCAGTTCCGTTCGCGGCCCGACCCACGAGATGTGGGTGTCCTTGATCGCGATCACGCCATCATCAATCAGTCCAAAGCTGTCATCGTCGGCCAGCGTGGCAATGCGGGCATTGGTCAGGAGCATTGGGTACGACTCGCTTGCATTGGGAACCTGACCATGTTTTTATGTATATACATAATGGCATGTCAAGTGGACATAAAATGCGGATTTGGGCAGAGTCGGCACTGTTGCCGAATGGTTGGGCATCAGAAGTGGCGGTGGCGGTGGATGACTCCGGCCGCATTGCGCACGTGGAAACCGGCGCCTCGAAAGCCGGGCATTGCGTTGGATTGCTGCTCCCGTCACCGGTGAACGTTCACAGCCATGCGTTTCAGCGCGCGATGGCCGGTCTTACCGAGCGGCGGGGGCCAAATCCCTCGGACAGCTTTTGGACGTGGCGCGACCTGATGTTTCGTTTCCTGGGCCATCTCACACCGGAGCACGTGGAGGCGATTGCCGCGTTCGTTCAGATGGAGATGCTGGAGGCGGGTTACAGCACCAATGCCGAGTTCCATTACTTGCATCATACGCCTGCAGGCACCCCATATGACAACATTGGCGAGATGTCGGAGCGCATCGCTGCTGCGGCGAACAGGACCGGAATCGGCTTGTGCCTCTTGCCGGTGCACTATGAGTTCGGCGGATGCGACGGTCGCGGACTTGGGCCGGGGCAAGTCCGGTTTGGAAATGGCCTGGACCAGTTCCGGCGACTGCACGATGCAGCACAAAGCGCATTGAAGGCTTTGCCGGATGACACGCAAATCGGTGTGGCACCGCATTCCCTGAGGGCTGTCGCGTCGGAGACCTTGAAGACCTACGCCGACCAGTTCCCGGAAGGTCCGGTCCACATGCACCTTGCCGAGCAAGTCCCGGAAGTCGAGGAGGTGCAGGCGCAATGGGGCGCGCGGCCGGTGGAATGGGCCCTTGATCACATGGCGCTGGATGAACGCTGGTGCCTGATCCACTGCACCCAGATGACGCCGTCAGAGACGACCCGCCTTGCCGCGACGGGAGCCGTTGCGGGACTGTGCCCGATCACGGAGAGCAGCTTGGGCGACGGAATATTTGACGGCGTACGCTGGGCCAGGCAGGGGGGCCGATTTGCCGTCGGATCGGACAGCAACATCCGAATCGCGTTGAGCGAGGAACTGCGCACCCTCGACTATTCGCAACGCCTTCGGGATCACACGCGCGCAGCGCTTGCGACCGGGCGAATGTCGACAGGGCGGCGTCTCTTCGAGCATGTCTTGCAAGGCGGCGCGCAAGCTGCTGGGCGTAAGTCCGGAAGTCTGGAAGCGGGTCATTGGGCAGACATGCTGGCGCTCGACACCACATCGGTGATCCTGCACGGCTTCGGCGGAGACACCGTCCTGGATGCATGGATTTTCGCAGGCGACGACAGGCTGGTTTCAGATGTCTGGTCGGCAGGTCGACACAAGGTTCGGCAAGGCAGGCATGTCGCAAGAACTGAAATCGTCGCAAACTACGTGAGAACCATTGATGCCCTGAAAGGCGCTCTATGAACGTGCAGAATGCACAGACCTGGCAAAGCGTGCAAAAGGAGGTCTTGCGCCGGATTCACGCACGCGAATGGAAGCCCGGGGACTTGATCCCCAACGAGGCCGAGCTTGCGAAGGAATTCAGATGCGCCCGCCCCACGGTGAATCGCGCGCTGCGAAGCCTCGCAGAAGGTGGCTTGCTGGAGCGCAGGCGCAAGGCGGGAACCCGTGTTGCCGTACAGCCCGTTGCAAAGGCGACCCTGAACATTGCAGTGATCCGGCATGAGGTCGAAGACCGCGGCGCACGTTACGGATACCAGCTGGCCCTTAGGGAAGTCCGCGTCGCGCCTACCCACATCAGTGCTGCACTAAGTGTTGGAGTGCAGGAAAGATTGCTGCATGTCATGGCTCTGCATCTGTCAAATGATACACCATACGCGTTGGAAGATCGCTGGATCAATACGATCCACGTGCCCACTGCCATTGAGCAGGACTTTCGATCCATCAGTGCCAATGAATGGTTGTTGCAAAGTGTTCCCTACACAAGGGGCGAGATCGCGTTTGCGGCAAGACCAGCCACCGCTGAGAACGCGAAACACCTGAATTGCCCGGAAAACAGCGCTTTGCTTGCGGTCAACAGGCTGACTTGGGATCATGATCAGTCCGTAACGGCCGTTCAGGTCTTGTTTGCCCCCGGCCACCAGATGCGCACTCACATCTAGGTCCTGCCAGATGTCCTGGCCTGGTTCTGTTCCGGCAGGCACATGACGTGATCACTGGTCTCCTTGAGCAGTCGCCATTGCAACCAAGGATTCCCGAACGGGAAACCCGCCGTCGGATCCCGTCGTGCGTCCTCGGCGAGTTCAGGATTGAACGCGCCCGGAATACGTAACATCCTCCGGGGGGCGCGACATCGTGCTTGGGCCTGTCGGGCCAGGCGCATGGCCGAAGCGGGCAGGTTCAGCTGACAACCCGAGTCTTGCCGGATCTGCACGGTGATGCGAAACAGGGACCTTTGACTGGACGGCAAGATGCGCACTGAACCCGGCACCTTCGACCTCTTCATCATCGGCGGGGGCATCAACGGTTGCGGCATCGCGCGCGATGCGGCGGGACGGGGCCTGAGCGTGGGCCTCGCGGAGATGAACGACCTCGCCTCGGGCACGTCCGGTGCGTCGACCAAGCTCTTTCACGGCGGCCTCAGGTACCTGGAGTATTTCGAGTTGGGGCTGGTGCGTGAGGCGCTTGCCGAACGAGAGGTTCTCCTTCGCGCCATGCCGCATATCTCTTGGCCTATGCGTTTCGTGCTTCCCTATCATGAGGACATGCGTTTCGAGGTCGGAACGCCCGCTTCAAGACTTCTCGCTGCCGTCATGCCGTGGATGAAGGGTCGCCGCCCTGCCTGGCTGATCCGGACGGGCCTCTTTCTCTACGACCATCTCGGAGGGCGCCGCATCTTGCCGGGCACGGCAACGCTCGATCTCGACGTCGACCCGGCCGGAGAGCCGCTTGACTTGAAGTTTCGCAAGGCCTTTGAGTATTCCGATTGCTGGGTTCAGGACGCGCGGCTTGTCGTCCTGAATGCCCGCGACGCCGCCGCCCGCGGAGCGCAGGTCATGACCCGCACGCGGGTTCTCTCGGCCGAGCGTACGGACGGCTCCTGGCAGGTGACGCTGGAAGCGGCGGGCAAGACCTTTGAAGTTGGCGCACGAATGCTTGTCAACGCCGGTGGTCCGTGGGTTGACGACATTATGGGCAAAATCGTCGGGGTGGACACACGCGAACGCGTTCGATTGGTGCGCGGCAGTCACATCGTGACCCGGCGACTCTTCGACCATGACAAGTGCTACTTTTTTCAGGGCACGGATGGCCGGATCATCTTCGCGATTCCCTACGAAGAGGACTTTACCTTGATCGGCACCACCGACGAGGATCACGCCGACCCGTCTGAGCCGCCCGCATGCACCGCGAAGGAAATGCGCTACCTTCTGGATTTTGCGTCACGGTACCTGAAGAGGCCGGTGACGGAGAATGACGTTGTGTGGACATATGCCGGAGTGCGGCCGCTCTATGATGACGGCGCCACTTCGGCGACGGCAGCAAAGCGTGGCTATATTCTGAAGCTGGACGAGGGTGGCGGCGCACCGCTCCTGAGCGTCCATGGCGGCAAGATCACGACATACCGCAAGCTGGCCGAGGCGGCACTTGCCATGATCGCTCCACTGCTGGAAATTCCGGAACGGGGATGGACTGCGGGGGTGCCCCTGCCCGGCGGCGATCTGCCGGTTGACGGAATCGAGGATCTCGTCGCGGAACTGCTGGCGAATCATTCGTTCCTGACCAGGGACTGGGCGCGACGGCTGGCCCGCACCTACGGCACTGAAACGCGACAGATGCTGAGCGGGGTTCGCACACTCGATGACATGGGACAGGACTTCGGCGAATCCATCACCGCGCTTGAACTGGATTGGGCCATTGCCAACGAGTGGGTGATGAATGCCGAGGACTTTCTTTGGCGACGGACGAAGCAGGGTCTGCGAATCGAAAAGGACGGGAGTAAGCGGATCGAGGCTTACATCATGTCTGCACGTTCAGGAACGAGTGCAGGAGCCGGCAGAACGTGGCCTCGTTCGGCAAACTGACGGCATCGGCCAATCTCGCCCATGCGTCACCGACTGCCACACTCACCGTGAATCAGCACGGCTCCGGCGCCGCTGAGGCCAGCGGATAGATTCGTGCTTGTGCGGAAGCCACCGGGCTTCCAGAATGACCCAATGACGGACCAAGGCTGGACACTGGATCGGATCGAGAGCCTCCAGACTTGGCGATGGGGCCGGAAAGGCTATGCAGCATGAGGCTGGACGCGTTCGATCTCGGCAGGAAGGTCAGGTGCTCGCCAGGGCAGGAGCATGCGTCGGGATCCAGGCAGTGACGGGGCGGAGCGCGTGAGCACGCCGCTCCTGGAGGTGCAGGGCCTGCGAAAGGCGTATCCCGGAGTCGTGGCAAACGACGATGTGAGCTTCTCTGCTCGCCGAGGCGAGGTTCATGCGCTTTTGGGCGAGAACGGCGCCGGAAAGTCGACTCTGGTAAAGACGGTCTACGGCCTCCTGCGTCCCGACGATGGGCGGATGAAGCTCGACGGGCAGGTCTACGCCCCGGGATCGCCGCACGATGCCCGGCAAGCCGGTGTCGCGATGGTGTTCCAGCATTTCAGCCTGTTCGAAGCGCTGGACGTTGCCGAGAATGTCGCGCTTGGCATGGAAGTGCCGCCGCCGATGCGGGAACTGGCCACGCGCATCCGAGACGTAAGCGAAACCTATGGATTGCCGCTGGATCCGAACCGGGTGGTCGGAACGCTGTCAGCCGGCGAGCGACAGAGGGTCGAGATCATCCGGTGTCTCCTGCAGGAGCCTCAGGTCCTGATCATGGACGAGCCGACGAGCGTGCTTACGCCACAGGAAGTGGCGATCCTATTCGAAACGCTGAAAAGGCTGCGCACCGAAGGGAAGCTCATCCTCTATATCAGCCACAAGCTCGAGGAAATCAGGGCCCTGTGCGATTGGGCCACCATACTTCGGCACGGCAAGGTGACCGGCTCGTGCGACCCTCGCCAGAAGTCAGCACGGGAACTTGCCGAGACAATGGTGGGGAGTGAACTGGCCTTGCCTGCCGCGCGGACTCAAGACCCCGGTAAAGTCGCGCTGTCGATAGCCGGACTGACTGCGGTGTCCGGTGCCGCGTTTGGAACGGAACTGAAGGACATTTTCCTTGAAGTGCGGCGTGGCGAGATCCTTGGGATCGGCGGTGTCGCCGGAAACGGGCAGGACGAGCTTCTCGCGGTACTTTCGGGAGAGTCGCGCAGCGCACCGGACTCGATTCTGCTCGGTGATCTACCGATTGGTTCGTTCGGACCGAACGAGCGACGCGCACTTGGCGTGCTGGCCGCCCCCGAAGAGCGTCTTGGCCACGCGACGGCACCGGACATGAACCTGATCGAAAACGCCGCGCTGTCTGGCCGACGTCGCATGCGCATGGTCAGTCGCGGATTTGTCAACTGGGGCAAGGCGCGCGCGCATGCCGAGCACGTGATTGAGCAGTTCGATGTCCGGGTTCCTGGCGCCGGGAGCGTGGCACGGTCGCTGTCGGGCGGAAACTTGCAGAAATTCGTCATCGGCCGCGAGATCCTGCAGCAGCCGGACGTGCTGGTGGTCAACCAGCCGACCTGGGGCCTTGACGCGGCGGCCGCCGCCGCGATCCGGCAATCCCTGCTCGACCTGGCGAGCCAGGGTGCTGCAGTCATCGTGATCAGCCAGGATCTGGACGAATTGATGGAGATCTCCACGCGGTTTTCCGCGTTGAACGAGGGTCGCTTGAGCAAGCCCAGGGATACAGCCGAACTGACCTTGGAAGAGATCGGCTTGATGCTTGGCGGCGCCCATGACCTCGAGATTGGGCAAGGTTCTTCAAGGCCTGACCGGGCAGCCGAGCCTGGGGAGACGGTTCCGTGATCCGGCTGGAGCGCCGTCCCGCGCCGTCCCGCGCCTGGGCGTGGGCAACACCGCTGCTCGCTGTGTTGGCGACTATGGTGGCGGGAGGTCTGCTGTTCGCGTTCCTGGGAAAGGATCCGCTGCTCGTGATCCGAACGATATTCTGGGATCCGATCCTCGGTGAGTTTGCGTTCTACTATCGGGGACAGTTGCTGGTGAAGGCCGGTCCCCTGATCCTGATCGCGATCGGGCTTTCGCTCGGGTTTCGCGCCGGTGTCTGGAACATCGGCGCGGAAGGCCAGTACATCATGGGAGCGATCTGCGGGGCCGCGGTCGGGCTGGCTTTCTACCCGCTGGACGCGCGATGGCTCATCTTTCCGATGATGGTGCTTGCAGGCGGCTTGGGAGGATGTCTTTGGGCGATGATCCCCGGCATTCTCCGGACGCGTTTCAACACGAACGAGATCCTGGTCTCGCTTCTGCTTGTATATGTTGCCGAGCAGATACTGGCCTGGATGGCGCTTGGCCCACTGAGGAGTCCGGACGGCGCCGGATTTCCGGGTTCACGCAACCTCAGACATTACGATGCGGCGGCGAACCATGAGTTGATTGCGGGGTCGGGCATGCACTGGGGGGTCGTCGCCGCATTCATTGCAGTCATTCTGGGCCATGTTCTGCTGTCTCGTCACATCCTTGGGTTCAACATCCGTCTGGCAGGTGCGAGCCCGCGCGCCGCCCGGTTCGCTGGTGTGAACCCGGGGTTTCTGGTGCTGACCTGCCTGGGCGTGTCTGGTGCGCTGGCCGGGTTTGCGGGATTCTTCGAGGTTGCCGGCCCCGCCGGCCAGATCAACATCGACTTCAACGTGGGATACGGGTTCACGGCGATCATCGTGGCATTCCTCGGACGGCTGCATCCGGTCGGTATCCTGCTTGCAGGCTTCCTGATGGCCCTGACCTACATTGGCGGAGAGGCGGCTCAGGCTACGCTGGGAGTGCCTGCGGCGGCAATTCAGGCGTTTCAAGGCATGCTCCTGTTCTTCCTCCTGGCCCTCGACGTGACGACGAACTACCGTGTCAGGATCGATGTGAGGGCGCGGGCATGAGTGACGTCGGGACCGGTCGGTCAGACAATCGCCAATTGGTCGTGCCGCGCGAAACGCGTAATCTCGCGATGACGCACGTCCGGTCGCCGTCATGTCCTGGTCAGGGGAAGCGAAGGCGACCGGTGCAGCGTGTTGAGCGGACGGTCGGGAGGTCGCCGTGATGGAACTGGGATCAATCAACCCTGTCCTGCTGATCTCGGCGCTGCTGCTGGCATCAACGCCCATCTTGCTGGCGGCCATGGGCGAGCTCGTGGTCGAGAAGTCCGGTGTTCTGAACCTGGGCGTCGAGGGAATGATGATCGTTGGTGCGGTTGCAGGCTTCATTGCTGCGGTCGAAAGTGGTTCGCCGGCTCTGGGATTCTTGGCGGCCGCTGCCGCTGCCGCCGTGCTGGCGCTTCTATTCGGGGTGCTGACTCAGGTTCTCCTGTCAAATCAAGTGGCAACCGGGCTGGGGCTGACGCTGTTCGGGCTGGGGATCTCATCGCTGATGGGGCAAGGTTACGTGGGCGTTCGCCCACCTGCATCTCCGAGACTGGAACTTCCCGTTCTCTCGGAACTGCCGATCTTGGGACCGGTCCTGTTCAACCAGCATGCCCTGGTCTACCTGTCGCTGGCCTTGGTGGTAGGCGTCTGGTGGTATCTGAGATCCACCCGGTCCGGCCTGATTCTTCGTGCCGTGGGTGAAAGCCATGAAGCGGCGCACGCGCTTGGCTACTCGGTGTTGGGCACCAGGCTCGCGGCGATCGCGTTTGGCGGGGCGCTTGCAGGGCTGGGCGGCGCCTGCTTGAGTCTCGTCATCGTGCCGCAATGGACGGAGGGAATGACGGCCGGGCGGGGGTGGATCGCGTTGGCGATCGTGGTCTTCGGCTCCTGGCGAGCGTGGCGGGTCCTGCTCGGTGCCTATCTCTTTGGCGGCGTCAGCGTTCTGCAGCTGAACCTGCAGGCGGCAGGGATAGCTATTCCAGTCGAACTCTTGTCGATGTCGCCCTACCTGATTACCATCCTTGTGCTGGTGATCATTTCGTCCGACAAAAGGCGTGCACAGGCCAATGCGCCTAACTCGCTCGGGCGAACGTTCCATGCTTCGGGTTGAGGAGAGACCTTACACTAGGAAACTGGGGGAAAACATGACGAAAATCGTACTTCTGGCGGCTGCAGCCGCAATGTCATTGGGCCTGCCGGCTTTCGGCGGCAGCCATGGCGACGGACCGGTCAAGGCCGGATTTGTCTATGTCGGGCCGATCGGTGACGGCGGGTGGACCTACGAACATCACCAAGGCCTCCTGGCCGTGGAGGAGCACTTTGGCGACAAGGTCGAGACCGTGTATCAGGAGAGCGTGCCCGAAGGCGCTGATGCCGAGCGGGCAATGACCCAAATGGCGCTTCAGGGCGCGGACATCATATTCACGACCTCGTTCGGGTACATGGATCCGACAATCAACGTGGCCGCCAATTTTCCGGACGTGAAGTTCGAGCACGCAACCGGCTACAAACGCGCCGACAACGTCAGCACCTATTCCGCGCGATTCTACGAGGGACGTGCGGTGCAGGGTCATATCGCGGGCAAGATGACGAAGACCAACAAGATCGGATATATCGCGTCCTACCCGATCCCCGAGGTCATTCGGGGCATCAACTCGGCATACATCCATGCCAAGAAGGCAAACCCCGATGTGGAAATGAGCGTGATCTGGGTCTACACTTGGTTCGATCCTCCAAAGGAGGCGGATGCAGCGAAGGCGCTCATCGACAACGGTGTGGACGTAGTCCTGCAGCATACGGATTCGACCGCGCCGCAGGCAGCCGCTGCCGAGGCAGGCGTGATTTCATTCGGCCAGGCCTCCGACATGTCGGAATACGCGCCGCTGCCGCGCGTGAGCTCGATCATCGACAACTGGGCGCCGTACTACATCGCAAGAGTGCAGGCCGTGATGGACGGTACCTGGGAGAGCGTTGACACTTGGGACGGCATCGGCCCCGGCATGGTCGAGATCGGCGAAATCACCGATGCAGTACCCGCAGACGTGAAGGCTGAAGCCGAAGCGCTGCGCGACGCGATCGGAAGCGGAGAGTATCACGCGTTCACCGGCCCGCTGAACAAGCAGGACGGATCGCCATGGCTGGCTGAAGGCGAGACCGCCGATGACGGCACGCTGGTCGGCATGAACTTCTATGTCGAGGGGATCACGGGCGAAATTCCGAATTGATCGCTTCCGCTCGACGCGGCGCGCCGGTTGACTCGCTGGCACGCCGCGTCGAGGCTTTCCGCCCATATGCGCCTTTCCCGAACAAGGGGTCTTCGGAAACGGATTCGAGCTGAACCGATGCCGGACTTGAGAACGATTTCGGGACAGGCCCTGTCGAGGTTCAGCTTCGGCACGATGCAGTTCGGCGGTGCTGCGGACGAAGCCGCCTCTGCCGAGATGTATTCGGCCTGCCGGGAGGCGGGCATCAACTTCTTTGACACGGCGTTTCTCTATTCCGAAGGCCGTTCCGAGGAAATTGCCGGACGGCTGGTCGCACCGGAGCGCGATGACGTCTTCATCGCCACGAAATGCGGGTATCACGGTGCATGCCGGTCGCGGATCGAAAAGGAGTTCGGCGCGAGCCGAAAGCGGCTTGGCATGGAGACCGTCGATCTTCTCTACCTCCACCGCTGGGATGGCGATACGCCGCTTGAAGAGACATTCGAGGCGGTTGCCAGGTACATGGAAGACGGCTCTGTGCGCGCATTTGGCGTATCCAATTACGCGGCTTGGCAGGTGATGAAGGCGCGAGAAGTCGCGCGCGGGCTTGGTGTCGAAATCCAGTTCCTTCAGCCGATGTACAACCTGGTGAAGCGGCAGGCGGAGGTCGAGATCCTTCAAATGGCAATTGCGGAGGAATTGGCTGTCTGCCCCTATTCCCCGCTCGGCGGCGGTCTCCTGACCGGGAAATACGCCGCCGGAGAGACCGGTCGTCTCACCACCAGTGACATCTATGCCACTCGCTACGGGTTCGAATGGATGCACGAAGCAGTCGCGCGTCTGGTCGAGATCGCGGAGGAGGTCGGCGCGGCCCCGGCGACCCTCGCGGTGGCATGGGTCGCGCGGCATCCGGGCATATGGGGTCCCATCGTCTCGGCAAAGTCGACGGAGCAGCTTGCGCCGTCACTCGCTGCCATTGAATTCCGCATCGACGATGCGCTCCATGCCCGGCTGTCGGCCCTGTCGCCAGCGCCTCCTCCCGCGACCGACCGGCTGGAGGAGGCGTGACGCGCGTCACCATTATCGGCGGCGGCATTGCAGGACTTGCTGCTGCGGCAACGTTGGCGCCGTCGACCCGAGTTCTGGTGCTGGAACGCGAGACTGCGCTTGGCTACCATGCGAGCGGGCGATCGGCGGCGATGTTCATCGAGGACTACGGGAACAACGTTGTCCGCGCCCTGAACCAGGCGTCGCGTCCGGTTCACGAATCACTCGACGCGTTGTCCCCACGTGGTCTTCTGGCGGTTGCATTTGAGGAAGACGCGGATGCGTTCGAGGCAGACATGGCCGCGCTGGGCCTTGCGGAAATTCCTGTAAGCGAGGCGCATTCGCGGGTGCCGATCCTGTCTCGTGACATCGTGCGGGCCGGGTATTCTGAAAATGCGCAGGACATCGATACGAACCGACTCTTGCAAGCCATGGCGTCAGAAGCGCGGGGACATGGCGCCACCATACGAATCGGGGCCGGCGTCACGAAGATCGAGCGTGCGGACTCCTGGCATCTCGCGGTCGGGGACGAGGAGATCGTGGCCGACATCGTGATCAATGCCGCCGGAGCCTGGGCCGACGAAATCGCGGCCATGGCAGGCGCGACGAGAATCGGGTTGCAGCCCTACCGCCGGTCAGTCGCGCGGCTGCCAGCGCCGGGCGGGCACGACGTCAGGAACTGGCCATTGCTGATGGGTCCGGGCGAAACCTGGTACGCGAAGCCCGATGCGGGTGGCTGGATCGTTTCGGCGGCCGAGGAGCACCCGATGGATCCGATGGACGCATGGGCGGACGACATGGTCCTCGCCGAAGGCCTGGCACGCTACGAGCCATACGTGACCGAGCCGGTGGTGCGCGTGGAAACCAACTGGGCGGGTCTGAGAACCTTCGCGCCGGATCGCGCGCTCGTCATTGGCGAGGCGTCCGGCCATCCGGGTTTCTTCTGGATGGCAGGGCAGGGGGGCTTCGGATTCCAGACCGCTCCTGCGGCAGCGGCACTTCTGGCCGACCTCGTGCTCGACAGGACGCCATCATTGCCCGCTGACGTGGTTGGTTCCCTCCTGCCGTCGCGTTTCCGGAGTTGAAGGCAAGAAGTTGAATCGTGGCGAACGGTAGACACGGAGCGATCGGCCTTCGCGACAGGAGTCACGGCTGCGCCGCCGCAGTCAGTTCAGGTCCCTGATCGAGGCAACGATTTCGCGCACCGCTTTCAAGGGATCGGGCGCGCGATGGATGGGGCGGCCGATGACCACGTGGTCGGCGCCGTCCCGGATGGCATCGACCGGTGTCGCGATCCGCTTTTGGTCGCCGGGATCCGTGCCGCTCGGTCGCACTCCGGGCGTGACAACCAGCTTGCCATTGGCTTCAGGCAATGCGCGGATTGCGCGGACTTCAAGGGGCGAGGCAATGACGCCGTCGGCTCCGGCCTCGAATGCCCGTCCTGCCCGTTCGGCCACGAGATCGGCAATCTCTCCCGGCCTTGTCTGGGCGGCATCAAGGTCGCTTCGGTCGAGCGAAGTGAGGAACGTGACCGCGAGGACATTCATTGGGGAACCACCCGCGCCTTCACAGGCCGCGCGTACTACGTGCGGATCCCCGTGAACGGTCAGGAAATCGATGCCGGATCGGGCAAGGCCCCGAGTGGCAGCCTCGATCGTTGCGCCTATGTCGAAGAGCTTCATGTCCAGGAAGATGCGCTTGCCATGATCCTGCTTGAGCTCGCTTGCCAGTGCAAAGCCCCCGCCTGTGAGCATTCCTAGCCCGATCTTGTAAAATGACACGCTGTCGCCAAGACGCGCCGCGAGATCAAGACCCGCGAGTGCGTCCGGGACGTCAAGCGCGACAATCAGGCGATCATCAGACTGGATCATGGGCGCCGCCTAGATGCTTCCTGCGCCAAGGGCAAGCATCGCTTGCTACTTTGCACACAGCCCTGCTCTGCGCGCATTTGCCCGAGAACAGGCCGGGCTGTGCCGGAATCGGGTTCGCGGACGTGCGGCTTGCGTTACCGGATGATGTTGGGCCGGAACTTCAACCTTGTACGGCGCTCCTGCGGCAGGTGACGGTTGAGCTGTCGGTTGACGAGGCCGAATGATCCGATCAGGGCCAGCGTCACGAGGATGAAGTAGAAGGCGACGATCGGGTAAGGGATGAACGGATTGAACGTCTTGTCGGCAAAATAGTTCGCGTAATAGAGGGCGTCGCCCTGCTGTCTCCAAGTCGGGAAGCCGGAAAAGAAGACCAGCGTCGTTGCGTGAAAGAGGAATATGGCTTCATTGGTGTAGGCGGGCCATGCAAGCCTCATGGTTGTCGGCCAGATGATTGAGACAAACCTCTTCCACCCCGTGAAGCCGTAGGCATCCGCCGCCTCGACCTCGCCGCGAGGCACCGTGCGCAATGCGCCAAAGAAGATCTCCCCAGAATAGGCGGCGGTGTTCAGCACGAGAACGATCAGGGCTCCGGCCTGCGCCGACGTGAGCCAGGGCATGTAGCCCGCCTGCTTGACGCGCAGGAAAATGAAGTAGGCCAGGAAGAACTGGATGAAGAGCGGTGAGCCGCGAAAGACGAGGACGAACCACTCGGCAGGCTTCCTGATCCAGGGATTGGAAGATGCCTTGCACAGCGCGACCACGTTGGCGATGAAAAAGCCGACAAGCAATGCGAGAAGGCCGAAATAGACGTTCCAGATGAGCCCCGAGCCGATCAGGGTGAACTGCTGGCATAGATCGAAGCCCTCGCGCGGCAGGAGGCGCTCGCCGATGCCGATCGCGCGCAGGCCGTAGTCCTGAATGGTTTGCCAGCAGCTCATGCAGTCGCCCCGATCGTGGCCTGTCCGTGGCTGAGCCGCCGCGTGAGTCGTGACAGGACGACTTCGCTGAGCCTGGTGAAGGCAAGGTAGAACACAAGCAGCGCGAGGAAGTACCAAAGCCGCCAGTCGCCATGCGGGTAGTCGGAGAAGCGCGCCTGTTTCGTGCCGCCCAGCTCACGCGCCCAATAGACGATGTCTTCAACGCCGAGCAGGAAGAGCAGCGGTGTCGCCTTGATCAGGAGCATCCAGAGATTGGACAGGCCGGGAAGCGCATAGATCCACATTTGCGGGACGAGAACGTGCCAAAATGCCTGGCGGCGCGTCATGCCATAGGCTTCCGCCGTCTCGATCTGTCCGCGCGGCACCGCCTGCATCGCGCCGTGGAGCACGTTCGCCGCGAAGGCGCCAAAGACGATCGCGAATGTCAGGACGGCGAGAAAGAAGCCGTAGACTTCGTGAACCCATTGCGGCGCGTTGCCCAGCGGCAGCTTGGCCGCACTGCAGACGACGAAGTCGTTGCCCTGCCAGATCCTGTCGGTCCAGTCCGGGCACAGATACTGGTGGCGCAGGAACTCGAAGCCCTGGTCAAGCGCGATGACGAAGAAGAGAAAGAACGCGATGTCCGGAACGCCGCGCACGAT
>JAJDVJ010000035.1 GCA_022826205.1 Silicimonas sp. | reverse complement strand
CCGGGCGAAGCCCGAGGCCCAGGAGGAATTCCGGAACGGTTTCGCGCGGCTGGCGGAGGAGGCCGTTCCCGACGGCGTGTCCCTTGCAGACGTCCTCGTGCATTTCCAGGACGAGGCCCGCGTCGGCCAGAAAGGGATGCTTTCCAGGGTCTGGGGCTCAGATGTCGTATACGACATCTGAGCCCTTATGTTGTGCAGCTTCTTATGTCGGGCAGCGAATGCAACCCGCTGCCGGCACGAAGCCCTTTGCGGGACTGCCCGACATAAGTTTTGGCCTTCAGATCGCCTTCAATTGTTCAAGCAAGCCGCCTTTCGCCTTCCATCGCGGCTCTTCTCCGGGATCGCCGGGGCAGGTGGATTTTTCCGCACCGAATTTTCAGATGGGATGCGTTCTGCGGCCACCGGTCGCTTGAACCGTTCGGCACTTTCCTACATAAGCCCCCATTTTTTCGGAAAAGATGATGCTCGGTCGAAAATTCAGGGGGAAAGAACATGAGCGTGGCCAACATTGTGTCCCGCAAGACTGCCATGTTCTTGGCGCAGTTACTCGTTCTTGTTGGAATGAATGGGAGTGGAATTCATGCTGAGGACACTTTCGACTGCAGTTTCGAAAGTCAAATAAGCGATATCGCGGGCCAGATCGGTACCGACCGACTTACGGCGCTCGAATCCAGAATTGGCAATCTGAACCGGCGATATGATGTAGACGCCTTCTTCTGCCTCAGCGAGTCGACAATCACTGCAGCGCTGGATGATCACGTAACCGACATCGCGGAAAACTTCTTTGCTTCACCTCCAGAGGGTGGGGAGCGCATTCTCGTATATCTGAACACTGCGGAGCGACAGATGACCTTCCGAGTTGACGGTCCCGCCTGGAACGTTTGGCGCGACGCAGTCATGCCCTCTTTGCGCCAGCATATGCGCGGATCGCTCGCCGCAGACAATTGGGCCGAGGCGATTGACAGGGCCATTCTGGGCCTGGAGACTGATATCCTCCGACCCATGCGAAGCACGAGCCCTGAAGATGATCCTCCAATTTCAAGATTCAGCTTGAATGTCACCCAATACGTGCTTGCCCACGAAATGGCGCACGCGCTCATCAGGGAACTTGATATCCCTGTCCTGGCCAATGAGGAAGCCATGGCCGACAGCTTTGCGACAATCTGGATTGCAAGTACCAAGGGAGAAAACGGTCCTGCCATAATTATGGACAGAGTGAAGTCGTGGTTGATGGAGGACAGCGAGGTCTCTCGCGAAGACTACGACTTCAGGGGTGAGCACCTTCTCGACATTCGCCGGGCCTATCAGGCAGCCTGCCTGCTCTTCGGGGCGAACCCGGCGGGTCACTTGGAACACGTTGAGTGGCTCGAATTCTCGCAAGATGATCTCGACGATTGCTCAGACACCGCTCCCGATCAGGCTCGTGGATGGGGACGTGTTCTTGAGCAGTACCTCCTTGCTGACAACGAAGTCTCGGACAAGGTCACGCTTGTCGAAGCGGACGACGTGGAGCGAAGTGCACTGGACGGACTCTCCGGTGTTCTGGCTTCTGCCCATTCCGATCTGCGCAGGTTTGACTGGCCGAACCCGATCACCCTTCAAATCGAGAATTGCCCGGGAACTGCCTTTTGGCGTCGCACAAGCAGGACGATCACGCTCTGTGTCAGCTACGTTCATCGATTCTACCGACAAGGCAAAGGTCTTGAAGGGGACGGAACAGCCCGCTTCGGAAACGGGAAGGAGTAGTTTTCGTGGACGCCTCTGTTTCCCAAAACAATACCCAAAACTCAATGCGGTCCGCCCGCGAGTGGGCCGAAAACAACGCGAGAGGATTTATCGGTGGACCGCCAACGCCGCGCATTACTACGGGGACCGGCGGCGGGGGAGAACCCGTAAGGCCACATAAAGAGGAAGTCGTCATCGTGCACTGAGTTGTTCTGCAACCGGTTGGGGATGCGCCTCCCAACCGATCTCATGATTGGAGGCAACTGCCAATGAACAAGACGCTTCTCACGGCAACGATGCTGGCGCTTTACGTAACGGCAGCTCATGCCGCCAGCCCGTCAATTGACGAACATCTATCCGCTGGTGGAGCCAGGTTTGTCCTCGCCACGGTTCCCGAGGCCGACGAACTGGTGATCCGGGTTGCCTGGCCCACCGACTGGGCTGTGAACCGCGACATCAACCATGCAGTGCCGATACTGGCAATGATTTCCCTGTTTGCAGGCGGTGCCGAGGGATTCGATCCTGGCGCTTTTGACGTCCGCATGGAAGACTTGGGTGCTGAGGTACGCCTGACGATTGGTCCACAATTCGCTTTTGCTACCATGGTGATGCCGCGCCGTGACGCTGGGGAGGTCCTTTCCGCAATTAACGCTCATCTGCGAGCGCCCCGATTCGACGAGACCTGGTTTCGCCGCAGACAGGACTCGCTCAGGAATTTCGTGGCCGAGAAACGGCGCGAACCCAAGAGGCTCGCCTTTGACACCATTTACTGGGCTGCCTTTGGCGATCACCCTATCCGAAAGTCAGCCATAGTTCGAGACCTGGATGCAGAAAGGCAGGTGAATCGGTCTGACCTGGCCTCCTGGGTGGCGGCAACCTACACGAGTGTCCCGTTTGAACTCGTGGTCTCCGGAGACATCGATGTCGGGACGGCAGGCCGTCTTGTCGACCTACTGCTGCGTGACCTGCCGGGTGATGCGCTCCCGCCTGCCGCGCTCCCTGTCGGAGTGCCAAGGGCCGGCATGGTGCTGGTCCACGCCCCCCTCACCACGGATTCCTACATGGCCGTCATCGGGGCGGTTGCGGAGTCGACCGAGTGGCCAAGGCAGCATGACGGGTTCATCGAGTGGACACTGTCGCATTCAGGTGGAGGCATCCTCAACGAAGCAGTGCGAGGCTCGGCAAGGGCCGCCTACTTAATCGACGCCGAGGTCAGTGAATTCCGCTACGGCAGCCCTTTCCTCCTGATGCACGGTTCCGTCGATACGTCCAAGGCCGGTGCATCCGTTGAGAAGTTGTTGCAAGTCTACGAAAGCTACTTGAAGTCGCCATTGATCGACGGGCTGGAGCAGTTTCGCTCCGGAACGCAGGACACCCTTGAACGCACAAAGGACGACCCCGGAGAACTTTCAATCGCGACCATCAAGGCAGCGCTGCGCGGCCATGACGTGTCTACAGTACTTGAACGCCTTGCAAGTGCAGAAAGACTGTCTCCCGACGTGATTCGCGAGCGCGTCCGGAAAGGCTATCCTAAGCCAGGCGACCTGCTCGTCGTCGTGGTTTCCCCTGATGCCGACGCGCTGCCCGGTGCATGCGTAATCGAGGTGCCGATGGAAGTGCTGGAATGCGAACTGAACTGACGCGCTTCTTGTCGGCACCTGCGATTGCGGCAATGGTCCTGGGCGTAGCCTTCCTGGCCACCGAGGCGTTGGCGGATGCGTGTGAAGAGCCGGATGGGCCACGCCTGCATGCATTCCAGCGCGGCGACGCGGGCCGACTGGACGTTCATTTGTTCATTCCGCACAGGGCCGAAGTCGCCGGACTTGCTCACTATGTCGAGCAACTGGCTGAGCGTGACGATGGACTGGACAGGAAACCGGAAGGGCCGATCGGAGGCTGCTGGGCATGAGCAAGATGCTTCTCGTTGCGGCAATGCTGGCGCTGCACATGACGGACGCCAATGCCGCCGGCCCGTCAATTGGCGAACATGTCTCTGCTGACGGAACCAGGTTTGTCCTGGTGTCTGTTCCAGAGGCCGATGAAATCGTGATTCAAGTTGCCTGGCCTACCGACTGGGCGGTGAACCGCGAATCCAATCACGTGGCACCCATACTGGCCACGAGATTCCAGTTCCTTGGCGGTGCCGAGGGCTTTGGCCCTGGCGCTCTCAATGTGAGTCTGAATGATGCAGGCGCCGAAGCGCATCTGACGCTTGACTCGCAATTCGTATATTGTTCCATCGTGCTGCCGGACAATGGTGTTGAAGGCGTGCTTGCCGCAATCAACGCTCACCTGCGATCGCCGCGTTTCGACGAAAAGTGGTTCCACCGCATTCGGGACGCGTACCTGGATCACTTGGCGAAGCTCCAGCGCGATCCTTCCTCGTACGCTTTCGACACACTGCGCTGGTCGGCATTTGGCGACCACCCATTTCGAAGTTCGATGGCATTCGGAGAGCTGGATGCAGTGCGATATGTGAAACGATCCGATCTGGCTGCATGGGCGGATGCAACCTACACGGGCGTTCCCCATGCACTCATTGTCGCCGGCGACGTCAATGCCCGGCCGGCCGGCCGTCTGGTTGACCGGCTGCTGCAAGGCCTGCCCGGCAATCCTCGCCCGCCTGCAACGCTTCCTGTCGGAGTGTACAATGCAGGCAAGGTGCTGATCCACGTCCCTCATGCCAGGGATTCCTACATTGCCATTGCAGGAGCGGTTGAGGTGTCGGCCGAGTGGCCAAAATTTCACGACGGGTTCATCGTGCGAACGTTGTCGCATTCCGGCGGTGGAGTGCTCAATGATGCCGTGCGGGGTTCGCTGAGGGCCGCATACTCCATCAAGGCAGACTTTGGAGAATCCCACTACTCCAGCCATTATCTGCTGATTCACGGTTCTGTCGATACAGCCAGGGTCGATGCATCGGTCAAGGAGCTCCTGCGGGTCTACGGCAGGTACGTGAAGTCGCCTTCGACCGCGGGACTGGAACAGTTCCGTTCGAGAACTCAGGAGACGCTGAACCACACAGGAAACGACCCCGTTGCCCTCTCCCTTGCAACGCTCAGGGCACTGCTGCGCGGCCATGACGTGTCAGCTGTTCTCGAACGCGATGCACGTGCTGAGAGACTGTCTCCCGAGATGGTCCGCAGGCGCGTCCGGGAGGCCTATCCGGAAGCAGGCGACCTGCTCGTCGTCGTGGCTTCCCCGGATGCTGAAGCGCTGTCCGACGCATGCGTCATAGAAGCGCCGAAGGACGTGCTGAAATGCGACCGGCCCTGACGCGCTTCGTGCCGACACTTGCGCTTGCGGCAACTGTCCTGTGCGCGACCTTCCTGGCCGTCAAGGCGGACGCGGGTGAAGGGTCGGATGCGCCGCGGCTGCATGTGTTTGCGCGCGACGACACGGACCGGCTGGACGTGCACGTCTTCGTTCCGTACAGGGCCGAAGTCCCCGGGCTTGCACATTACGTCGAGCACCTGGCGTGGCTCAGTGCGACCACGGACTGGACGGGAAACAGGCGGGGCCGCACGGGCGCGTGGACGAATTCGCACACGATTCACTATTGGATTTCGGCGCAAGGTGGCAGCGTTGACGAACTCTTCGAGACGATCGGACGCGTCTTTTACCCGATAGCTCTAGCGGAACCGTTTGCCCTGTCGGAACGCGAAGTCATTCTGCGCGAATACACGCAGCAGGAGATCGAGAACCCGTGGCTCCGGACATTCGAGCAGATCAATGTCGATCTCTACAATGGAAATTCCGCCGCGGTTCCCGTTCTCGGAGAACCGGAAGACATCAAGGCGCTTGATCTCTTGCAGGCCCGGAAGCTGCACTCCGCTACGCATATGGTTTCGAATGCGGCCTTTCTGGTCGAAGGGAACGTTTCGGAAGAAGCGGCGCTTCGTGCACTCCGCGAACTGGGGCTTCCAAAGCATGGCGAAAGTGCAGGCACCATCGGTCATCCAGGCTTCAGTCTCGCTTCCGGCGAGAGGATTGAAGTTCGCCTTGCCCGCGATGCCCTGTCTCCGCACGTGATCTGGCGCCGGGTCGTTCGGCTGAACGAGGAAACGCCGTATGAGATTCTCGCATCTAGCCCGGATCGCTCACCAAATCCAAGATTGCATCGCCGCGCGTTGAATTTGGCGGCGTTTTCGGGCTTTCGACGGGGATTGCGTGGATCGGTGCCCCGCCGACAGCATTTTGGGGACCCGCGAACGGCCAGCCGGGAGAA
>JAJDVJ010000154.1 GCA_022826205.1 Silicimonas sp. | reverse complement strand
CGAGCCGCCAGTCCGGCGACCAGAGGAAATCCGCCGGATAGACATCGGTGGTGATGCGCTCCTCATAGCCGTGAAGCTGGTCCGGGCCGACGAAATGCATCTTGCCCGCCAGGCAGGTGCGGTAGCCCATGAGCCGCAGATGGTGCTGGAAGGTCGGCACCGAGGCGGAGAACTCGGACGCATTGTCGAACGCGCCGATGCGCGAGGGCAGCCGACCGCTCAGCATCGAGAAGCGCGCCGGGGCGCAGAGCGGGAAGTTGCAACAGGCGTTCTCGAACACCGCGCCCTCCGCGGCCAGGCGGTCGATATGCGGCGTCTCGACCCGCCGGCCGCCATAGGCAGAAAGCACCTGCGGCGCGAGCTGGTCGGCCATGACGAAAAGGATGTTCGGGCGTCCGGTCATGCCGCGTGCTCCCCGGGCCATGCCGCCTCGCTCAAACGTTTTCATTCTTGAGTATTTTTGCTCAACATGCCATATAGACAACATGGAGGTCTATAAACGAATCCAGACTTCGACACTATTCAACCGTCTGAACGAGAAGCCTCAGCGGCTCATAATCGTGACCGGTCCGCGCCAAACGGGCAAGACCACACTGGTTCACCAAGTCCTTGGACAGCTGGACGGCCCTTCCCGGTATATACCTGTCGATGAACCGGATCCTGCGATCCTCCCCATAATTCCAGACTTGGGCATTTCTCAGCCTGAGTTCGCGGAACAGCAATCGGCACCGCTCGACGGCCCAAGAGACGCGCGATGGCTGGTCCTGCAGTGGGAACAGGCTCGATTGGTCGCCGAAAGTTCTGACCGGGGCCTCGTCATGGCGATCGATGAGATTCAGAAAATCCCGAACTGGTCAGAGGCGGTCAAGGGGCTATGGGATGCGGACCGGCGGCTTGAGCGACCCTTGCACGTCATTCTACTTGGCTCCGCCCCATTGCTCATGCAGCAGGGGCTGAGCGAGAGCCTTGCCGGCAGGTACGAGACCGTTCGCCTGATGCATTGGTCGTTCGCCGAAATGTCGGCAGCGTTCGGCTTCGATCTCCAGCGCTACATCTATTTCGGGGGTTATCCGGGAGGCGCCCCACTCGTTTCGGAGCAGAGTCGATGGCGTGCGTACATTGCCGAGGCGCTGGTCGAACCCAATATCGAGCGGGACATTCTCGCCATGCAGCGGGTGGATAAACCCGCTTTGCTGAAGCGACTGTTCCAGCTTGGTGCCGAGTATTCTGGACAGATTCTTTCATACAACAAGATGCTCGGCCAGCTTCAGGACGCCGGCAATACGACCACCTTGGCACGGTATCTGGACCTCCTGTCGAACGCGGGTCTGATCGCAGGTCTCGCGAAATACGCGGCTGGTGCCCATCGACGGAGATCCTCCAGTCCCAAGCTCAACGTCCTCAACACCGCGCTCATGGCCGTTGCGTCGGGATACACATTTGAGGAAGCAAAGGCCGACCGCAGCTATTGGGGGCGCCTTGTGGAAAGCGCGGTGGGCGCGCACCTGTTCAATACGGGTACGCCAGAACACCGTCTGCACTATTGGCGCGAGAACGGCTCCGAAGTGGATTTCGTTCTGACACGCGGTCGAAGACTGGTCGCCTTCGAGGTGAAGAGCGGGGCCCGCAAGGCACGAACAAGCGGGCTCGAACGATTTGCGGAGCGCTTCGATGTCCAGGGGTCCTTTATCGTCGGCGAGGGAGGCCTTCCCCTTTCCGAGTTTCTTTCGACACCGGCCTGGGAGTGGTTCGACAACCCATGACGTGCGCTGTTCAACGGACATGCCGCGACATCGGCGAGCGCCACTCCCGTGGCCCTTCCGAGTTTCCGTCCCGACCTGTTGAGGATTGGAAGGACGAAGCGGCCTACGTGCTGCTTGGTCCTCCAGGCTCGGGCAAGACCACCATTTTCAAGCATCTGGCGGAATGCCAGGGCGGGCAGTGGGTCACCGCGCGCGATTTCCTGACCTTCGACGACAGACCCGAGTGGCACGATACGACCCTCTTCATTGATGGGCTGGACGAGACACGGGCCGGAACAACCGACGGGCGTACTCCATTGGACGGCATCCGTGCCAAACTCGACCGAATGGGTCGTCCCCGTTTTCGCCTGTCATGTCGTGAGGCCGATTGGTTCGGAGCGAACGACAGGGATCATCTCAATAAGGTATCGCCCAGCGGAGCCGTCAAGGTGCTCCGCCTCGATCCCCTGTCCGACCGAGATATTTGCCAGTTTCTGCGCAGTGTCCTCGGAATTGAAGATCCGGAGGATTTTGTCTCGTCGGCCCAAAGGAAGGGCCTCCATGGATTGCTGGTCAATCCACAGAGCTTGAAAATGCTCGCAGTTGCGGTAGACGCCGCCGGTGTCTGGCCCGAGACCAGAACGCAGGCATTCGACATGGCATGCCGAACCCTGCTTGAAGAGCACAATGAAGAACATCGCATAGCGAATCCCGATCCTGACGGTATCGCTGATCTGATCGAGGCCAGCGGGAGACTTTGCGCTGTGCAGCTTCTGACTGGGGCCGCCGGGTACGCACTGCCGGGCGCCATGAGCGATCAGCATTTCCTCGGACTTGATCAGCTACAGGGAACAGAGCGGGAGATTCTTCGCGGCTGCCTTCAATCCAAGCTGTTCGAATCTCCCGCAGAGCGCCGGACGGTTCCCGTTCACCGGCAGGTCACGGAGTTTCTCGGCGCCAGATACTTGGCCTCTCTTGTCGAGAACGGGCTGCCGGTCGGGCGCATTCTCGCTCTAATCACGGGTTACGATGGCGTGGTGGTCTCCGAACTGCGCGGCCTTTCCGCATGGCTCGCCGCGCACAGCAAATCCAGCCGATCAGAGGTGATGGCGCGCGATCCTCTTGGTACCGTCCTTTACGGAGATGCTGGACACTTCTCGCCAGAAGAAAAACGCCTGCTTCTGGACGGCCTCGAACGGCAAACTGCGGCAAATCCCCGCTTGATCACCACCGTCCAGCTGGATTCGCGGCTCGGCGATCTTGTGTCCTCCGACATGGAGAACCAGGTCCGCCAGATCTTGACCGCTCCGGCGCGGGAGGACTCGTGGCAATCGTTCGTCGTTATCTTGCTCGAAGCCCTTCAGCATAGCGAACCGCTTCCAAGCCTTGCCGATCCGCTGAAAGAGCTAATCCGAGATGGCACGCGCTGGCCGAGGATTCGGGACCGCGCTGTAAGCGTGTTCGTGCGGCACCGCTGGAATGACACCCAGGCTCTCACCGAGCTGAAAGAGCTGACCGCTGACGTTTATGCCGGGAGGGTGGCTGATTCCAACGACGCCCTGCTCGGCCGCCTGCTGTCCGCCATATACCCTGAAGCGATATCGGAAACGGATGTCATTCGATATCTCAGGGTCCCGCAAAGACCCAATCACAGCCCAGAATACGACTATTTCTGGAACGGACAACTTCCCAAGAGATCAACACGACGCCAACTCGCCACGCTCCTCGACCAAATCGTGGAACGCTACGACGATTTGCTCGCGGATGAGAAAGCACACGGACTTCCCGCCTTCTTCATAGGTTGCCTGCCCTCGAACCTGTTGGCCCGGTTTCTTCTGCTATCGGGGGATGAGGTGGACTTGACCCGCTTGTTCCATTGGTTGGAATCAGCCGCCAAGGCAGGCGACTGGACGTACGAGCCCGACATATGCCGCGAGGAATCGCGAGAGATTCGTAGGTGGCTCGAAAGCCGCCCTGACACGTGGAAGACCTTGCTGAAGATGGGCCTGGACCGTTGCGGCGAACGGCCCGACTGTATGGAACCCTACTGGTTCTACAACTGTATGCGCGTAGAAGAGTATGGCAGGCTCCTCGGTGCCGCACGGCCGCAGGATTTCGGGTTGTGGTGCCTCGACCAAGCAGTCGCAGCCAAAAGCCAGGCCGCCGCCGAGTGGCTCATATGCGAAGTTGCGGAGTGCCTGCATTACAGCCGTTTCGACGACGGCCTGTCCCGCGAAATTGTATCGAAACGCTTGACCCGCTTTACCCCACTCGCCAATGTATTTCACAGGAGAATGGTCGAATTAGAATCCTCCACCTCCGACAGGAACATGTCCAAGACCCGCGCGCGGGCGCGATTACGGACCAAGCAACTGGATTGGCGTGATCATGTAAAGCCGCACGAGGGAGAACTACACGGAAACATAGCAAGGCCCCGACTTTTGTACGAACTCGCCAAAGTATATTTTGGCGGATACGCCAACATTCGGGGCAATTCGCCGAGAGACAGACTGAACGCTGTCTTGGCGGGCGACGAATGCTTGGTAGACACTGTTCTGTTGGGATTTCGTAAGACCATCGATCGAAGTGATTTGCCTTCAGACACGAAAGTCATACGCCTCGGAAGTGCGAAGCGAACGCACTATCTCGCGCTGCCGTTCATGGCGGGTTTGGAGGAAGTAGCGAAAACTGCCCCATTCGACAAGATCGACATCGATGATCGGCGCTTGCGGCTTGCCTTGGCGATTCACTACACCGTGCCTATGTGGCCCACAGCGTGGCATCCTGCGGGCCATGCACCGCCTTGGCTCGCTTGGACGCTTTCCAAATGCCCTGAGGTCGCGGCCGATGTGCTCATAAGGTCCGTTATATCGAAACTGCGCAAGGGTGCGGCATCTCCTGCGGGCATCCATGAAATGGCGCATTCTCCAGACCATGCTCACATCGCCCGTCTGGCCTCAATGCCTTTACTCAGGCAATTCCCTGTGCGTTGTGCCTCCGGTCAATTGTCGAGCTTGGACCACCTGCTGTTGGCCGCCAAGCGCCACTGTGACATTGACCCGCTTCTGGAGCTGATCGACGGAAAGTACGCCGATCCCCGAATGAACGTGGCACAGCGCATCCACTGGCTGGTCGCCGGCTTGTGTATTGCACCGAAGCCTTACGCCGAGCGCCTGGAATCCTATGTCGCAGGCAGAGAACGCCGCATTCGTTTCCTAGCGGACGCGGTGACCGGGCAATTCAACAGCTCCCCCGATTTGGAGTGCCACCGGAACGTTCCTGCGCTTCGGCTTCTGATCCGCTTCATTGGCGCCACCTTCCGGCCATATTCGCTTGACAGCGGCTCCGATGAAGGCGTCATGATAACGCCGGAAATGAACGCTGCTGATCGGGTCCGGGACTGCATAGAACAACTGGTCAATATCACAACGGAAGACGCTTCGCGTGCTCTTGATGCGTTGTCATCAGACGGCGATCTACGTCCTTGGCGCTCTCTTCTCATGGACGCTGCGTACCGACAAGAAGCGATTCGTCGCGAAGCTGAATTCGCCTATAGAGATATTAATCAGGTTGTTGAAACCCTTGCCAATGGTATACCTACAAACGTGGCCGACCTCATGGCGTTGACCCTGGAGAACTTGGACGAGATTGCGCGCACCATTCGCGACAGCAATACGTCCGACTGGCGGCAGTACTGGAATGTCGATCATCACTACCGACCACAAAACCCCCGCCCGGAAGACGCGTGTCGGGACGCGCTGTTATCGGATCTACGGAACAGGTTGATGCGACTCGGTATTGAAGTTCAACCGGAAGGACGCTACGCTAACGACAAACGGGCGGATATTCGTGTTTCCTATGGATGTTTTAATGTCCCCATAGAAATAAAAAGAAGCTGCCACCGTGATCTCTGGAGTGCAATTCGGTCACAGCTCATGGCCCGCTATACCACCGATCCGGAAACGGAGGGGCATGGCATCTATCTGGTGTTCTGGTTCGGAGACACGGAAAGCTGCCGACCCACGCTGCCGGCTACGGGATCACCAGCGGTTAGTTCACTTGAACTGGAGGATCGCCTGATATCGACCTTGTCTGCCGACGAGAAACGCAAAATTCAGATTCGAGTCATCGATGTTTCCATTCCCAATTCAAGTTAAGTCGCAGGCTTGGTGCAGTATCCAAAGATGTGGATGGTGAACAGATCGGCCATCACTGCCTCGCAACGAGAGACGCCGAGCTTGTGTCGTATTGGTAGCGGATAATGGTTCCCTGGCGGATCTTCTCGACAGCCTCGTCAATGGCATCGACAGGAACTAGGAACCATTCGCGCGGCACAACCGGATTGCCGAAGCGGTCTTCGATCTCGATGTCAAGACGCGCCGGCGCGAAGATGTGGTGGATCAACTGCTCCAACTTCGCGCGGTCGATGTTGTAAAGACTGTAGGTGGCGACGATCTCGACCTCGGCCATCAGGAACGTCGGATCGAGCCGCGCGCCGGCGATGCGCGTTTCCACCTTTGCGGTGGTCACGCCGATTTTATGCACGAGGTCACGGTTTTCGGCGACGAACGGAATATCCGCCTTGCTCCGCAGCACGTAGATGGTGCCGCTGGCCTCGTCGCCCTCCGCGGTCATGTCAGCAAACAGCGGACCCGCCGATGTCTCCAGTATCCGTCTACCCTTCTCGTCCTTGTGCAAGGCCCGCTGGAGCGAACGCCTGAGCATGTTGCTCTCGGTGCCGTTATCAAAGATCACGCGCAGCCGCGCGTCGCGGTCGCCGTAGCGCTGCGTGAACTCCTCGCCCATCTCGGCGACGTAGGCTTTCTGCCCGCCGACGATGAAAAATCGGCCGGGCTCGATGTCGGCCTGGATGCCAAGGGGACGGGTTTCCCGGAGACCGGCGTCCAATTCCTTTTGGACCTGCTCGAAGAGCGGACGGAACGTCTCGAAGTCCTCGCATTTGCTCCGGGTCGCGATCTCCTCAGCGGCCCGCTTCTCCGCGCTCGATCGCACATGGCGAAGCTCGCCGATGTCTGGCGCAGCCGACTCGACGCCGAGCTCCGCCACCAAGGCGTCGTCGTCCATGTCGTCCGGGGACGGGGAGGCGGTTTCGGCCGGATGGCTCAGGAGGTCTTGATGGTCGAAAGGGATCAGCAGCGCGCGGCATTCGTCCTGCTCACGGATACGGTCCAGGCGCACCGCATAGAGACGCTCGAAGATGTCGCTTTCCTCACCGTGGCGCGGAGCGCGGCCATGCGTCTCGACGAAACGCTGGATCTCCTCGAAGCCCGCGATGATCCGCTCCTCTTTCGGCGTGCGGCTTGCCGCCTTCTCCGGCTCGACGACGACGCCGAGTTCCGCGAGCAGGGCGTCGTCCTCGTCGGTGAACTTCCTATCCATCGGCGGCCGCGGCCTTCATCCGAGCGAGGAAAGCCACGCCCTCCGCCATGCGCTTCTCCCATGGATCCGCTGACGTGATCGACGGCAGGCGGCCGCGCTCCTGCTTGAACCGGAGGGCTCGCCGCGCGAGGTCGCGCGCCTCCTCCGGCGTGAGTTGGATCTTCTTCGCTGTGATGATGGCGGCGACCTGTTTCAGGCTCTCCTCGCTCATCGCTTTGGCCAGGATCGCGTAGGCCTCGCCAAAGGGGTTGATCCTGTCGATCAGGTCGATGTCGAGATCGCGCACATCCATGGCGAATTTCCGGATGCCGTCGATCAGCGCGGTGCTGCCGTTCGACGGCGCCTGCGGCTCATCGAGCACGGCTTCCTTCGCCTTCTGGGTCAGGTTCAAGGCGGCGACGGCGTGCTGGCGAACCGCCTCCCGGTTTTCTTCGGAGAGTTCGGGATACCGGTCCGTGACGATCTTCCCCATGCGAACCTGGGTCAATTCTTCGGGCACGCGCTCCTCGTCGAAGAGCCCGCGCTCTACGGAAGTCCTGTCCTGCGCGAATGCAGCGATTACCTCGTTCAGATCCTCCCGGCAGATGCGCTCAGCCTCCTTGCCCTTCGGCGCCACCAGCCCCTTGATCTCGATGTGGAACTGGCCGGTATCGTGATTGAAACCGACATTGCACTTCTCGGGGTCGTAACCCTCCTCGCCATAGTCGGCGCCCTCCACTGGACCGCTTTCCGGTCTCTTCGGCGTGAAGTTGAAACGGGGCGCGAGCACCTGCTCCATCAACAGGCTCGCCGCGATAGCCTTGAGCGTGTCGTTCACGGCCTCGGTGACCGCCTCTTCCGAGGCGTCCGGCTCGGCGATCAGATTGGTAAAGCGGGCGCGAACCTTGCCGGGTGCATCGCGGGTCGCGCGGCCGATGATCTGCACGATCTCGGTCAGGCTGGAGCGGTAGCCCACCGTCAATGCGTGATCGCACCAGATCCAGTCGAATCCCTCCTTGGCCATGCCGAGGGCGACGATGATGTCGACATGGTCGCGGTCGTTCATCCGTTCCGGATTCCTGAGAGCGGCCGCGACACGCTCTCGCCTGCCTGGACCGTCATCGACCAGGTCGGCGATCCGCAGAATGCGGCCTCGGGGTGTCTTGACCAGTTGGAACCCGGTCGCAGCATCAACGCCCTGCCATTGGCCCAACTCCTCAATGATGTGCTCGACTTCGCGGATCTTGTCTTTGGTGCTCTCGCGCGAGTTGACGCTGGGGATGTGGACAATCGTCTTCTCGTCCGGGTCGAGCACCCGCAGGATGTCGTCGGCATAGTTCCCCGTGTAGAAGAAATAACCGATGTCGAGCCGCTTCAAATACTCATAGCCGTTGAGCTGCTCGTAATAGGTATATGTGACGGTCTCGAACCGCGCCTCGTCGTGCGGCATCAGCACGGGCTCGGCATCGCCCCGAAAGTACGATCCCGTCATGGCCACGATATGTGTCCGGTCGCGGGCAATGAGCTGTCCGACATGGTCGCCCAGCCGGTTGTCGGGATTGGCCGAGACGTGGTGGAACTCGTCGACCGCGATCAGCCGGCCGTCGAAAGCGTCCACGCCGAACCGTTCCATGGCGAAGCGGAAGGTGGCGTGGGTGCATACCAGGACGCGGTCATCGCTCTTGAGAAAGGTCTTGACGGAATTGACCTTGCCGCCGTCCGTGCCCGGCGCATTGCAGAGGTTCCATTTCGGGGCAACGGTCCAGTCGGCCCAGAAACCGAACTCGCTCAACGGCGCGTCAGCGAAGCTCGCCCCGATGGTCCTCTCGGGCACGACGATGATTGCCTGACGAAGGCCTTGGTTGAGCAGTTTGTCGAGCGCGATGAACATCAGCGCCCGGCTCTTGCCCGATGCCGGCGGCGACTTGATCAGGAGGTACTGCTCGCCGCGCTTCTCCCAAGCCCGCTCCTGCATCGGGCGCATGCCGAGTTCGTTCGACCGAGCCGAGGTACCGTCGCTGGCGTAGAAGACGGAGACGGTAGGAACGTTGTTGATGTCGGTCATGAAACGCCCCAAACGTTAGCGATTGGCCATGCGGCGTCGGGCGGGACGCTCGTACAGGCAGGGCGCCGACATTTCTCCCGCACGACACCAGCGTTATGGAATGACCGCATCGAGGTATGCACAGGCGACATGGGCATAACCTTCTGCCATTCCAGTTGCGGCGTCGAAGAAATCAGAAGGGTTGAGGTTTTCACGGTCAATGCGATCGAAGATGTCCTCCCGGTCCTTTCTGAGTTCGCGATGATTCAGGTTCAATATATCGATCATCGACTCGGCCGACGCATCTCCTGCGATGGCAGCGGTGACTTCGCCAGTCAGCAGGAAACGGAAGCGCTGGGTACAGTCCGGATAATCGGGTTCGATGCAACTGGTTGTGTCGAACCAGTCGGCCTTGGCATGCCCACACGTTTCCGAGGACTTCGCTCTTTCGGCCTCAGGGCCGCAACTCAGGAACAGGTTTGCGAGGTCGACGGCCAGAGCCGGGTAGGTGGATTGAGGCCGAAAATGTTCAATGTGGAACCGTCCCGGCCGGTGGAGATGCAGCCGGCGTCCGCAATAGACGCACAGGCCGCGTTGTGCAGCGCTCAACGCATGGACTACGGCCCTCCGGATATCGCCTTGCAAGTCCGGATAGGAAGGCTCCCAATCCGGATTTTCGAGGGCCAGCCACGCGGTGAACTCCTGTGGCGTCCTCTTCTCGTGGCAACCCCTCATCCACTACCTCTGAGGTTCTTCAAGCGTTTGCGCAGGACGACTAGGGTCGGCGCGTCGTCCCCGATCTCTTGTTCGAGATTTTCTAACGTCTCTGCTGCTGCTGCGGCATCACGCCGGTCGATGGCAGCGTTAAAAGTGCCGATCATTTCGTCGAGGGGAGGAAAGCGCTCCCGAGCGCCGAGAACCCCTTCGAGAAGATAGTTGCTCGTGCGGCCTCGTGTGCTGAGCGGAATGGTCACCTTCCAGGACCAGTCGGGAACGTCTTCCTCGATGATGCGCACCTTCTCGCTTTTGACCCCCGAGAGCACCTGCGGGGAATGGGTGGTCACGATGAATTGACACGTTCGGAATACTTCCGTGAGAGTCGGCACCATTTCGCTTTGCCAGCCTGGGTGCAGGTTGAGCTCCACCTCGTCGATCAGCACCACCGCAGGGATCTCGTCCAGTGGTTTATCGGGCGCAAACACCTGAAGTCGTCGCGCTAGGTCGGCAAGCAGAACTATATAGGATCGTTCGCCGGCAGAGAGACTGCTGACATGAACGCGGGTCCCGTCGCTCTTGACGAGATGCAGTCCAGGAGGTGCCGCAGTCGCATCGAAGTAAAGGTGGGAAAAGCCATCAATTCTTGCGATTAGTTCCCGGATCGCTTCGAGTTGGGAATCCCGGTAGCCGCGCTCACCGTCTCGCACCCGGCGGGCTTCTTGCGCATCTCGCTGATCCCACCAAGCGGCCAGATCGCTGATCGCTTGGAAGTCCATTTGAAGGGAGCGGTCCTGAACAATTTCTGGATCGAAGAGCTCCGCACTCGATTCTCGAGTCTCGGCTTCTCCTGTGGACGTAAACCCCCTTTCTTGGCGATAGTAGATAAACCAAGGCGGCGAGGATACGAGGGTCGCCAATGCTTCCTTATCAATAAGTGAGCGGAAATCCGGCGGGCTGCCGTAGCTGTCGATTCTGACCGCAAGGATGTTCGATATCGAAACGCCTGTTTCTTGGTCTCGCACTTCGTATTCTACTTCCAACTTGGCACTATCCTCGCCTCGGCGAATATCTTGGCTATGGCGTCGAATGTTGGTGGCAGTTTGATCGATTCCCCTAGAATGAGAACGCGCAAGCCCGATTGTCATTGCCAAGGCATCTAGAATAGATGATTTTCCAGCACCGTTTCGGCCAACAATAACGGTTACGTCGGGCTCGAAGTGGATCTGTAGCTCTCGGGAGCCGCGAAAGTTCGAAAGGAACAATTGGGTAAGCCGCATCGCTAACTCCCTCCGAATTGTGTCAGGTGACGCTGATACTCCGGTGGCTCGTCTTTCGATCCGGTCACATTCATGTAAAGTTCAAACAGCTTTTCCAGTCGCTCGGTGTCGTTCCTGAACTGACGACCAATATAGATGCGCTCTAGCGCCTCGTCGTTTCGCTCGTGTGCGGCGCGAAGGTTTTCAGGCATCTTCTTCGGGTCGTAGAGTTCCGCTATGGTCGCCGGGAAGTGCGCTTCCCGCGCAATCAGGATATTCTCCGCGCAGGCTGTGAGATCGGCTCTGTTCTTCTCCGTCAGAGTCGGCACGGGAAAGGTGTTCCAGCCGAGCGTATTGGAATACCGATACCGAGTTTCCAGCTTGCCGCAGACCGTGGCGATCCAGACGAGATGCAGCCGGGACGCGATTAGCGCCATGTTCCAGAGGGGTGCGTCGAACAGAGCGAAGGCCTCCGTGGAAACAATGGTACCTGCAGGCACGAATCCAACTGGCAAATAAGGACGGCGCTCGGAGGATGTTCGGGGAACGATGATTGAAGTTTCGTTTCCGCACTGCCGGACTTCACCAAATCGGAACGGTACCGCTGCCAACTCTCTTGTGGTTGACCGGCTAGAGCCAGAGCGCTGTTCTCGAACAGCATTGAAGCGCGACTCAAGCCATTCGTTCGTCCGGGCAGCCTCACTTTCGTCTTCCTTGACCCATATGCACCGCCGTTCCAGTCCGCGAATGAATTCTTGGGAACCGGGGAACGGTCGAATGAAATGGGACTCGACATCCCGGTTGTCTATCGCATTTTCGGCCTCCGACCTGTCCATTAGCAGATACCCACCGTCGTTAGGCATGTTGCCGAAGTTCATTTCAGCTACGCCGCCCAGCGGCCTCGGGGATGGCTGGACGGCGAAGTCCTGCGCCGGAACGAGGTAGGGATTGATATTATCCACCTCCCTTGCAATGGCTCCGTTGCCTTCGGATTCTGAGAAGAGGCGCCGCTTCCTGCCAGGCCGGTTGGAGACTCCCACGATTACGACGGTGACGCCCGCGTTGTGAGCGGCAAGATTGGCCCACTTGAACGATGTGTGGGCGAAGGCAATTTCGTGCCCGGCGTCAAGTATTAACGGCCAAAGCGTTTTGACTTGGCGGCCTTGGCAAATCGAGTTCGTCGAGACCAAGGCGGCAACTGTATCGGTCCTCATACCATAGTCGGCGGACTTCATGAACCAGCCGGAAACATAATCCAAGGACTTCCAGTGCGTGGTCCGTCCTTGGAAGATCGCCTTGAGGTCCGCCTTCTGACCAACGGATTGCCGCTGACTGCCGCGATATGGAGGGTTACTGCAGATGTAGGTCTCGCCGCCCTCGTTCTCGAAGTCGATCTCGGCCTGATCGAGCGGTGTTTCAAACAGGTCATCGGCAGTGTGCTTGACGCCGGTGCCCGTCGGTGGGCAGATGTCCAACCAGTCGAGCCGCAGCGCGTTTCCGCAGGTAATCCAGTTCATGGCGTCTAGCGGCAAGAACTCTGCCAGCGCTTGTCGTTGGCCACGATGGAGCACATCGCATTGGTACTCCGCAATGACTAGGGCGAGGCGGGCGATCTCGGCCGGAAAGTCGCGCAGCTCAATGCCCCGGAAGTTGGTCAGAGGGATATCGGACCTTCGGCCGCTCTCGCGTCTCCGATGGTTGATCTCTGCCTCGATCTCGCGCATTTCCTTGTAGGCAATGACCAAAAAGTTGCCGGATCCGCACGCTGGATCGAACACTCGGATGCGGGCCATGCGGCTGCGAAGGTTCAGAAGCTTGCGTGAATTAGTGCCGGCGTCTTCCAATTTCTCGCGTAGGTCGTCGAGGAACAACGGGTTGAGCACCTTCAGGATGTTCGGCACGCTGGTGTAGTGCATACCCAAAGCGCCGCGCTCATCATCATCGGCGACGGCTTGGATCATCGATCCGAAGATGTCGGGGTTGATCTTCTTCCAGTCGAGGTTGCCGATGTGAAGAAGGTAGGATCGCGCGATTCGGCTGAATCGGGGCACGTCCGTCGACTCCGAGAAGAGCCCTCCATTTACATACGGAAACGAACCGACCCAGCGGGGAATGTCAGCGTCTTGTCGTGCGTCGTTATCCGCGTTCATGGTGCGGAAGATCTGGCCGATTACCTCGTGAGTGTTCGAGCCGTCGGCTGCGCTCATCCGTTCGATCGTGTCAGTGAATAGACCCGCAACGTTGAAGATGTCGGTGTCCTCGGCGAAGAAGCAGAAGATGAGCCGCGCCATGAAGTGGTTCATTTCGGGACGGCGGTCGGCAGCGCCCCATTCCGGATTCTCCTTCAGCAGCTCGACATAGAGCCGGTTCAGGCGTCCGGTCGCCTTGATGTCGAACGCGTTCTCGCGGATCTGCTTGACGGTCGTGATGCCGGCAAGCGGCAGGAAGAAGCCGAAATGCTCGGGGAAGGCCGGATAGTCGCAGACGATGACGTCGCCGCTGTTCAAGTCCTCGGCGTGGAAATCCTCTCCGTCGGTGGCAAGGACGAACTTGGCCTTGGCGCGCGCCGTCGCCGGGCTGGCCTTGAGCGCTGCCAGAGTCGCGTCCGCCTCGCCTTTGGGGCACACCTTGATGTGGATGTTGCTGCGCTGCAGCACGCCGCCAAGGTCGGAATTGTTCGATGCACCGGAACGCAGCCGCTTGACCGTCGTTGCCTTGTTGCCGAAAGCCTCCAGGAACGCGTACGGGAACTCATACCAGCGGTTGAGGGTTGAGACTCATTGAGGGGATTCCCAGGGAGGGCGACTTCTGACTCAATGCCGCTCGAGCGATTGGAGGGTCGGTATGAGGGCAGGGATCCCCTTGAGGGAGGATTTCGATGCGGCGCAGTT
>JAJDVJ010000025.1 GCA_022826205.1 Silicimonas sp. | reverse complement strand
CTCTCCCTTACCAAGGGAGTGCTCTACCCCTGAGCTACGGCAGCGCCAGTCGACGAATGCGCGGGATAATGGCAATCGCCGTCCCACGCAAGCCTGATCTGGACGGTCATTTGTGGCTGGGATAAGCAGTCTGGATGGGCGAAAAAGCACCTTCCGGACGCGAGCGCAGGCGGATTGAAGCCCGGGCCGACCGCCTGAAGGCGGCGCTCAGGGCCAATCTGAAGAGGCGCAAGGCTCAGGCTCAGGCTCGGGCACGGAAGGACAAGGTCAAGACCGAGGGGCAGGCAGAATAATGGATTCCATAGTCGTTACAGGGGGTGTCAGGCTCAACGGCCAGATTCCGATCGCGGGCGCAAAGAACTCGTGTCTGGCTCTGATGCCAGCGACATTGCTGACCGAAGAGCCCCTTGTCTTGATGAACGCGCCGCGCCTCTCGGACATCGATGCAATGGGCCTGTTGCTGAGATCTCTGGGTGTGCATGTTCAGGCTTCCGAGGATGGCAAGGTCATCACCATGTGCTCGGGTGGCTCGGTTTCCACGACGGCCGAGTATGACATCGTGCGGAAGATGCGCGCGTCGAACCTCGTGCTTGGCCCGCTTCTTGCGCGTGAGGGTCAGGCAACAGTTTCCTTGCCCGGGGGATGCGCCATTGGAGCGCGCCCGATGGATGTACACGTCGCTGCGCTTGAGGCTCTGGGCGCAAGAATCGAGTTGAAGGACGGATACCTGCACGCTACCGCACCAAAAGGACTGAAGGGCGCGAAGGTGACGCTCAGGATTGCAAGCGTCGGTGCGACCGAAAATGTCCTGATGGCAGCAACGCTGGCCAAGGGCACGACGGTCATCGAAAACGCGGCATGCGAGCCCGAGATCGTGGATCTGGCCGAATGCCTGACGGCGATGGGCGCCAGGATCGAGGGCGCGGGCACTCCGACCATCAACATTGAAGGCGCAAGCCGGCTGGGAGAGGCCAGGCACACGGTGATTGCCGACCGGATCGAGCTTGGGACCTACATGATGGCTCCTGCAATCTGCGGTGGTGAGGTTGAGTGCCTCGGTGGCCGGATGGAACTTGTCAGGACGGTCGCGGAAAGGCTTGAGGAGGCTGGCGTATCGGTCGAGGAAACGGGGCGAGGAATCAGGGTTGCACGCGGAAACGATCGCATCCGCCCGATCAATGTCAGGACCGAGCCGTATCCTGGGTTTCCAACCGACTTGCAGGCGCAGATGATGGCGCTGCTGTGCACCGCGGATGGCGTGAGCAGGCTCGAAGAGACGATCTTCGAAAACCGATTCATGCATGCACCGGAACTGATGCGCATGGGCGCTGACATAGACGTGCGGGGCGGAACAGCGACGGTTACGGGAGTTAAGCGCTTGAAAGGCGCCCCAGTAATGGCAACGGATCTTCGCGCGTCGGTTTCGCTGATCCTGGCGGGTCTTGGTGCTGAGCACGAGACAGTGGTCAACCGTGTCTACCACCTTGACCGGGGGTACGAGCACGTGGAAGAAAAACTGGGTTCGGTGGGCGCGAAGATCGAGAGGATCCAGAATTGATGTCGAGCGCCGCGAGTGTCCAGACAGGTCCGGAACGGCCGCTGAAGCTGCGTGCGGATGACGTCGAGGATCTGCAGATCATGTCCGCACTTGTCCAGGACGCGGTCCTGCCGGCCGGCGAGATGACTTGGGACAAGAAGAGGCGGCGATTCGCGTGCCTGTTCAATCGTTTCCGCTGGGAGGCCGTGCAGCAGGGCGAGGAACGTGACCCGCATCTGGAGCGTGTGCAGGCAGTTCTCGCGGTTGATGACGTGATCGCGGTCAGGCAGCAGGGGCCAGCACCGGAGGTGTCGCAGGACATCGTGCTGTCCTTGCTGATGCTCAGCTTCCAGCCTGACGGAGATGGGATGGGTCGCGTAGTGCTTACATTTGCAGGTGACGCGGCTGTTGAGGTTGAAGTCGAGGCAATCAACATCACGTTGCAGGATGTTACATGCACTTATGAAGCACCCTCTCAACGAACGCCCGAGCACCCGGAGTGACATCGGACTCGGGCTGGAGCGTTCCTTTGCATGCAGCTATGAGTCGGCAAGAGGTCATCAATGGCGCATTTTCTGAACACGACGGACCCGGAGTTCGAGAGCAGGTTTCGAGCGCTCCTGTCCTTGAAGCGCGAGGACGCGCCGGACGTAAATCAGGCGGTGGCCGGGATCATTGCCGACGTGCGTGCGCGTGGCGACGAGGCGTTGGTGGAGCTCACCGCAAAGTATGATCATCTGGAGTTGAAACCGGATGAATTCACGGTTTCCGAGGAAGAAATCGAGTCCGCGGTTTCGGGGATTGGTTCGCACGAGCTTGAGGCGCTGCAGTTCGCTGCATCGCGCATCCGTGCGTATCATGAGCGGCAGCGGCCGGATGATGCGCTCTGGACCGACGAGGCCGGCGCAACGCTTGGTTGGCACTGGACACCCGTGAAGTCGGCGGGGCTCTACGTGCCGGGCGGGCGGGCGAGCTACCCTTCGTCGGTCTTGATGAATGCCATCCCGGCGCAGGTTGCCGGTGTCGAGCGCCTGGTCATGACCGTTCCGGCACCGCACGGAGAACTCAACCCGTTGGTGCTTTTGGCCGCAAAGCTCTCCGGCATCGATACGATCCACAGGCTCGGGGGCGCCCAAGCCGTTGCCGCCCTTGCCTACGGGACGGAAACCGTCATGCCT
Organism: Silicimonas sp.; assembly: GCA_022826205.1. Taxonomy (GTDB): domain Bacteria; phylum Pseudomonadota; class Alphaproteobacteria; order Rhodobacterales; family Rhodobacteraceae; genus JAJEFO01. The sequence goes on along the minus strand of JAJDVJ010000025.1, from coordinate 2,601 downwards.
GTCGACAAGATTACCGGACCTGGCAACGCATATGTGGCTGCAGCAAAGCGGCAGGTCTTCGGGCATGTCGGAATCGACATGATTGCAGGCCCGTCGGAGATCCTCGTCATCGCGGACAAGTCAAACGATCCAAACTGGATCGCGCTCGACCTGCTGAGCCAGGCGGAGCATGACGAAAGCGCGCAGGCCATTCTGATTACGACCGATCCAACGCTGGCCGAACTAGTGCTTGATTCAATCGAGGAGCATCTGAAGTTGCTCGACAGGCGCGAAATCGTGGCCGCGAGCTGGGAGAGAAACGGTGCCGTTATCCTGGTACAGGATTTGGGAGAGGCGGCTGCATTGGCAGATGACATCGCCCCGGAGCATCTTGAACTCTGCGTCAGCGACCCTGAGCCATTGATCCCGAACATAAGGCACGCCGGGGCTATCTTTGTCGGCGCGTGGACGCCCGAGGCGATCGGTGACTACGTCGGAGGTCCGAACCACGTTCTGCCGACCGCACGCACGGCACGGTTTTCGTCCGGCCTGTCGGTCCTCGACTTCATGAAGCGCACGACACTGGCGCAGGTGTCTCCCGAGGCTCTCCGGGAGATCGGTCCTGCGGCGGTGACGCTCGCGGAAAGCGAGCGGCTGCAGGCACATGGCTTGAGCGTCAGTTCAAGGCTGGACCGGTTGAACAGATAGTGCCGCAGGCTTGCAGCGGGGGGATGGGATTCCCGCTTGCCTGAAGCGTTGGTGGCGGACTGTCGTCAACATTGCAGATCGTCCAGGTTTTGCTTTCGCCGCGCGAGACGCTGCGGCTGTTGACGTGCCATGATGTCGCATGATGATCCGAACCGGTCGGCATGACTGTTGCGCCAGGTGGGCTTTCGCTGCGGGCATTTTGCCTGCCTGAATTCGCGCTGGCCGCTTCGTGCAACTGCCATTCTCAGGTGTGCCGAACGAGGGTTGCGGTTGGATTCCTATTGAAAAAGCCGGTGCTTTCCGTATCTCGGCCAACATGTCCCGGATCGTACACATAGAGATTGACGACAGTGCGCTTCCACCGCCGACGCCGGAGATCGAGCAGGAGCGTCGGGTAGCGATCTTCGATTTGCTGGAGGACAATTCGTTCACGATCACGGCGTCGGACTCGCGAAAGGCGCCTGCGGGACCCTATCGACTTCAACTGGCCATCTATGACCGGCTTCTCGTATTCGACGTTCGCACGGAATCGGACAGGCCCGCTGTCGAATTCCGCCTCTCTCTGGGACCGTTCCGCCAGGTCGTGAAGGACTATTACCAGATCTGCGAGAGCTACTTCGATGCAGTCAAGCGGCTTCCTCCAGGCCAGATCGAGGCGATCGACATGGCGAGGCGAGGCATCCACAACGAAGGCGCGCGCATTCTTGAGGAACGCCTTGACGGCAAGGTCGAGCTTGACATCGACACTGCGCGTCGCCTGTTCACCTTGATCTGCGTTCTCCACTTCGGAGGCTGACCAGGTGGCGGACCACCCCACGTCGGTCCTCTTTTGCTGCGATCACAATGCAGTCCGTTCGCCGATGGCCGAGGGGATGATGAAGAAATTCTACGGCCAGGAAATCTATGTGCAGTCCGCAGGTGTCTACAACGACATGGAGATTGACGGGTTCTCGATCGCCGTGTGCGAGGAAATTGGCATCGGGCTCGCCCGCCATCGCTCGCGAAGCTTCGACGAAATGCAGGATTGGGGCGACGACCTTGCGGCGTTCGATCTTGTCGTCGCGTTGAGTCCGGCCTCGCAAAGAAGGGCCCTGGAACTGACCAGGTACTTTCATCTTGAAGTCGAATACTGGCCGGTGCTGGATCCCACTGGGCTTGGCGAGGCGAGAGACGAGAAGCTCAAGAGCTATCGCGAGACACGCGACCAGATCAGGGCGCGGATGCTTGAACGGTTCGGTCCGCCCACGATTCCGCCGGCAGGCGCGACAACTTGACCATGGACCGCGCCGCAAGGCCCCATTTTCCGGGACCGGGAGCGGTCACTCTGGCAATCTTGCGAATTGGGGCTTGATTCACGCCCGGTCGCCACACATAGTCGCCGCGCCTGACGATCAGGCAGTCAAAACAGGAGGAATCATGGCCAAAGAGGAATTGCTCGAATTTCCCGGTGTTGTGAAGGAACTCCTGCCGAACGCGACATTCCGGGTCGAGCTTGAAAATGGCCATGAGATCATCGCGCATACGGCAGGCAAGATGCGCAAGAACCGAATCCGGGTTCTTGCCGGCGACCGGGTACAGGTGGAAATGACGCCTTACGATCTGTCGAAGGGCCGGATCAACTATCGATTCAAGTGAACGCTTCGAACCCGCGCCTCGTTCTCGGGTCGGCCTCGCCAAGGCGGCTCGAGGTGCTCGCTCAGCTAGGCGTCACGCCGGAGGACGTGCGTCCCGCAGACATCGATGAGACTCCGAGTGTGGGCGAATTGCCACGCACTTACTGCCTGCGCGTGACGGAAGAGAAAGCGAAGTCCGTTGCCCGCGCGGATGGCGAGGTCGTGCTCGCAGCCGATACCGTCGTGGCAGTCGGGCGACGCATACTTGGCAAGCCCAGGGATCGCTGTGAGGCAGAGACCT
>JAJDVJ010000101.1 GCA_022826205.1 Silicimonas sp. | reverse complement strand
GGAATCACCCTGTCGGGTGGCGAAACCAGTGATGGTGGTCTCAAGGCCTTGGGAGCCTGGATGCAGAATGGTGCATTTCAGGTCAGTGAGGAACGCGTAACCCAAGACGGCATCGACATCTGGGTAAGATCCGGTCTTGTTGGCGGCGACCTCACGGGAAGCCGCCCCGGCTCATCCGCAACATGGCGCGGCGTCATGGTTGGAACGCCTGCTGCCGGAACAAGTCGCGGAGATTTCCTTCAGGGTGATGCAAGGCTCATTTACAGCTTCCCCGGCACGATTGATGCAGACTTCACCAACATCAAGAACATTGACAGGAACCGGGTTCACACCGTTGCGGCGATCCGTTTTGACGACGTTCCAGTGCGATCAGACGGAACGTTTCAAGCCGGAGTCACAGGCAATCGCATTCAGGGCGGGTTCTACGGTTCCGGACACGCGGAGACAGTCGGAGTGTTCGAGCAGTTGGGGATCGTCGGCGCGTTCGGTGGATTGGGGGAGTGACATGGCACGGTGTCCCCATGACAGACCCCAAGATGCTTGGCGACGCAACGGCGGAGGTGGTCGGTCACGTCGTTGAAGCAGTCGGCCAGTTCGTCATGAAGCCGGCGGCGTTCCGGCCACGCCCCCGGTCGAACTCGCTTTCTCGAACGCGCACCATGACGGTCGTCCGGCGCTGCCGCTTGCAGCGGTACGTCCGCACCCCATGCTTGCGACAGACCGCGCGGAACAGGTCGGCGGACCAGACATCGTGCAGCGAATGCCGGAGCTCGACCTCCGGCTCCCGCTTCTCGCCCGAACCTGCCAGGCGTCCCTGCAGCCGTTCGATGGCGGCACCGGCGGCCGATTTCCCTCCCGGACTGCCCGCTCTCCGGAACAGCGCCTCCAGCTTGGCGAGCTTCGCCCTCAGGTCACCGTCTTCGCTCATTGCACGCCGCGGGTCCGATCCGTCTCGGGCGGAGCATGTCCGAATGCCGAACCGAATGTCCAACAGGCTCCAGACGCCGGTTCGGCCCGGAGCGCGGAAACGCGCCTGACGGAACGCCGGCTTTCGGTCAATCCCGGGGGCGAGACTTGCCCGGCGACGCCGATTTGCAGTGGATCCGGTATGCGCCCGGGCGCGGAAGGCAGGGCTTCCGAACGCTTCGTTTCCGGCACGTCAGCGATTCAGGAGCGAAGACGCCCTCGCATGCCGGGAGGCCGGCAACGGCTGGATGCCGCGTCTCAATGCATCGGCGCGTCCGGCGGCAACGCCAGGTCAAGCTCGACCGCGTCCAGCTGCTCGTCGAGCGCCTCGATCATCTCCATCGCGCGCTCGCGGACATGGTCGCGCGTTCCTGCATCCATGTCCGGCAGGTCTCGGCGGCAGCCTGGGCACCGGCAATCCAGCGAAGCCGCGAGCTTTGTCAGCGCGGCGCGGACGATCTGCGCGGCCTCCGGGTCTGCCATGAAGCCGACCAGCGGGATGTCGTCATCCGCCATCGGCAGGCATCCGTTCATCGTCCGGCATGGTCGCGATCGCGATGGCGCCATTCGACGTCGTTCTTCGCATTTGCCCGTTCCCCGCTGCATGGTTGCCCGGTCAACGCAGTTTGCCGATCTCTCGATGCCGCGCCTTGCTCCGATGTGCAAGCCGACACGCATTCGGCGATCTGCCGAAACGTGTCGACAGGTGCCTGGCATCATGCAGGGCGCTTTCACGCTTGCTGACGGGGATCCGGTCGGTTCCGCTCGAACTGCGTGATGGCCGGGGGGAGGCGGTCGCCCCTGAACCGGCTTGCGGGAAGTCGGCCAAGGGCCTTGTCTCGATGCCGGTGCAACATCCGGGACGGGAATGCGTCGCAAGATTCGTTCCCGGATTCCATGCCTTCCTGCGCGCGCGCCCGGGCTTCTCTCCATCACGTCGACGCAGCGGAGACCGACCGCCGCCGCCCGGAGCAATGCGGGCATTGCGGCGATCGCTTTCGCGCCGCGATCCCGGCGAGATTTCGCGCGGCAGCCGGCGGCAAGGATCAGGAGAGCCAGCGGATCTCCTTGACCTGCCGCGCCCCGCATCGGCGTCCTCCGGGCTCTTCAGCGCGCGCCCTGAAGGCGTCACGGAGGTATTCGCCAGTGAGGCCGTGTTCGCCCGGCATGTTGACGTGCGACCATGACATCGGCAAGTGATTGCAGATCACGCTGAAAGGATCAAGACGATGAAAGACACCCGATTCGGACCCGATGGCTGGACGCCGGAGCGGCTCCCAAGTCTCGAAGGCAGGACCTGCGTGATCACCGGCGCCAATGCGGGCACGGGGTTTCAGGCCGCGCGCATTCTTCTCTCGAAGGGCGCAACCGTGGTGATGCTCAACCGCAGCGCCGAAAGATCGACCGCTGCCGTGAAGGCGCTCGAAGACGAATTCGGTGCGGGTGCCGACGTGCGCTTTGTCCGCATGGACCTCGCCGAGCTTGCAAGCGTGCGCAGCGCGGCAGGCGAGGTGCTCGGAACCGTGCCCCGGATCGACGCGCTCATCTGCAACGCGGCCATCGCGCAGGTGCCGGCACGGAAGCTGACGGTTGACGGGTTCGAAAGCCAGCTCGGGACCAATCACTACGGTCACTTCGTCTTGTGCGGAATGCTCTTCGACCGCATCGAGGAGTCGAAGGGCCGGATCGTGGTCGTCGCCAGTCTCGGCTACAGGATGGGGCTGAGGACGATCAGGTTCGACGACATGAACTGGGACAGGAACTACGGCGCCAACGCGGCCTACAGCCAAAGCAAGCTGGCGCAGATGATGTTCGCCTACGAGCTGCAGGATCGAGTGAAGGCCGCAGGCAGGTCCGTCAAGGTCTACGTCTGCCATCCCGGGGCATCCGCAACGTCGATCATCAGCAAGAGCGGCGGCCTTGTCACGCGGGCCCTGTGGTTCGTCATGTCCAGGTCGCCCATGGTTCAATCGGCCGAAAAGGGCGCCTTTCCGGAAGTCATGTGCGCAACCGAGGATGGCCTGGAGCAGCGGGCCCTCCATGGTCCCACGGGCCGCATGGAAATGGTTGGTCCCGTAGGCCGTGGCTCCCTGGAACCTTGCGCCTGCGACAAGGCCGTCATGGAAAGGCTGTGGGCCCGGTCGGAGAAGGAGACAGGATTCAGTTGGGGGCTGTCGGGTCGATCCAGGTAGGGAACCGCCAAGATCCGCGGAGTCACGCAGGCCACCGGCGGATGCAGTGCTGGCCGAGCCAGAGGCCAGGCGGTTGGCGGGCCTGGCAGCGTCGCGCTTCCCGAAGATCGGGACGCAACTGGAGTGACGCGCCCTTCCGCGAGGCGTGTCGCGGCATTTCGGACGATCAGCCTTGCCGTGACCGAAGGCGGACGCCAGGCGGCCCGGTCCTGTACCCGGCCTTGCGAGCACCGAAACGACTCATCCTCTCCGCTTCGCCGCGCAGCTTCGCAAGTTCAGCGCGGGCGGCAGGCTTCGCCGCGTCCGGCAGCCTGTGCAGTTGCACCGCCGCGTCATCCAGATCGCCCGCATCGAGCGCAACCCGGAAAGCCCGGATCTTCTGCATCGTGCCGAAATTCATGTCCGCTTCCCTGTCCGATCTGCCGTCCGCTGGAAAGTGCCGCCCGCGCTTGATTCGCCAATGCGCCAGCCTTGGTGCCGGAAATGCGGGCGGCCCGCATTGCCATTGCACGGGGCCCGCGCTTTCGCAAGTGCCTAAGAGCTTGACCTGAAAGTCGAGTGGTCTCCCCAAATGTGGCACTTCCCAGTGGTCACCACACCAGACAGGGAGGGCCGCATGGCTTGGAACGAGACCACTCGGGAGCAGCATGGACGGCCGATGGTCAGACATGAAACCGATTTGACGGATGCCGGACGGTCCGTGATCGAACCGCTCATCCCGCCTCCTTCAAGGATGGGGCGCCCCCGCACGCTCGACATGCGGGAGGCTTTCAACGGGATCCGGTTCATGCTCGGGACGGGATGCCGGTGGCGGGCGATTCCCAAGTGCTTTCCGCCGTCTGCGTCGATCCAGAACCATTCCTGCGGTGCGCCGTGGAAAGGCGCCGTTCCCTAGCGGGTGCGAATCCCGCCCGGCAACTGTCGCTCCAGCCGGTAGCAATCGGAGCGGGTGATGGAGGCAACGACATGGCCTGAAGCACTCCGATGCAACGGGTCGCCTTGGGCGACTCAGCAACCATGCGGGCCGCAACGCGAGTGAACGCTGAGCAGGCCTCGAAACGTGTAATGCGGAAGCCGACCCGTCTGTATCGTGGGGAAGGCTGCCACCGGCCGGGAAGCGAGCGACGCGAGCGCCGGACGGTTCCGCCGGGGTAGTGGCGGCGGCACGCATGGAAGAGGGGAACGGTAGCAACACGGGAAGCCCTGTCGGTGGTGCGCACACACCAACCGGACCCCCGCGAGGGGCAGGCCGGGCCGGCAGGGTGACGGATGGGCTCGTATTACCGCGGAAGCCGGGTAATGCCGGTGGAGGGAAGGAGCCCTGGTTTGAGAGCGATACGCGAAGGAGGAAAGGCATGACCACTGGCAGACGCCTATCAGGGTCAGAAACGGTTCGGAAACTCCAGACCGTGTTACATGCGAAAGCTAAGGAAGAACCCGACCGGCGTTTCCACGCGCTGATCGACAAGGTGTGGCGCGAGGACTTTCTCGCCGAAGCTTGGAGGCGGGTCCGCCTGAACGGCGGCTCCCCCGGAGTGGACGGAGAGACCTTCGAGGACATCGAGTTGCAGGGCGTGGGGCGCTGGCTTGGGGAACTGGCGCGGGAACTGAAGGATGGGGACTACACACCGAAGCCTGTAAGGCAGGTGCTCATCCCGAAGAAGCAGCCCGGCAAGTTCCGGCCCTTGGGCATTCCCTGCATACGGGACCGGGTAGCGCAGGCATCGGCCTTGCTCGTGCTTGAGCCGATATTCGAAGCGGACCTGCAACCGGAGCAGCATGCCTACAGGCCGGGACGGAGCGCCCACGACGCGGTGAACCGCGTCGTTCACCTCCTGCACAGGGGGTACAACGAGGTGGTCGATTGCGACCTGTCCAACTACTTCGGAGAAATTCCGCATGCCGAGCTTCTCAAGAGCTTTGCCCGGCGCATCAGCGACGGGCGGATGCTCAAGCTCATCAAGGCGTGGCTGGAAATGCCGGTGGAGGAGGACGACGGCAAGGGCGGCAAGCGCCGCACGAGCCGGTCTCGCAAGGAGCGGAAAGGGACCCCGCAAGGGGCACCGATAAGTCCGCTGGCCAGCAACCTCTACATGCGGCGCTTCGTGCTGGGCTGGAAGACGCTGGGCTTTGCCCGGCGCTTCCGTTCGGAAATCGTGAACTACGCCGACGACTTCTGCGTGATCGGCAAGGCCCCGGCAGCGGAAATGCTGACGGCGGTCGAGCGGCTCATGGAGGGTCTGAAGCTCCCGATCAACGAACGGAAAACCCGATGC
>JAJDVJ010000155.1 GCA_022826205.1 Silicimonas sp. | reverse complement strand
GAAGAAGTCGTCCGCCGACACGACGGCAGCGGTCTTCGGACGATCCGCCTCGTCGACCAGGTCGCTGATGAGACCTTGCAGCGACGAACCGACATACTCGGCCGCGTTCGGCTGGAAATAGAAGATGTTCTTGTGGCCCTGGGTGTAGATCCGCAAGGCGCCACCAGCCGGGACAGGATGCACCAAGCCGTTCTTTGCAAGAATGTTTGCGACCGGGAAGGTCAGGCGCGACGAGAACGTGCCGAATACCGCGTTGACGCCATCGACGTTGATGAACCGCTCGTACTGTGCGATCGCGGTGGCCGGATCCGACCGGTTGTCCGACATGATCAGGTCGAGCTGCTCGCCATTGATACCGCCACGTTCGTTGATCATGTCAACGCAAAGCTGGTAGCCTTGTTCGTGCTTTGCGCCAGCGATCGAGAACGCACCTGTCAATGGCAGCGACGTGCCGATCTTGATTTCGGCTACGGCAGCCGACGCGACCATGGCCATAGCAGCCGAGCTCGCAAGCAATTTTCCTAGTTTCATTGGGTTTACCTCCCTTTCAAGTTTGCCGTTTCAGGCGTCACACGTATCGACGCCAACTCGGGTTCGCCCCTCACTCAGCCGCCTGGGGCAGTTCCAGTCCGGTGGGATAAGGGCTGTCTTCGCTCTCGAGCTCAATGCCTGCTGCCAGCGCGACAGTCTCGAGAAGCGCGGAAAAGTCCTCTTCCAGATAGGCCGCCGGATCGTCTTTGAGCGCCGCCGCTCCGAAATGGGCCTGCAGCGCTTCGCGGGTTGCCGCCGTCACCGGCATCGGCACGTTGAGTTCGCGCCCGGATGCCAGACCCAAGTCGAGATCCTTGCGCAGGAGCGCAGGTGTGAAAGTCGTTGTCCAGTCCAGGTTGACGAAAGCGTTGGTCTTGTAGCGCGTGAATATCGACCCCATGACCGAGTTGTTCATGAAATCGAGAAACGCCCGGCGCGGCACTCCTGCCCTCTGCGCGAGGATTGTGATTTCAGCCAGGTTCTGGGTCACCACGCCCAGCATCACGTTATGTGCAATCTTGCAGAATCGCGCCAGTTCGCCCTCGCCGACATAGGAGACGCCATTGGCAGCGACGGTAGCGACGATGTCTTCGACCCTGTCGAATGCCGCCCTTGGTCCCGAAGCAACGGCGCTCAACTTGCCTGCCTTCACGCATTTTCCGTTCCCGCTGACGGGCGAGCAAACGAGCTCCGCCCCCTTTTCGGCAAGCCGCATACGAATCTCCGCCGACTCCTCGACACCGATCGACGAGCAATCGAGGAAAATCCCTGGCACGCCGTCTCCGGCCAGCACCCCGTTCTCGCCGAAGCAGAGCGCCTCGACGTCCTTGCCCGTCGAGACCATGGTTGCCAACACATCGACGCAAGCCAGATCCGGCGGGCTGTCGACAAGAGTCGCACCTTTCTCCTCCAGCGGTTCCGCCTTCGAACGCGTTCGATTCCAGACCTTGACGTCATATCCGGCATTCACCAGCCGCTCCGCCATCGGGAAGCCCATGCGTCCCATGCCGATCCAACCAATGGTGGGTCTTGTCATCCTGTTCTCCCGTTAAGCGACCATGGTGCCGGCATCGCCGGCGTCACGGATCCAGATCATCTCGATTCGGACCCCGGCGTCCTTGATCAGGTTGAAGACCGGGCACCGCGCCTCCGTTTCCTCGACGACGTTCGTCAGTCGCGCTTGATTTTCTCGGGTGCGCACGCGCGCCTCGACCTTGACCGTCTGGAAGTGAGGCACGACCCCGCGCATTCCGGAACGCCCGCGGATGTCGATGGTGAAGGCCGCGTCGAAATCGATGCCTTCGTATTCAAAGCCCACCTCACGGGCCGTGCGGCCGAACGTGACCGCCTCGCACCCGCACAGCGATGCCAGGACACCGGTAAGCGGCGTGGGACCCTTGTCGGATCCGCCGTGCGCGACCGGCTCGTCAAAGGTCAACTCGCCCAGGTCTCCGAAATTCACGACGGTGGCGAGTGACCCGTCGTTGGACGCCGACAATGCCTTGCGGCGGATGACCGGCTTCGAAAAATCCCTTTTGTCAACGACGCTTGCCATCCAACGGAGCCCTGTCAGTTCGTGTTTCGCTTGGCGAGATCACTGATCTGCGCAAACGATTGCATGAACGTAACGTCCTTCTTTCCATCGGTCAAGATTTTTTCCGCAACCGTTTGCATCGGGCCAAAGAGCGGTATAACCTTCTGCAATGCGTTGGACAGGAATGTGAAGAAAAGCGTTACGATCAAAGATGTTGCGAGAGAGACCGGCGTACATGTCGCAACGGTCTCGCGAGCGCTGTCGCCGAACGCGCGCGCTCTGCTGTCAGCGGAAGTCGTGGCGAAGATCCGCGAAACGGCCAATGCCATGGGATACCGGCCGAATCGCATTGCCGCCGGGCTCAGGACCCGTCGAACCATGACCGTGGGCGTCATGATCCCTGACATCACCAACACCCTATTTCCGCCGATCGTACGCGGAATGGAAGCTGCACTGGAGCCCGCCGGATACGCCTCGATCCTGGTCAACACGGACAATGATCCCGATCGTGAAGCGCGCCTGTTCGACGTGCTGCTGCAACGAGGCGTTGACGGCATCATCGATGCAGCCGTGACCCACATGGATCCGCATCTGGAGCGCATCTCCCGGGAAGTTCCCATTGTCACGGCGAACCGAATGGTGGAGGGCTCCGGAATCCCCTCGGTCATCAACGATGACGCGGGCGGAATCCGAATGATGATGCAGAAGCTCCACGATGCCGGACACCGGAACATCGGCCACATCGCGGGGCCAAAGGACTTGTCGACCGGCATTCAGCGACGAGAGGCGTTTGAGACCGCGGCGAAAGGTCTCGAACTCAAGGTGCCAGACACCGCCATGGTCGTGGCCGAGCGCTACAACGAGGACGAAGGCAACCGCTGCGCCTTGTCCGCATTGGAAAACTCCCCGGACATGACCGCCCTGCTCTGCGCCAATGATCGCCTGGCGATCGGCGCCGTCGATGCAGTCGCGTCTCTGGGACTGAAGTGCCCCGAGGACATCTCGGTGACGGGGTTCAATGACATTCCGTTTCTTGACATGATTCCGCCGGGGCTCACCACCGTGCAGATCCTGCAGTTCGACGTCGGGCGCATCGCGGCGGAAATCCTCCTGAAGCGCATGACCGAGCCTGACGCACGTGTGCCCGAAACTACGATCATGCCGGTGTCGATCATCGAGCGAAACAGCATCGCGCCTCCCAAGTCCGGCCGCGGCAGCAAGACACGTACCGCCAGACAGTCGCGCAAGAAGACGCAAGGGTGACAAAATGGATCAGCCGAAATCTCACGGAGTCATCGCAGTTGAAGAGCATTTCATGCACGCCGCGCTTACGGAGCATTTCGCTGCCGCCGCGCGTCAGCAGCCACCGCCTCTCACTGACCGGCTCTACGACTTCGTCGGCATCCGGATTGACGAGATGGACGAGGCAGGAATCGACATGCAGGTTCTTTCGCACCAGTCTCCGGGCAGCCAGCGCCTTGCGGATGATGTTGCATCGGCGGCCTGCCGCTCCGTGAACGACGCGCTCGCAGCCGTGATCGCCGAAACGCCAGACCGATTCCAGGGCTTTGCAATGATTCCCACGATGCTGCCCCATGCCGCGGCGGACGAGCTCCAGAGAGCGGTCGAGGAACTTGGGCTCAAGGGCGCGATGATCCACGGGATGAGTCGCGGCGAGATGATCGATGGCGAAGCCTACTGGCCGATCTTCGCCCGCGCCGAGAAGCTGGACGTTCCGATCTACCTCCACCCTGCCCTGCCCGACAAGACGGTCACGGCCCGCTATTTCGCGCCCTACGACGAATCCCACCCGATGTTCACGCGCGCCGCGTGGGGATTCGGAGTGGAGGCCGGAACCCAAGCCATCCGGTTGATCCTCTCAGGCGTTCTTGACCGGCACCCGAACCTGAAGATCATTCTCGGTCACTTGGGCGAGGCACTTCCCTTCTGGATGCCGCGGATCGACGAAAGTCTTCGCCGAACCGGTGGCGCGCCAGTCGACTTCCACACCGCCTTCCGCCGGAACTTCTGGATCACCACCAGCGGGTTCTTCGCAGATGACGCGCTCCTGCTCTGCCTGAAGACGCTCGAGCTCGAACGGATCCTCTTCGCGGTCGACTGGCCCTACGCAGACAACAGGAAAGGGGTCGACTGGCTACGTGAAGCACCCGTGGATGACGCGACCCGGAACGCGATATTCTCCGGCAACGCGAAACAGCTTCTGGGCCTTTGATCCGGATGCAATCGCTGCGCGCTCGCGTTCGTGAGTTCGCGGCAATTTGCGTCCTCGGTCCAATAGCTCGGCGGCAAGGCAACTCGACTGTGACCGCCTTGAACTTCACGCCAGCCACAGCCCCAGCAATTCTTGCATTCGGTCGCATGGCTTCCCAGGCCGGCAGTCCGCGATTTCCGGAGCATCATGCCGCGACACCGTTCGTCACGTGACATGCAGGTTCTCCCTGCAAGAGTACGCGAGCGACATTGTCCCATGCTTCCGCAAACAGGCTTGCCCATGCCTGCCGGGTTACGCCCGCGATGTGGGGCGTCAGGATCAAGCGCTGCGCAGTGGCCGCGCTGACGGTCAGAAGCGGATTGTCGGATGCAGGCGGCTCGGTCGAAAAGACGTCAACCACCGCCCCGCCGATCAGGCCAGCCTCCAGCGCTTCCGCCAGCGCCGCCTCGTCCACGATTCCGCCTCTTGCTGCGTTCACGAGAATTGCGTCCGGCTTCATCAAGCCAATCTCCGCAGCACCGATCAGCCCTCGGGTCCCGTCTTGCCGCGGCACGTGCAGCGTGACGATGTCGGCTCTGGCAAGCAATTCACCGAGTTCAACGCTGTCTCCGCTTTCGATTGCCGGATCACAGAAAATCACCTTTGCGCCCAGTTCCGAACATTGCCTCGCCGTCGCCCGGCCAATGATCCCGAATCCCACCACGCCAACCGTGAGTCCTGCAAGCTGGTTGAGGCCGCACCGAATCATCCTGCCACGGATGTCCATGTAGTCTCCCGCACGGATTGCCGCCGTGCTCCCGGGCAGGCGCCTCAGGAGCGTCGAAACGGTGGCCACCACATATTCCGCCACTGCCAGTGCCGAACGTCCTGGAATGCTTGCAACCACAATCCCAAGCCCAGCAAGCGCTGCACCGTCCACGCGGTCGATGCCAGCCCCGGTAACCTGAACGAGGCGAATCGCCGATCCGGCGAACAGCCCGGTTTCAAGCGCTGGCCCGACCGCCGGCATCACCAAGGCCTCGGCTGATCGCATCGCCTCGGCAAGTTCCTGGCTCTCCGGCTCCAGGGCACGGATGTTGAGTGCCTCGGGCAGGGTCACACCGACATTGGCGAAGTCTTCGAGCGGACGCAGGCAGATTACGTCAGGCACTGTCCCAGCTCTCTAGCTCTCGCGTCCCGGGACGAATGTCAGCAACCGGGAAAACGCAAAAGAGCGTCAGCATCACTTCGCCAGTGTTCACCGTCTGGTGCCGTTCACCGGATGAAACAATCGCGGTGTCACCGGGCGCAAGCGTATGATTGCCACCATCGGTCTTGAGCACGCCCTTGCCTTCAAGGACGTGAATGACCTCCTCGAACCCGTCGTGTACGTGCGGACCCCTTGCGGTCGACCCCGGGGCAATCTCGACACGCCTGACTGTCGTGGAAGAAGCGCCCGTGGCTGCTGAAGCCAACTCGGTTGCAGTCCGGCCCGGCAGGTCCAGCACCTGCCCTTCGTCCCGCGGCACGATCCTGGCCATCAATCTGGTACGCGCCCAAGCTGCACAAGCAGCTGGGTCGCCTCCTTCGCGACATGGCTGGCAATGGCATTCATCATCTCGCGCCCTCGCTCCTCGGTCGCCGGCGCCGGATTGCCGTACCAGCCCGAGGGCGCGATCTGGCGAATGTCGGTCAGCACGGGCTGGAACGTGCGGGTGCGACGAAGCCTGTCCATGCGGTGTCCCTGCCGAGGCTCCGAGCCGCCGGTGACACGACCGAGGTGGACAAGGTCTGGCCGGACCGCGAGGACGGCAAGAGTCTCGATCTCTCCTGCGTGGGTCAGGCCGTTGCAGGCATCTCCGTAGAATTCCTCTGCCACGTAGCAGGCCTGCACGGTGGCAACGCGCATGCCCACCCGACGGTGGAGTTCGTCCGCGGCGATGGCCAGTGAGGGAATGTTGCCTTCGTGCCAATTGACGATCAGCAGATCCTTTGCGCCATGGCTCGCGACGCTTTCACAGATCTCGACGACGACTCGTTGGTAGGTCGCCGGCGTGAAGGTCACCGTTGCCTCGTAGGGCATGTGCATCGGCGTTACGCCAACGGATGGCGCAGGCAGAACGAGCCCATCCATGAGTGCCGCAACCAGCTCGCAGATCCGGGTTGCGGCCAACGTGTCGGTTTTTGCGGGCAGGTGTGCGGAGTGCTGCTCAACCGAACCGCAGGGGAAAAGAACGAGGGGGTTCCTCTTCAATTGCGCCTTGATCTCCGGTTGGGTCAGTTCGGCGAAAATGCGAGTCGGCAGGCTCATGTCCGGTTCGCCCTTGCGGCAGCCATGACTTCTGAGAGCTTCACTGCGGCACCATTTCGTTCGATGGAGGCAAGCGCCGCGTAGACGCAGGCAACCGCCTCGTTGCCATTTGCCGCCGACAGGACCGAAGTCCGGCCTGTACGGCAGCTCTCGGCAAACATGTCGAGCTCTGCTGTGAACATGTTGGTGGCGGGCTCGTCGAGCACCTCGCGCTTGCCGAATCCGTCACTGCCGTGCTGGATGTAAAGGGTGGAAGATCCGCGGATCGCTTCGGGCGTGTCCCATGTACCGAAGTCGATCTCGTAATTGATGAGGCCACTGGATCCGAAAACGCGAACGGAGAAAACGCCCGGCGAGGTCCAGCATGTGCCGACATAGGCGATGGCGTCGTCCGAAAAGCGCAAGAGCGTCATGGACTGGTCATCGACCTCGGCGCCGACGGGACTGAGCCTGGAGGCGATGGAGGACGCCTCGACGATCTCTGCACCAAGATAGTTCACCACGTCGAACATGTGAATTGCCAGCTGGGAAAGCGGCCCGCCAGGCGCACGGTCGCGGTACCAGCGCCAAGTGTCGGGGGTAAGTTCCAGCGCGCGTTCATTCGAGAAGTTGGCCTCGATGAAACCGACCTTGCCAAGCTCGCCAGCATCGATGCGCCGCTTGATCTCCTGCACCCCGCCCAGGAGGCGGGCGGAATGGCCCACCGTGACGGTGATACCGTAACGGTCCTGCAACGCGTCGATGGCAAGGCCGTCCTCGAGGTTATGGGCAATCGGCTTCTCCGTGTAAACGTGCTTGCCCGCTTTCGCGACCTGCAACGCAACCGGGTAGTGCTGCTCGTTCGGGACAGTCAGTATCATGCCGTCGATGTCGTCGCGGGCGAGGATTTC